>NZ_JANPCD010000103.1:0-6210 GCF_031430775.1 Sandarakinorhabdus sp. | reverse complement strand
CGGTGCCGATGTCGTCGGCGCGCGTTTTGCCATCGATCTGCCCGACCTTGGCGGCGCTGCGCGGCTGCGTGCTGCGGGCGTCGATGTGCATTCGCTTCTGGCCTTTGGCGGCCACTAGGGCCAATCCCGCCGCATGGCCCTGCCTGTCGAAGACATATTGCCGGCGCTGCGCGATGCCCTGGCGCGCGGCGCGCCCGTGGCATTGGTGGCGCCGCCCGGTGCCGGCAAGACCACGGCTGTGGCACCGGCCCTGCTGGATGCGCCATGGCTGGGCACCGGCAAGCTGATCCTGCTGTCGCCGCGCCGGCTGGCGGCGCGCAGTGCGGCCGAGCGCATGGCGGCGCAGGCCGGCGAGGCGGTTGGCCAGACCATCGGGTATCGCACCCGCATGGACAGCAAGGTATCAGCCGCCACCCGCATCGAAGTGGTGACAGAGGGCATTTTCGCCCGCATGCTGGTCGCCGACCCGGATTTGCCCGGCGTCGCCGGCGTGCTGTTCGACGAAATCCATGAACGCAGCCTCGAAAGCGATCTGGCGCTGGCACTGACGCTCGATGCGCGCGCGGCGCTGCGGCCCGACCTGCGGCTGCTGCTGATGTCGGCAACGCTTGACGGCGCCGCCTATGAAACGCTGTTGCCCGATCTGGTGCGTATCGAAAGCCTGGGCCGGATGTTCCCGGTGACGCTGCGCCATATCGGCCGCGATGCCGCTATCCGCATCGAGGACGCCATGGCCGGCGCCATCCGCAGCACGCTGGCCGAGGAGCCGGGCAGCGTGCTGGCGTTCCTGCCCGGCGCCGCCGAGATCGAACGCGTGGCCGAGCGGCTGGAGGGCAGGATTGCCGCCGATGTCACCGTCCACCGCCTTTATGGCGCGCGCGACGGCATGGACCAGCGTGCCGCCATCGCGCCGCCGCCGCCCGGCACCCGCAAGGTGGTGCTGGCGACCAGCATCGCCGAAACATCGATCACCATCGATGGCGTGCGGGTGGTGATCGATTCAGGGCTGGCCCGGCGCGCCCGCCATGACCGCAGCGTCGGCCTGACCCGGCTTGTGACGCAGCGCGCCAGCCAGGCCGCCGTCACCCAGCGTGCCGGCCGCGCGGGCCGCACAGCACCCGGCACCGCCATTCGCCTGTGGGAAGCCGCCGAGACAGCCGGCCGCCTGCGTTTCGACCCTCCCGAGATTCTTGAAAGCGACCTGACGGGCCTGGTGCTCGAATGTGCGCGCTGGGGCGTCGCCGAACCGGGCCAGCTCCGCTGGCTGGATCCGCCGCCAGCAGCCGCTGTGGCCGAGGCGCGGGCGCGGCTGCTGGTCATGGGCGCCATCACCGCCGATGGCCGGCCGACGCCGCACGGCGAACGTATCGCCGCGCTGCCGTTGCCGCCGGTGCTGGGCCATATGCTGGTGGCGGCCGCTGCGCGGGGTATGGCCGGGCTGGCGGCGCGCGTGGCGATACTGCTGACGGAACGCGGGCTGGGGGGGCCGAGCCGCGATCTTGATATCCGGCTTCGACAGTTGGCCGGCGAGCGGGGCCAACGGGCGCAAAGCGCGCGGCAGCTGGCGGCGCGATGGGCGAAAGCTGCTGGCGGTCGCGATGACCATGAACTGCCGGCAGATGCCGCCGGCCAGTGCCTGGCGCTGGCCTTTCCAGACCGGGTGGCCAAGCGCCGGGGCGCGGCGGGCGCGCCCTATCTGATGGCCAATGGCCGCGCCGTGACCATCGAGGCGCATGAGCCGCTTGCGTCCGCACCCTGGATTGTCGTCGGTGATGCCTCGGGCGCGGCGGCGGGCGCACGGCTGTTGCTTGGCGCGCCGCTCGACGAGGCGAGCATCGCCGGCCTGCCTGGCCTTGGCATCACCAGCGAGGCGGTTCTGGCGTTCGATCCTGCCACCGGCGGCGTTATCGCCGACACGGTGCGGCGGCTGGGCGCCATAACCCTTTCGCGCGGCAGCGATACCCGTGCCGACCCGGCACAGATTGCCGCCGCGCTGCTGGATGGCGTGGCGGCCCAAGGCCTGTCGGTCCTGCCATGGGGCGATGCCAGCCTTGGTTTGCGTGCCAGGGTGGGCTTTGCCCATGCATCAGGCCTTGCGGACATGCCGGACGTGTCCGACGCCGCGCTTCTGGCTGCTCTGCCGCAATGGCTGGCGCCCAGCCTGTCCGGGCGGCGGCGGCTTGGCGATCTGGGCGATGCCGGGCTGGCCGGCGCGCTCGAAGGGCTGATCGGCTGGGCCGCAATCCGCCGGCTGGACAGCTTCGCGCCGCGCCAGTTCATCACTCCGGCAGGCAGCCACCACACCATCGATTATGCCGAACCCGGCGGCCCGGCTGTCGATGTGCGTGTGCAGGCGCTGTTCGGGCTTTGCGCACATCCGCATGTCGGTGAAGGGCGCGTGCCGCTGACGTTGCGGCTGACCTCGCCTGCGGGCCGCCCCATCCAGGTCACGCGCGACCTGCCGCGATTTTGGGCCGGCAGTTGGGCCGATGTCCGCAAGGATCTACGCGGCCGCTATCCAAGGCACCCTTGGCCCGAAGATCCGGCTGCGGCGCCGCCAACGCTGCGCACCAAGCGCCGCGATGCCGGCGGCTAGGACGGGCGGCTAGAAGCTGGGCCTGCCCTGAAAACGCCCCTGCGATCTACCAAGCCCAAACGGCCCTCGCCCGATGTCAAGCGGGTCCCCGAAGCCCTGATTGAAACCGGAGCCAAACCCAAATCCGGGCAGCCGCCCCATGGCAACCGAAATGCTGGCCATGCCGGTTTCACCCAGCGGAAAGGCCGTGGTGCCGGCAAAACCCAGCGCGCCGCCGCTCCCGGCAAAGACGCTGACCTCGCCGTGCATGCGCCGGTCGCGCACCTCACCGCCATCCGTCAATTCAGGATAAAGCGAGCGATCGAGCACCGACTGCGCCCCGGCAAAGGTCTTTGTCAGTGGCACCGGCGTCAACACCGGTGCGCGCTCGGGGCCGAGCGCCGCTTCGTTCTTCACCGATTCCCGTTCGGCATCGCTGAGCCGATATGTTTGTGCCGCTGCCGGCGCCCCAACAAGCGCCAGCAGTGCCAGCAGGCGGAAAGACAGGGTTTTCATGTTGGAAACTTGCATGGCAGCAGCTTAGCCGCGTCTGAACGGCGTGGCCATGTCCAGCGCCTCGATATCGGCGGCGACCGCCCGGCTTTCGCGCACCAGATAATCGGCAATGGCATGGCGAAATCCGGCGTCGGGGATGTAATGCGCCGACACCACCGGCACCGGGCGATAGCCGCGCGCCAGCTTGTGCGCGCCTTGGGCGCCGGCCTCGACACGGGCGCGGCCATGCCGGATCGCCCATTCGATGGCCTGATAATAGCACAGCTCGAAATGCAGGCAGGGCACGTCTTCGGATGCGCCCCAATAGCGGCCATACAGGCAGTCGCCGCCGATGAAGTTGAGCGCGCCAGCAATGGGCACGCCGCCGCGCAGCGCCAGCATCAACAGCACGCGGTCACCCATCGTTTCGGTGATGCGGCTGAAAAAGCTGCGCGTCAGATAGGGCCGGCCCCATTTGCGGGCGCCCGTGTCCTGATAGAATGTCCAGAACGCGTCCCAATGCGCCTCGGTCAGTGCGGCGCCGGTGACATGGACGATGTCGATGCCGCTTTCCACGGCGCGGATGCGTTCCTTGCGGATGGCCTTGCGTTTCGACGACGACAGCGCGCCAAGGAAGTCATCGAAACAGCCATAGCCCTGATTTTGCCAGTGAAATTGCTCACCAATGCGCATCAGCCAGCCACGGTCTTCGAACATGGCCTGCTGCTGCGGCGGCAGGAACGTGGCGTGCACGCTCGACAGGTTGTTGGCGCGCGCCAGTGCCTCGGCACCCGCCAGCAGTCCTGGCCCAAGCGCCGGGTCCCGCAGCAGCAGGCGGTTGCCCGTCGCGGGCGTGAACGGCACCGCGCATTGCAATTTGGGGTAATATTGCCCGCCCGACCGCTCAAGGGCATCGGCCCAGCCATGGTCGAAGACATATTCGCCCTGGCTGTGCGATTTCAGATAGCCGGGCATGATCGCCGCCGGCGCGCCGTCATCACCGTCGATCACCAGATGCACCGGCTGCCAGCCCGTGCGTGCCGTGGCACTGCCGGATTCCTCCAATGCAGCGAAAAATTCGTGCCGGGTGAAGGGGTTGTCCTCTCCGGCGCACGCGTTCCAATGTGCCGCCGAAATTTCGGCAGCAGCACCAACAATACGCACGCGGGTTTCGGTCAAGGCCTAAACTTCCACCAAGGGCTGGGCGTCCGCCGGCTCAATCAATGGCGACGATGGCGTCGATTTCCACCGCGACGCCGCGCGGCAGGGCCGCCACGCCGACTGCCGAACGCGCATGGCGGCCGGCATCGCCGAACACCGCGACCATCAGGTCAGAGGCGCCATTGCCCACTTCGGGCTGGTTCGTGAAATCAGGTGTGGACGCCACGAATACGCCCAGCTTGACCACCCGGGTCACCCGGCCAAGGTCGCCGACGGCCGCCGCCATCTGGGCGATGAGGCCGATGGCGCAGCGCCGCGCCGCATCCTGTCCGGCGGCGATGTCGAAATCATCGCCCAACCGGCCTTTGACCAGGCTGCCGTCATCGGCAAACGGGATCTGGCCCGAAATATGCAGCAGTCCGCCCGCCATGACGCTGGGGACATAATTGGCTGCCGGCGGCGCGGCGACCGGCAGGACGATGCCAAGCGATGCGAGACGGGATTCGGGTGTATCGGTCATGACGGTCAACCTTTCAGGATTGTCTGGATATGGACCAGCGCATCGGGCCAGTCGTCGATGCGGGCATCGGCGTCGGGCGCGGCGGGTATCAGCGTACGCAGCGCATGTTCGGCCACCATGTGCAGCCGGTGGACATGTGGCACCTGGCCACGCGCCGATGTGTGGTGCGGCGGCAGGTCGTCGATGAACACCGCGCGGCTCGGTTGAAACTCGTCGAGTAATGCCTTGATCGGGGCGCCCTTGGGACCATGATTGCCGATGACGCGAAACGGCATGCCCAGCCGCGCCAGCTCGGCGGTGCGGACCTGCGCATGATGGTCGGCGATATTGGTGAGCACGACGATGTCACAATCCCGGGCCAGTGTCGCCAGCGCGTGCACCGCACCGGGCACTGGCATCTGCGTATTCATATGCGTGGTGAAAAAGCCATCGAGCAGCGGCGGGAAGCGCTCTGGCGCAACCGGCGTGCCATCGGCGTGCCGCACATTGCCCGTCAGGGCAAAGCTGTCGAGGCGCAGGGTCAGGCCATGCGCGGAATCGAGATATGCGATGAACGGCGCGATGAATTCGAGCAGGACGCCGTCGCAATCGGAAATGATCAGCGGTCTGGTCAAATTTCATCCTCGCCGAGCGATTGGCCGGCCCGCACGATCGCTGACGGCGGCACCTCAAGCGCGGCGGCGGTCGTGATCAGGTCCGCCTCGCGCGCCATCAAAAAGGCAATCACCGCGCCCAGCAGCGCCGGATCGGACGCACGCGCCCGCAGCCCATCGGCGTCAAGGCCAGTCAGGGCCAGCAAGCGCGGCCCCATGTCGCCATCGCCGGCGACATGCCCAAGCACACGCAGTGCCAGCACCATAAGGTCTTCATTAACCACTTGTCTGTTAAGCATCTCTTATAGTCTGCATCTGCGTGTCATCCGATGCGCAGTTGCTTCGGTGCAGTATTTCCTAGGCGTTGTCCCGGGATATGCCAAGCACCGAGGCGGGCGCAGGAATGACGCAGGACATATGAGGGTGTGTCTTGCCCAGCGGTGCCGGAGAGCAGCCCCGGCATCGGAGACGCTGGAAAAAACGTAACTGACAGACGGGCAAGCCTGTCTGGGGTCGAGGCTGGGCACAACATGTCATTCAGGATCGGTTTCGTCAGCAGTAGCGGCAATCCGGCCACGGCGCTGGATGTGCAGTCATTGCTGCCGCCCGACACCCAGCTGGATGTCATGTCGATCGACGAGGCCACGCAGCAAGTCGCTGAAGGCGCCGTGGTCTTGCTGATACTCGCCATGGACGGCGCCGACTGGCGTGCCGATCTGCGCTTCATCGACAATTTGCACCTCGTCGGGGAAAAGCGACCCTTGGCCGTGCTGGCGCTGGTGCCCGGAGCCGATCCCGAAGCACTTGCCATCGCGTTTGAATATAATGTTGCCGATGTGGCCGGGCTGCCCGTCAACCCTCACGAA
>NZ_JANPCD010000102.1:0-35113 GCF_031430775.1 Sandarakinorhabdus sp. | reverse complement strand
GCTGGTCAGTCGCTGTGGTTCGGCGCCGCCGGTGGGAGAAACACGATAGAGGTTGCTGTCATAGCCACGGTCCGGGTCAGTGCTGCGGTCCGAGACAAAAACGATGGCCGAGCCGTCCGGCGCCCATGCCGGAAGCGCCTCGTCGAAGTCACCGCTGGTCAGGCGCCTGGCTGTGCCGGAGGCGAAATCATACAGCCAGAGCCGGTGGCGGCGGTTGCCGAGATAGCCCTCGCCATCGGTCTTGATCTGGAAACGATCCACGACGATCGGCTTGGGTTTCTTGTCGTCGTCCTTGGCGTCACTGGCATCGGGATCGGGGTCCATCAGGATCAGGGCCAGCTGCTTGCCATCCGGGGACCAGACATAGTCATCGACCGAACCCTTGACGCCGAGCACCGGCCTGGCCTCGCCGCCGGCGCGGTCCAGCAGCCAGAGTCGCGATTCCTCGGGCTTTTCGCCGCTGCCGCTGCGGCTGGACACAAAGGCGATGCGGGTGCCATCGGGACTGAAGCGCGGCAGGGATTCGCTTTCCTTGTCGCGCGACGTCAACTGGACATGACGGCTGCCGTCCCAGCTTGTCATCCAGACATGGCTGGCGGCCTTGTCGGCGGCGACATCGGTGGCGCGCACTGTGTAGGCGACCCAGTCGCCGCCCGGTGCCAGCGCAGGACTGCCGACGGTGCGGATACGGGCGAGGTCATCGACGCCAAAGGCGTGCCGTGCCGGCGCTTCGGCGGCATAGGCCGAACCGGCCAGCAGCGCACACGTCAGCAGCATGGCCGGCGCGCGCCGGCGCAGCGAAAATCCCTTGGTCATATTTGCCCCTCGTCCCGTGCAGGTCGTCCCGTTCGGATCGGCCCGTTATGCCACGGCGTGCGAACAAGTCGAGGGGCGGTTCGCGTGACGCGCTGCGATTGTCAGCCGAGATTGACGCCCTGCAAAAGCCCGAAAACCTTGAGCAACCAAAGGACCACGGCAATGACGATGACGGCATTGAGGATGGACTTGATGGACCCGGCCATCGGCACATAGGTGTTGATGAGCCAGAGCAGCACGCCAATCACGACAAGCGTGACAATGACATTGATCATGGGTTTGACTCCCGCCGCGGCACATGCGGCAGTGCTGATTATACGCCCTTGGCGTGGCGGCGGACAGCGCAATCACTAGGTAGTCTTGGGTGACGGCTTCGGGCCGGGTCGTTGGTGGAGCAGAGGGGGATCGAACCCCTGACCTCAGCAGTGCGATTGCTGCGCTCTCCCATCTGAGCTACTGCCCCCACGCACGATTTTCCTGCGACGGAAGGCCGCCCGTATAGCGTCTCCGTATCCGGATGCAACGGGCCAGATCAGGATTTTTGCAACTGCCAGGAATGCCGCGCCTGGATGCCCCGCAAGGATTCGAACCTCGATAAACAGAGTCAGAGTCTGCTGTCTTACCGTTAGACGACGGGGCAACGGGCGATGAAGCCGGGCGTTTAGTCGGGCCTCGCCGCTTCGTCAACATCCAGATGGCATACCGGTCCGATTTGTGTTCGCCCGATTTGCGTTCAGACGCCAGCCGCGTTAGCGTCATTTCAGGTTCTGGTCAGACATATGTCGGCCAGTGATACGATTGGGATGACAATGGCGGCTTTTGCCGATGATGCCGGGCCGCAAGGGCCCGGGCGCCGCGTGCAGGCGCCCGGTTCTTCGCCCGGAGTTGCGGGGGCGACCAAGGGGCAGCCGCGCCGCGCCGCGCAAGCGCAGCCCAGGGGCCTGCCCCCTGTCAAACCTGCAGCCCCGGTGAGAGGGCAACCGCCGCCGCGCCGCGGCCGCAGCTATGGTGCACTCGATCTTGGCACCAACAATTGCCGTTTGCTGATCGCCCGGCCCAGTCCCGACGGCTTTACCGTCGTCGACGCCTATTCGCGTGTCGTCCGGCTGGGCGAGGGGTTGCTGGAAATGGGCCGCTTGTCCGAAGCGGCGATGGACCGCACGCTGGCGGCATTGTGTGCCTGTGCCGAAAAGCTGGCGCGCCGCGATGTGCGCCTGACCCGTAATGTCGCCACCGAGGCCTGCCGGCGCGCCGCCAATGGCGCCCAGTTTGTTGAACGGGTGTACGAAAAAACCGGTATCATGCTGGACGTCATCAGCGCTGCCGAAGAAGCGCGGCTGGCTGTGCTGGGCTGCCATATGCTGATCGACGTGGATGGCCCGCCGGCGCTGGTGTTCGATATAGGCGGCGGATCGACCGAATTGATGCTTGTCTCGCCAGCGCGCGGCCATGACGGCCAGCCCGACATCATCGACTGGATCAGCCTGCCATGGGGCGTGGTCAGCCTGGCCGAGACCGAGCCGCAATGGCCGTGCAGCCAGACCCGCGCCCAAGCCTATGACCGCATGCTCGGCCGAGTGATGCCCGACCTGGAACGCTTTGCCGCCCGGCTGGACGCGCGCGGCGTGCGCGAAGTGCAGTTGCTTGGCACATCGGGCACGATCACGACGCTGGCCAGCGTCCAGCTTGGCCTGCCCGGCTATGACCGAAGGCAGGTTGATGGCTGCGCCATTCCAACCGACCCGTTGGCGGGGCTGTGCCTGTCTATCGCGCACCAGAGCGTTGCCGAACGCGGGCGTATCGCCTGTGTCGGCGCCGACCGGGCCGAGCTAATCGTGGCGGGCTGCGCCATTCTCGACACCATATTGCGTCGCTGGCCCGGCGGCCGGGTCAAGGTCGCGGATCGCGGCATCCGGGAGGGTATTTTGCGGACATTGATGGGGCGCGACGGCGTCTGGGCAGCAGGCGTATGACCATCGGCGAAGGACCATCGGGCCGCTCAAGGGGCGGCAAGGTACGCGTCAAGACCGCGCGCAAGCGCTCCACCTCGTCCACGCGCTGGCTGGAACGGCACTTGAACGACCCGTATGTGGCGGCCGCCCGCGCCGCCGGCTACCGCAGCCGCTCGGCCTTCAAGCTCAAGGAACTTGATACCCAGTTCAACCTGCTGGCGGGCATCGACCGGGTTGTCGATCTGGGCGCGGCGCCCGGCGGCTGGTGCCAGGTCGTGCTCGAACACCGGCCCCGCGCGCGCATCGTCGGCATCGACCTGCTGCCCATCGAACCCATTCCCGGCGTCGTGCTGTTCGAAAAGGACATTCTTGATGACGACAGCGAGGCGATGATCAAGGCAGCGTTGGGCGGTCTGGCCGATCTGGTCATGTCCGACATGGCGGCCAATACCGTCGGCCATAAACAGACCGATCATTTGCGCACCATGGGGCTTATCGAGGCCGGGCTGGACATGGCGACGCGGCTGCTGCGGCCCGGCGGCGATTTCGTCGCCAAGGTGCTGGCCGGCGGCGGCGATTCCACGCTGACGTCCGCGCTGAAAAAGGCGTTCGCCACCGTCAAGCATGTCAAGCCGCCCGCCAGCCGCAAGGGGTCGAGCGAATGGTATGTCGTGGCACAGGGGTTCAAGGGGCTTGCACTCGGAAGCCCTGCACCCAGCAGCCTCGCAGACGAACACGCCGAGCCGCCACCTGCATGAATCGTTGCGCCGTGCGGGCTTGGCTGGCAAACATCCCAAATATGTGAATTCAGTCAGAAAGTTTGGCGAGTGGTCCACCAGGTGTTGAAACAGGGCTGCGGGCGATGACCGCACGGCAACCTGCCGAATGGGCGCCGCATGCCGCGACATGGACGGCGTTTCCCAGCGACCCCGATCTGTGGGTCGAGGATCTGGCGCCGGCACAGGCCGAAGTTGCAGCGATGGTGCGTGCCATTGCGCCGGGAGAGATCGTCGAGCTGGTTGTGGCCGGTGCCGAAGCAGATGCAGCGGCGCATGACCAGCTTGGCCCCGAAATCGCCGCCGGGCGCGTGCGGCTGCACCAATTTGCCTTTGGCGACATCTGGTTCCGTGACACGGCGCCGCTGTTCCTGCGTTCGGCGCACGGCGTGGCGGCGGCGGCGTTTCGATTCAACGGCTGGGGCGGCAAGTATCAGCTTCCCGGTGATGACGGTGTGGCAGCTTTTGTGGCTGCTGCTGCTGGCGTGCCGGTCGCGCGCCACGGCTGGGTGCTGGAGGGCGGCGCCATCGATGTCGATGGCACCGGATTGGCCGTGACCACCGAGCAATGCCTGCTCAACCCCAACCGTAATCCGCGTATGGACAGGGCGGAAATCGAATCGCACCTGCGCCGCGATCTCGGCATCGATCGGCTGTTGTGGTTGGGCGAAGGGCTTTTGAACGACCATACCGATGGCCATGTCGACAATCTGGCGCGCTTTGTGGCGCCTGGTGTGCTGGCGTTGCCGGTGCCGTCCGAAGACGACCCCAACCGTGACGTGATGCTCGATGCGCATGATCGCGCCCTGGATTTCGGCCTGGACGTGGTGCCGATACCCTCGCCCGGCCGCGTGCGCCGTGACGGCAAGATCGTGCCGGCCAGCCACATGAATTTCTACATCGCCAATGCTGCCGTGATCGTGCCGACCTATGGCACACCTTCGGATGAAGCGGCGCTGGCGTCGCTGGCGGCGCTGTTCCCCGACCGCGATTGCATCGGCCTGCGCGCCGACCATATCCTGACTGGCGGCGGCAGCTTCCACTGCATCACGCAGCAATTGCCGCTGTAACGGGGCCGGCATGACCCGCACCATCACCAGCAGCACCATCACCTTGGCCGGCCTGCAATTGGCCTTTTCCGGCAACCGCGACGCCGATATTGCCATGACCGCGACCGCCGTGCGCGGCGCTGCGGCAGCCGGGGCCGAATTGATCCTGCCGCCCGAATTGTTCGAAGGCCATTATTTCTGCCGGCACGAGGACGAGGGACTGTTTGCCAATGCCCTGCCGCTGGACAGGCATCCGGCGGTCGCTGCGATGCGCGAAGTGGCGCTTGAGACGAAAACCTTCATACCCACCAGTTTTTTCGAAAAAGATGGGCACCATCATTACAACAGCCTGGCGATGATCGACGATGGCGGCAACGTCATGGGCGTCTATCGCAAGAGCCATATTCCCGATGGGCCGGGCTATGAGGAAAAATTCTATTTCCGCCCTGGCAACACCGGCTTTAGGGTCTGGCCGACGCGCCTGGGCAATATCGGCGTCGGCATCTGCTGGGACCAATGGTATCCTGAAACCGCCCGCGCTCTGATGCTGATGGGCGCCGATGTGCTGCTGTTTCCCACCGCCATCGGAGCCGAGCCGCATGACCCGGGCCTTGATACCCGCCGGCTGTGGCGCCGCGCCATGGTGGGCCATGCCGTGTCCAATGTCGTGCCGGTGCTGGCCTGCAACCGCATCGGCATCGAGGAGGCCGGGACGCCGCACGAGCAGGGTTTTTACGGCACCAGCTTCATCTGCGACCAGCGCGGCGACATCATTTCCGAACTGGACGATGCCACGCCCGGCCATGTCATCGCCACGCTCGATCTGGACCTTGCAGCCCGCCACCGCGCCGCCTTCGGCTTTTTCCGCGACCGCCGGCCCGACCTTTATGGCCGGCTGGCGCAGGATATCTGAGGCTCAGGCCGCGCGCGCGGCCATGACCCGTGCCCAGAACGCCGCGCCGCGCTCGTTGAGCCGGTCGATGTAATCCTCGTCGCGCGCTACGGTCAGGTGCAGCGGCGGCTTGCCCGGCAGCCAGACCCAGAAATCGATGCTGTCATAGCCGGTGACCGCCAGCGTGTGCTGCAATTGCCCGACATAATAACCCGGCACTTCGCCTGATGCCTCGGTCAGTGCATAGACCTTGTCACCACATTTGATTTCCACCAGCCGGCGGGCGACCGTGCAGATGCCGTCAAGGCTGGCGCGCTGCCAGGGCCGGGCCTGCGAGGCCACGCACAGCGCCGCGACATCGATGCCGGTGGCGGTGACATAATGCGCCCGCGCATGGGGCTCCAGCGCATGGCCGCGGCCCATGGCCCCGCCCGCACCTGCTCCGCCGCCAGCACCTGCGCTGCTCCCTGAGGTGCCGCCGCCAGCGACCCAGTTACCGGCCGGCGGCGGAGCGGCTTTTTCGCGGAACAGTCGCTCGGCGCTTTTCCACGGGTTTTCGCCCATCAGCGCCGGCGCCTCGGACGCGCCGATGCCGTCGTGCCGCCAGCGCAGCCATGCGGCGCTGTTCTGCGGCAGGTCGACAGTCTCGAAACTCATGGCCTGAGTGCGATGGCCTGGGCAAACACCGCCTCGAACATGTCGGGCGTGAGGCGCCCGGTGTTGGTGTTGAGCCGGCTGCAATGATAGGAATCGACGACGATCATGCCGGTGTGCAGCCTGTGCACGGCGCCATGGGAAAAGGGATATTTGGGCAGCTTGCAGCCCAACGCCTTGATCGTCGATCGGTGCGCGGTGTCGCCGAGCGCGATGACGACTTGCAGCCCCGGAAGGGCGCGCAGCCGTTCGGTGTGAAAGACGCGGCAGGTCTTGATTTCCGCCGGATCGGGCTTGTTCTGCGGCGGCACGCAGCGCACTGCATTGGTGATGAAGGCGCCGTGCAAGGCCAGGCCATCGTCGATCCTGCCAGCATAGTCGCCGCTGCTCAGGCCGAATTTGCCCAGTGTTTCGAACAACAGTGAACCTGCCCAGTCGCCCGTGAATGCCCGGCCGGTGCGATTGGCGCCCTGGACGCCCGGCGCCAGCCCGGCGATGGCCAGCCAGGCGTCAGGGTCGCCAAAACCTGGGACCGGCGCGTTCCACCAGTCCGGATGATTGCCTGCCAGTTCGGCACGGTGGGCGGCCAGACGCGGGCACAATTGGCAATCCAGCGACGGCTCGGCCGGGCCGGGCCGATAGGCGGCACGCGCGACGGCAATGGCAGAAGGCGGGAGCGCAAGTTCGGGAGAGTCGATTTCCATAGTGCATGCGTGTAGTCGCGTTGCCCTCATGGAAACAACTGTCCTGATCGCGCTTGGCTCGAATCGCCGTCACGGCCGGCATGGTGCGCCCGAGCAGGTCGTTGTCGCGGCGCTGGCGGCGCTGGCTGCGGCCGGCTTGCCGGTGCTGCGCCGCTCGCGCATTCGGCCCACGCCGCCGCTGGGACCGGGCGGGCGGCGGTTTGCCAATGCGGCGGCGATGGTCGTGACCGAAAAGGCGCCATTGGCGGTGCTGGCGATTCTCAAGCAGATCGAGCGGGATTTCGGCCGGCGGCGCGCTCGGCGCTGGGGTGACCGCGTGCTCGATCTGGACATCTTGGGTGCCGGCGAACTTGTTGTGCGCATGCCCGGCCTGCAAATTCCGCATCCGGCGTTGGCTTTTCGGCGCTTCGTGCTGGATCCGCTGGCAGAAATTTCGCCCGATTGGCGGCATCCCGTGTCGCATCTGACAGCAAGGCAGTTGCAAGCGCGGTGCAATCGCCCTAAAGCCCGCCGCCACGGCGATAGCTGATGTGAACGGGTCCATAGCTCAATCGGTAGAGCGCGCGCCTTTTAAGCGCTAGGTCGCGGGTTCAAATCCCGCTGGACCCACCACATCACAGCCAGACGCCTGATCAGCGCGCCGTGTCGGCCACCCCAGACCGCCATTGCCGCAGCATCGCCGCCCATTCGCGCAATGGCCATAGCCACAGCGCACCAAGGTCGAGGTCGGGCACGCCGCTGCTGGCGGCACCCAGCTTGCCGCGCACAGGCCCGGGGTTGATGTATGTGCCAAACATCATGTCCCAGACCGGCATGACATTGGCGAGATTGTGCCCGAAGATCGCCGGGTCATCGACATGATGCCAGCGATGGAAGCGCGGGCTGGCGATGAGCCAGCCGAGCCGGCCATGCGTCCAGTCCAGATCGAAATGCACATAGACATTGTGCAGCATCAGGAACAGCCCCGCACCGGCCGCAGCCGCCGGCGGCAGGCCCATCCAGGCGACGAATATCAGCGCAAAGAACCGCATCACCACCGGTTCGAGGATATGCACCCTGAGCGTCGTGAAGCCGTTCACATCGCTGTCGCTATGGTGGATGGCATGGATCGGCCAGCCAATGCGGCCGTGCATCCAGCGGTGCGCCCAATAGACGGAAAAATCCCCGGCCACCACCGCGACAACCATCAAGGCGGCGGGGTGCCAGCCAGCCCAGATGTCCGCCGGCAGGCGGGGCAGATCGGCCCAGGTCCAGGCAACGATCACGCCAAGATTGATGACAGCGGCAGCCGGTGCGGCGAGAAAATTGGTGACATAGAATGCCAGGCTGATGCCGGCGTTGCGAAGCGTGCTGCGCCCCGGCACCAGCGGCCTTTGCAGCCACAGGGCGCCGGCCACCACGAACCCGGTGCAGAATGCCGCGATCCACAGCACCCGAAATTCGAGCATGCCGCGATACAATTCTAGCAGTTCCAAATCATGCCCCCTTGCCTCGCGCACCATATCAGGCACCAATGCGCCGCGCAAAGCCGGCTGTTCCAAGGGGGAAACGGCCGGGCAGGGGGAACATTCGATGGCGCTTTCGGACTATACGGTTCGCGATTTTACCGACGGGCCCTGGACGCGGCCAGTCTATCGGCGCGGCAGCGGCCCGGCGGTCATCGTCATCCATGAAATACCAGGGCTGCATCCGCAGGTGGTGGAATTCGCCGACCGGCTGGTGGCGGCCGGCATGACGGTGTTCATGCCCAGCTTGTTCGGCACGCCCGGCAAGACCGCGACCAAGGGCTATGCGCTGGTTTCCATGATCAGCAACATCTGCATCCGCCGCGAATTCAATGTCTGGAAGGACGGCAAGTCCAGCCCGATCGTCGAATGGCTGCGGGCGCTGGCCAGGCTGGCGCATGCCGAATGCGGCGGGCCGGGGGTGGGTGCCATCGGCATGTGCTTCACCGGCGGTTTTGCGCTGGCGATGATGACCGAGCCGAGCGTCATCGCGCCGGTTTTGTCCCAGCCGTCGATGCCGGCCATCGGCGGCGGCAAAGGCAGCATCGACGCCAGCCCGGCCGAAATCGCCTGCGCCCGCGCCCGGTTCGAGACCGAGGACCTGACCATGCTCGGCCTGCGCTACAAATCCGACAAGTTGGTGCCCGACGCGCGTTTTGCCCGTTACCAGGCCGAATTCGGCGACCGGTTCGAGGCTGTCGAACTGGACGACGTCGATGCCCGGCAAGGCACCGGCCTGTCGCCGCACAGCGTGTTGACGCTGCATCTGCCGGAATCCGGCCCCGGCAAGGATGCCGAAGTGCGCACCATCGCGTTTTTCCGTGGGCGATTGGGCCTGGGCTGACCCTGTTGCCCCGCCGGTGCGCCGTGATATGATTGCACGCGAAACTGGAGCGGATATGCGCGAGATTGTCCCTGGCTGCTGACCGATAGCCGCGATGCGGCTGACGGTTCACTGCGCCCTGCTGCGTTCGCCGGCCAATAGCCCGGACCCGGCATCGGCGCCCTGCACCTTTTTGCAGAGAGCCAGACGGCATGGATATTTCCCGCGCGCAGCAGCGCGTGCTGCACTTGCTGGCGCAAGGCGGCAGCATCGACCACAAACGCGACGGTGACCGTATCATCGAAGCCAGATGTTTCACCCGTGACGGACATTGCCTCGACGGGATGAGCATGAGCGTATTCGCCAGCCTGAAACGGCGCGGTTACATCGAATCGCGCGGCGGTGCGCCTTACCGCATCTCGCGTCTTGGACTTGCCCGCGTGCGAGCGCAGCTGGACAATCGTTAGCGTCAGGGCGCGGTTCGGCAATCGTTGGACTTGCGTCCCTCCCTCTCTCGCCGAGAGGGGGAGGGACGCATGGGCTTGCGCTCGACGCGCCGCATGCCCAATACGGGGACTGTCGCATTTGTCCGGAGTTTGTTCATGTCTGCTGCCAATATCGCCGCGCTTGCCGCCTCAGTTGCCGCGCTTGCCGCCACGACTGCCGCTGCTGCTCCAGCGCAGGTCGCCCTGCCGGGCGGCACGCGTTACACCGACGGCAAGGTCGGCACCGGCGCCATCGCGCAACCGGGCCAGATGGTGGCGGTGCATTACACCGGCTGGCTTTACGCTGACGGCATGAAGGGCAAGAAGTTCGACAGTTCGGTCGATCGCGGCCAGCCGTTCGTGTTCCAGCTTGGCGTCGGCCAGGTCATCACCGGCTGGGACGAAGGCGTTGCCGGCATGCAGATCGGCGGCAAGCGCACCCTGATCGTGCCGCCCGATGCCGGATATGGCGAACGCGGCGCTGGCGCGGATATTCCGCCGGGTGCCACTTTGATGTTTGATGTCGAGCTGATCGCGGTTCAGTAGCGGCCGGATCGGCGCGCCTGTCTGCGCCTGCGGGCCGCATTGACTTGCCGGTAACGCACGATAAATATTGCATGATAAACGCCAATTGTTGAGCATAGCATCATGTCCGTCGCAGCCCCCGCCGATCTTGCCATCACGCCGCGCAACCTGCGTTTTGGCCGCGAGGAAGTGCGTGGCCGCTGGTGGCTGGGCGGCGACCCGATTGCCACGGCCTGGCACAATGCCTTGTCCGCCAGTTTTCCGCTGGGCGAATCCTTTTTCGTCGAAACCGTGCGGCGGTTCCGGGGGGATGTGCCGGCGCCGCTGGCCGCGCAGATCGACGCGTTCGTCAAACAGGAAGTCAACCATACCCGCGAACATCTGGCTTTCAACCGCCAGGTGACCGGCGCCGGCTATGATACCTCCGAAATCGATACCCGCATCGCCGACAGCCTGGTGCTGGCCCGCACCCAGCATCCTGTCGGGCAGCTGCTGGTGACGGTCAGCCTCGAACATTTCACGGCAATTTTTGCGCATGCCATGCTCGCCAAGGGCGACGCAGCCTTTGCCGGCGCGAGTCAGCAAAGCCGCGCCATGTGGTTGTGGCACGCCATCGAGGAAGTCGAGCACAAGGGCGTGGCGTTCGACACTTACATGCACATCACGCGCGGCCTGAAACCCTGGAAGCGCTGGGCCATCCGCAGCCTGGTGTTCTGGCGGGTGTCGCGCAACTTCGTGACCAAACGCAGCCATGACGCGATGGCCCTGCTGGCGCAGGACGGCATCACCGGCTGGGAGGCGCGTCGCCGCCTGGCCTGGTATCTGGTCGGCACGCCCGGCGTGTTGCGCGAAGTGTTCTGGTTATGGCTCGGTTATTTCAAGCCTGGTTTCCACCCTTGGCATCATGATGATCGCCACCTGATTGCCGACATGGAACAGCAATTGGGCGCGCCGGTTGCCGAGGCTGCAATCGCGGCCTGACCAGCCGTGCCGGCCATGCTATGGCACTGCCATGGCTGATGATCCGCTTCCCGTACTGGTACTGCAGGGCGGCGGCGCTCTTGGCAGCTATCAGGCCGGTGTGTTTGCCGCTCTGGCAGACGGGCGCTTTTGCCCCAAATGGACAGCCGGCATTTCCATCGGCGCCATCAACGCCGCGCTGATTGCCGGCAACCCGCCGGACAGGCGTGTCACGCGGCTGACCGAATTCTGGGACATGGTGACTTCGGGCCTGCCGCAGCTGGTGCCGGCGCTGTCCGATGGTTTCATGCGCGGCTGGCATGAATGGGCGGCTGGCGCCACGGCGACCTTTGGCGCGCCGGGATTTTTCCGGCCGCGCTGGCCGCCGGCGCTGCCCTGGCTGCGGGGGCCTTTGGGCGTCTACGACACGGCGCCGCTGCGCGAGACGCTGCTGCGGTTGGTCGATTGGGACCTGCTCAACAGCGGCGCGGTGCGGCTGTCGGTCGGCGCAGTGAATGTCACCACCGGCAATTTTCGCTATTTCGACACGAAATATCAGCAGCTTGGGCCTGAACACATCATGGCATCGGGCGCGCTGCCGCCGGGCCTGCCGCCGGTGCTGATCGACGGTGAATATTGGTGGGATGGCGGGCTGGTGTCGAACACGCCGCTTGATCATGTGCTGGGCGAGGAACGTCAGTGCGACATGATGATCTTTCAGGTCGATCTGTTCCCGGCGCGCGGGCCGATGCCGCAGACCCAGGACGAAGCGGATGAGCGCGTCGCCGACATTCGTTTTTCCAGCCGCACCCGGCTGGGCACCGACAACGCCGTGCAGCGCAACGCCGAACGCCGGGCGCTGGCACGGCTGGTGTCCAGCCTGCCGCCGGAATTGGCGGCCAGCGAGGATGTTGCATTGCTGGTGTCCGCCGCCCGCCAGAACCGGGTCGGCATCTGCCAGCTTATCTATCGCGACAAGGCCTGGCAGGGCAGTGCCAAGGGCCGCGAATTCAGCCGTTCAACGATGCGGCTGCACTGGGACAGCGGCTTTGTCGATGCCAGCGCAGGATTGGCCCGCGCGCCCTGGCTGGAGCGGCCGTTGCCCGAAGGCGTCACGAGTTTTGATCCGGGAGCGGGAGAGCGCTGAGTTGCGGCTTTGCCGGCTGGGGGATTCGCGCTAGTCTGAAGCGCCAGTCGCAGCCAAAGGCGCCGGGCGGCGGCGCATGATTCGTGTTTCTCGCAGACCTGATCTGAGGGGCTGACCGATGACAGTTGCCGACCATGTCGACCTGCAAAGCTTTATCGCGGGGGTGAAGCGGCGCAATCCGGGCCAGGACGAATTCGTCCAGGCGGTGACCGAGGTTGCCGAGGATATTTTCGACTTCATGGGCGACAAGGTGCAATATCATCAGGCGCAGATCCTGCGCCGCATCGCCGAGCCGGACCGGGTGATCAGTTTCCGCGTCTGCTGGGAGGATGATGCCGGCAATATCCGCGTCCAGCGGGGCTGGCGGGTGCAGAACAACAACGCCATCGGTCCCTACAAGGGCGGATTGCGGTTTCACCCGTCGGTCACTGAAAGCGTGCTCAAGTTCCTTGCGTTCGAACAGACGTTCAAGAACGCCTTGACGGGTCTGCCCATGGGCGGCGGCAAGGGCGGATCGAACTTCAACCCCAAGGGCAAGAGCGTCAATGAAATCATGCGCTTCTGCCAGAGTTTCATGACCGAGCTGTATCGTCATATCGGCGCCGATATCGATGTGCCGGCCGGCGATATCGGTGTTGGCGGCCGCGAGATTGGCTATATGTTCGGCCAGTACAAGCGCATTACCGGCAACTTCACCGGCGTGCTGACCGGCAAGGGGCTGGAATGGGGCGGTAGCCTGATCCGCACTGAGGCGACCGGATATGGCGCCGTCTATTTCCTGCAGGACATGCTGAAAACGCGCGGCCTGGATATTGCCGGCAAGACGGCGGTTATCTCCGGATCCGGCAATGTCGCCACGCACGCGGCCGAAAAAATCATGGCCTTGGGCGGCAAGGTGCTGACGCTGTCCGCTTCCGAGGGTTTCGTGCATGATCCGGACGGCATCACGCAGGACAAGATCGATTGGGTGAAAAGCCACAAGACACACCGGCGCGGCCGCATCAGCGATTATGTGCAGGAGTACAAGGGCGCAACCTTTCATGGCGGCGGCGCCCGGCCCTGGGGTGTGCCGTGCGACTTCGCGCTGCCCTGTGCCACCCAGAACGAACTGAACGGTGCGCAGGCGCGGCTGTTGCTGGACAATGGCTGCATCGCCGTCGCCGAAGGGGCGAACATGCCCACCGATCTGGACGGCGTGCACATCTTCAAGGCGGCACGCATCCTCTATGCACCCGGCAAGGCCAGCAACGCCGGCGGTGTCGCTGTATCCGGCTTGGAGATGAGCCAGAATTCCGCGCGCATGAGCTGGAAGGAGGAAGACCTGCAAGTCATGCTGAAGGACATCATGGCCGGCATCCATGAACGCTGCCTCGAATATGGGCGCGCGGCAGATGGCCATGTCGATTACGTCAAGGGCGCCAACATCGCCGGCTTCAAGAAGGTCGCCGATGCCATGCTGGCCTATGGCGTCGTTTGAAACGCGCCGTGCATACCCATGAAGCATTCGTAAACAATCGCTTGTATTGTGACCGATTGGCAATTAATCGACTTGCAGGGCGTGGGGGCGCCGGGGATTTCCACACCAGCTTGCACTATGCAGGTTTGTATTTTCACGATACATATTTGCCCGAATATCTTCAGAGATCGTCGCTGCTGACGATAGCCGGCGGCCGGGGCAACTCGGTCGCCGGTTTCCGTTTGGGCCAAAGCGCCATATCGAGGGCCGCATGACCAAGGCATCCGACCTGCTAGTCCAGTGTCTTGAGGCCGAGGGGGTCGAATATGTCTTTGGCGTGCCCGGTGAGGAGAATCTCGATTTTCTCGATTCTCTGTCGCGCTCCAGCCAGATCCGGCTGATCCTCACACGCCATGAACAGGGCGCCGGATTCATGGCTGCCACCTATGGCCGCCATACCGGCAAGGCCGGCGTCTGCCTTGCAACGCTGGGGCCGGGCGCCACCAATCTGGTGACGGCGGCGGCCTATGCGACGCTGGGCGGCATGCCGATGCTGATGATTACCGGGCAAAAACCCATCAAGAAATCCAAGCAGGGCCGGTTCCAGATTCTGGACGTTGTCGACATGATGCGCCCGATAACCAAATACACGCACCAGTTTGCCAGCGCCGACAATATCCCGGCCCGCACGCGCGAAGCCTTCCGACTGGCGCAAGAGGAAAAACCCGGCGCAGGCCATCTCGAACTGCCCGAGGATATCGCGCACGACCCGACGGATTCGACGCCGCTGAAACCCAGTTTCGTGCGCCGGCCCTGTGCCGATGTGAAATCCATCGCCGAGGCCGTGCGCGTCATCGAGGCGGCGCGTGCGCCGATATTGGTCATCGGCGCCGGCGCCAACCGGACCATGACCAGCCGCATATTGTGCGCGCTGATCGACAAGACCGGCATTCCGTTCCTGACCACGCAGCTTGGCAAGGGTGTCATCGATGAACGCCACCCGCGCTTTTTGGGCTGCGCGGCGCTTTCGGCCGGGGATTTTGTCCATGCCGCCATCCGCAAGGCTGATGTCATCGTCAACATCGGCCATGATGTCATCGAAAAACCGCCATTTTTCATGTCAGCGGATTGCGCCACGGTCATTCACATGAGCTTTCGTTCTGCCGAGGTGGACCCGGTTTATTTCCCGCAGATCGAGGTTGTCGGCGACATCGCCAATGCCGTCTGGCAGATTTGCGAAGCGATCACGCCGCAGGCGCAATGGGACTTTGCCGGCATGCTTGCCGCGCGGGCTGCCGAGGTGGCGCACCGCGATGCGGCTATCGCTGACATGCGCTGCCCGATCTATCCGCAACATCTGGTCGACCAGGTGCGGGGGGCCATGCCGGACGACGGCATCATCGCGCTCGACAACGGCGTCTATAAAATCTGGTTCGCGCGCAATTATACGGCCTATGGTCCCAACACGGTGCTGCTCGACAATGCGTTGGCGACCATGGGCGCCGGCCTGCCTTCGGCAATGGCATCGGCGATGGTGTATCCGGGCCGCAAGGTCATGGCCATCTGCGGAGATGGCGGGTTCATGATGAACAGCCAAGAGATGGAAACTGCCGTCCGTCTCGGCCTCGACATCACCGTGCTGGTCCTGAACGACAACAGCTACGGCATGATCCGCTGGAAGCAGGCCAACATGGGCTTCGCCGATTGGGGCCTGACCTATGGCAACCCCGACTTCGTCGCCTATGCCCAAAGCTATGGCGCACACGGCCACCGCGTCACCAGCGCCGGGATGCTGCCGGACCTGCTGGCGCATTGCCTGTCCACGCCGGGTGTTCATCTGATCGACTGCCCTGTCGATTATTCCGACAATGATCGCATCCTGAACAATGATATCAAGGCTTTGAGCGCCGCACTTTGACGCGGCGCCATGACTGGTTGACCAGCAGTGTCGGCACTGCGACATCCAGTGCATGCACGAACCGCCTGCTCCCCCCGCGCCGGCCCGTCCGCTTGGCACCGTCTGGCTTGTCGCCAACATGGCGGCGCGGTCCACTGATGAAGGCCGTCTGGCGTCATTGGAAGACGCCCTGACCCAGGCTGGCGCCGTCATCGCCGGACGCAGCGATTTTCCGGCCCAGGCCGCACCCGATGCTGCAATGCTCCGCAAGGCCAGCGTCGATACGTTGGTCCTGATGGGCGGCGACGGCACGATCGGCACCGCCAGCGCGGCGGCGACAGGCTGGGATGGCCAGGTGCTGGCGGTGCCGGGCGGCACCATGAATCTGCTGCCCAAGGCCCTGCACGGCGATGCTGCACCCGAAGCGATTGTTGCGGCGGCAGCCACCGGCACGCTGCGCCATGTGCCAGTGGTGCGCGCCGGCGGTGAAACCAGTTATTGTCGCATCATCATCGGGCCAATGACGCGGTGGGCGCGCGTGCGCGAGAATGCGCGACACGGCCGGCTATGGCGGGTCGTGCAGGCGGTGCGACTGGCGCTGGCGCATGGCTTTGTCGGCGGCGTGCGCGTTGCTGGCCATCCGGGCCGCCACCCCGGCGTGCTGGTCATGCCTGGCGATCAGGGCCTTGAGGCGGCCATTTTTTCCGGCACCGGCCTTGCGGACGCGATGGCCGTTGCGGTCAACTGGTTGCTGACCGACTGGCGGAGCGCCGCCAAGATCAAGGCCTTCACAGCGGACGAACTGATCGTCGGCCGCCGCCGCACCTTGCGCTGCCTTTTCGACGGTGAACTCAAGCGCTTACCGCCGCCGGCGCGTTTCGTGCCGGGGTGGTCGGATCTGCGTTATGTGCGGACATTGCCCATGACCGAGGCAGCCTAGGCGGCCAGTTTGCGTGCCGTCTCGATGAAGCCCGCGATCCGGGCCGGCGTTGCGTCGCGGATGGTGCCGACAGTTTTCATGTGCGTCACCCTCAAGCCGACAAAATCGAGGATCTGGCGGCGCAGCACATTCAGCCAGCCGTTGCGATAGCCCAGCCACAAATACCATGAAGGTGTGTCGGTGGTGATCAGCACGCGCGCTGTGCGGCCCTCGAACAATTTCTTGGGAAAATGCCCGTCGCCTTCATAGGCAAAGGCGATTCCGGGCAGGAACACGCGGTCGATCAGCCCCTTCAGCTTGGCGGGCGCCGCGCCCCACCACATCGGGTGGATAAGGATGAACGTGTCGCACCAGCGCACCGCATCCAGAAACGCGACCAGATCAGGCTCATGCTCCATGCGCTGCTTGTAGCCATGGGCGAGGTTGGGATCGAATTGCATCGCCGACAGCCGCAGCAACCGCACCTCCGCCCCGCGCGTCTGTGCCGTTTCGGCGGCAGCGGCGGCCAGCGCGCTGCACAGCGATGTTCCGTCCGGATGCCCGTCCAGTACCAGCACGCGTGCACTCGGGTTGGTCATGATCGTTGGTCCCCGGCGTTTGGCATGGTGCTTGTACCGCCCGTTGCAGCGACGTTCAACGCCGTGTCCCACCACACGCCTAAGCCCGCCGCCGCAAACGCATCGGCAAACAGCTTCGCGCGCGCCTGGTCCTCGCGATTGTAGGACAGGAAGATGTCGGGCGCAGGGGTCATGCGGATCGGTCCGCCTTTGCCCACAGTGCGTTAATGGATTCCAGATGCTCTTCAAGCGCGGCGTTGTTGCTCATTATCCGCCGAAACCAGAGTTCCATTTGTGCAAGGGTCCAGCCATCATCGCACACCCGCTCAAACGCGGCTTGCGCGTCCCCATGGCGCCCGAAGTGCCGGTAACAAATGGCCTGTTGCAGTCGGATTATGCTGCCGTCTGGATTGAGCATGAGGCTCTCGTCCAGCCAGGCAAGCGCATCTTCCCAACAGCCCAAGCGGATAGCGGTATTGGCCTGCATCGCCATAACGGCCCAAAACATCGGCGATCCAGGCATCAGGCGAACGGCCAGGTTTCCGTGCTTTTGCGCTTCCTTCGTGCGATCGAGCCAGCTGCAGGCAGCAGAATAGCAGAACTGCGCCATGCCATTTCCGGGCATCTTCGCGATGGCGCGCGCCAAGGGCCGGAGCGATTCTTCAAGTTGCCCCGAATAGACCAAAGCAGCTCCAACATAGGTGAGGACGAACGCATCATTCGGCGCTAATTCTAAAGCGCGATCAATATGCCGCCGGATCAGTTTTACCTGAGACGGATCTTCGATGAACGCCAGCAGGTAAAACACGCCTGAGCAATTGGCGAGCGCGGCGTGACCCAGTGCATATTCGGGATCGATCTCAACGGCTCGGCGCCCCTCCTCCAATCCTTTGGCCAAAGATGCCGCGTCGAGATGGCTGGCGTATGATAGGCACCGCATCGCCGATTCCCAGGCAGTCAGATCGCCGGGCTTTTTAAGGACCCGGGCCACTTCCAGGTTCATCACTTGGGTATCGAGACTGCCCGCAACTTCGTGGACCAGATCCTCCTGGAGCTCTGCGAGCTCATCGAGCGGACGATCGAACCGGCCAGTCGACAATACTTCGCCACTCTCCGCCTCGATCAGCTGGGTGGTCACGCGCAGGTTGCTGGCAACGCGGCGCACGTTGCCTTCCAGAAGGTATCGCACGCCCAGCCGCCTGCCCAAAGCAGCGGGGTCTGAAATCGTGGCGCGGCTCAAATTGGCGGTGGCCATGCCGCCAAGGACCCGGACAAAGACGCCTTGTGCCAAAGCCGCTATCAAGTCCTCGACCATCCCCTCGGCAAGTATGTCGTCCTCGGCCAACTGTGAGCGGTTGGTGAAGGGAAGCACTGCAAGCGAAGGCGCCGATCCACGTTCGCCCGTTGGTCTGGGCAGCGGCTCGGCCATCGTGATGGCGATCTCCTCCGGCTCGGCCTCCCGCCCGACATAACGCCGCACATCGTCAAGCAACGCTGCCCACACCTTGTCCCCCGGCTCCCCCGTCCAATGCGACAGGTCTGCGGTCTGGGTCAGTTCAAACATGATCGGGCGTTCGCAGGGCTCGATGGTCACCGGCACCAGCGTCTTGCAGCGGTCGGCGATGGTGGCTTCGGCACGCACCCAGCGCGAGACGACCGAGCGCGGCGACCACAGCACCACCACCGCCTTGGCAGCGCGCAGGGCGGCCTCGGTCACCTCATCATAGGCCTCGCCGGAACGCAGCGCGGTATCCCACCACACGCTCAGGCCAGCTGCCGCGAACGCATCGGCAAACAGCTTGGCTTGGCGCTGGTCCTCGCGGTTGTAGGAGAGGAAGATGTCGGTCAAGTTTGGCCCCGCACTGCGTTGGATAAGCGTTATCCGAACGTCAACGCGGCGTCGATGGGCGCCGTGGGCAACGGGCCGGCCTCATTCGGCCAGCCAGCGCTCTGCAGCATTGTCGTCGCTGCCCTTGGCGTCCACCCAGCGTGTCGTGCCGTCGGCCCATTCCTCGCGCTTCCAGAAGGGGGCCTTGGTTTTCAGCCAGTCCATCAGGAACTGGGCGGCGGCGAAGGCGTGGGCGCGGTGGGGGGAGGCGGTGGTGACGAGGACGATGGCTTCGCCGGGAAGCAGCCGCCCGTGGCGGTGGATGATGGTGCCGATGGTGTCGGGCCAGCGGGCGGCGGCGTCGGCGGCGATGGCCTGGATCTGCGCGAGGGTCATCGCCGGATAGTGTTCGAGGGTCAGTGCAATCAGTCCATGATCGGCTCGCACCAGCCCGGTGAAGCTGACAGCGGCGCCGAGATCGCTGCGGCCGGCCAGCAAGGCGGCCTGCTCGGCGGCGGCGTCAAACGAGTCCTCCTGCAGGCGGGCGCCAAAGGCCGACAAAGTCATCCGCCGGTCACCGGGGGAAAAATGGCAATCTCGCTGGCGCCAGCTATGGATGTATCCGGCCCGGCAAACTGCTGGTCCACAGCAACCTTGATGGCGCTTCGGTCTTCAAGCGCCGCTGCATGGCCCGGCGAGCGCACGGCCAGCCAATCGAGCAGTTCCGATACGGTCATCATACCCGCCGGCACCGCGAGCGTTTCGGCGTCCTTGCCGATCCGTGTCCGCACCCAGGCGAAATACACCAGTTGCATCAAATGTGCCGCAGGCTGGCGTGGAACTGCATCACATGTGCCGCAGGCTGGCGTGGAACACGCATCACATGTGTTTCAGGCCGACACGCAGATAATCATATCCGGTCAGCAGCGTCAGCGCGGCGGCCGCCCACAGGCAGACCAGCCCGACCTGCATGCTCGGCAACCAGGGAAACAGCGTGCCTGTGCCGGCCAATACCAAAGCGCCCAGCGCCACGATCTGGAACGTCGTCTTCCATTTGGCCAGCTTCGACACCGGCATCGATACCTGCAATGTCGCCAGATATTCGCGCAGGCCCGACACGGTGATTTCGCGCAGCAGGATGATCAGCCCGGCAATCACCGACAGGCCGTGCAGCACGCCGGCATGCACCAGCATGACGATGACGGCCGCCACCATGATCTTGTCGGCAATGGGATCGAGGAACTGGCCGATCTTGGATACCGTGCCATATGACCGCGCCAGATAGCCGTCGAAATAATCGGTGATGCCGGCAACGGCAAACAGGATGAAGGCCGCAAGCCATTCCCATTGGCTGTTGCCCCACATCAGCCAGACAAGCCCCGGCACCGCCAGGATGCGGCTAAGGGTCAGCAGATTGGGGAGGCTGGACAACACGGCCCCTTGATAGGCAATCCTGATGCGTGATGGAAGCTCTGGAGCACAATTGCGATGCCAATTCCCGTAACGGTCAGTGAAGCCTTGTTGTCCCGCCGCTCGGTGCGCGGCTTTCGGGACAGGCCGGTGGATGGCGACACCATCCGGCGCGTGGTCGAAAAGGCCGCATGGGCGCCATCGGGCGGCAATCTGCAACCCTGGCACATCGATGTGGTTGGCGGCGACGACCTTGCGGCGCTCAAGCAGATCATGATGGGCAAGCTGATGGGCGGCGCCACAGGCGAGCCGACAGAATATGACATTTATCCCAAGGTCTTGCCAGAACCCTATAGCAGTTACCGGTTCGCGGTGGGGGAGGAGCTTTACCGCGCGCTCGGCATCCCGCGCGAGGACAAGATGGCGCGGCGCATGTGGTTCGCCCGCAATTTCCAGTTTTTTGGCGCACCCGTCGCGCTGTTCTGCTCGGTGGCCAAGACCATGGGCCCGCCGCAGTGGAGCGATCTTGGCATGTATCTGCAAAGCCTGATGCTGCTGCTGCGCGAGGAGGGCCTTGATAGCTGCCCGCAGGAATGCTGGGCGGTGTGGCCGCAGACCATCCGCGAATTCATCGGCATCCCCGAGGACCGCATGTTGTTCACCGGTATGGCCATCGGTTTCAAGGACGCCGCCGACCCCGCCAATGCCGCCATGCCGGCCCGCGCACCCATGGCGGACTGGGCGAAATTCCGGGGGCTGTGAGGTGCGCGCAGCGATGCGCCTAGCCGCCACCCATCTCGTAGAGGAACTCGACAAACCCCATGGTGCAGCCGGCCAGTCCCTCGACCTTGGGATTGCTTGATTCGATCACGAAATATTCGTTCGGGGCATGGGCGCCCGATCCATGGCCGAGGCCGAACTGGCCGGCGGGCAGGCTGACCGGCGGCTGGGTGAACACCGATCCCGGCCAGGAACCGGCGAGGCGCGGGTTGAGCGTCTGCGGCACGCCGAGCCGGGTATACACCGCCTGCTGCGCGCGAATCACGCGGCTGGTTTCGGCGGTCTCGGTGGGGTCATAGCCGCCCGACACCTTGACTTCGATATCGCCAAAGCCGCGCTTGGCCAGATGGGCTCGCAACTTGGCTTCGGCTTCTTTTTTTGTCTGGTTAGGCACCAGCCGGCATTCCAGCTTGGCTTCGGCGCGGCCCGGCAGCACGGTCTTGCCGCCTTGCCCGGTATAGCCGGCGACAAGCCCCTGGATGTTGATCGTCGGTTGGCCGGCAAGGCGTTCCAGCGACTGTTGCCAGGGTTCGTCATTGATCCACATCTTCACGCCCAGCGCGCGCTTGGCATCGGTTTCGCTGTTGGCTGCGGCGGTCTGCGCGATCAGTTCGCGTTCGCGCGCCGTCAGCGCCCGCACATTGTCGAACCAGCCATCGATGGCCGGGGTGTGACCATCGGCTTCGACCAGCGTGTCCAGCGCCTGCACCAGCCGCCACACCGGGCTGTCCACCTGCGCGTGATAGCTGGAATGAATATCGCCCTTTGGTCCCTTGCCCCAGGCTTCGCCGCTGGCGATCAACTGGAATTCCAGTGGCCCCTTGGCGCCCAGATTGATCTGCACAGCCCCGTTCGGCGCCTGCCAGGCGGTGGGGATGATGATGCCGTCGCAGCGTTTCAGGGCGGCCAGCACGTCGGGCGCCTGCACGATTTCGTGAAAATTGGGGGAGGCGATTTCCTCCTCGCCCTCAGCTACCAGCACGAGGTTGACCGGCAGCCGTGCGCCAGCGGCGCGAAAGGCATGCAATGCGGCGAGGAATGCGGCTTCGGGGCCTTTCTGGTTGATGGCGCCGCGCCCGACGATGACCTTGCCGAACCCCGGCTTGTCGACGATCCGCGCCTCGAACGGCGGGCTGGACCATTCGTCAGGGTTCACCTGTTTCACGTCATACATGAAATAGATGCCCATGGTGCGCTTTGCCCCGACATCAAGGGTGGCGAATATGCCGGGCTGGCCGCTGGTCGGCATCTTCCTGACCGTCTGGAAGCCGGCATCCCTGAGCAATCCCATGGTGTAGTCGCAGGCGCTGTCCATCTGCCAGTTTTCGGCAGCGATGCCGGGATGGCGGATCCAGTCCTGGATGCGGGCGATGTTTTCGGGCAATTGCCGGTCGATGGCGGCGCGTATGGCGGCGCGCGGCGATGCTGCTGCGGCCGGCACCGGCAGCAGGCTGGCGGCGCCGGCCAGCAATATCGTGCGCCTGTCCAGATCGTGCATGTTGTCCCGCCTTGTGTCGCTTGATGTGCCGCAGGCTAGCAAACCATGACGGCGCGGTCCAATGCCGGTGATACCGGACTTTTCGCACTGCACCAATTCGCACAAACGATGACGCGCGACACATTGACACACTTTGCCAATGCGATATTGTTCATTGCGGCCCGTCGGTTCGGGGGGGCTGCGGGCGACAGAGTTCAAGTGCTTATGTCAAAGATGGCCATGGCAGAGGATCGGTTTTCCGGTCTGGTGTCTGGCTCCGGGCAGGGGGTCGCGATGGCATCAGCTTCGCACCAACTCCGTTAGAGAGAGGAGTGACAATATGGCAGACGATACCAAAGTTTACCCAAGCGGGTTGACGGAAAAGCAGGCTGACGAAATCAACGATGGCCTCAAGTGGGGCACGCGGATTTACTTCGGCATTGCCGTTGTGGCACACATCCTGGCGTACATGCTTACGCCATGGCTGCACTAAGGCTGGAGGACTGAATCATGAATGAAGGTCGTATCTGGCTCTATGTGAACCCGACTGTTGCGCTGTCGCTGCTGTTCCTGGGTTTCGTTTCTGCATCCTTGCTGGTGCATGCTTCGATCCTGACGAACACCACGTGGATGGCCGACTTCTGGCAAGGCGGCGCCAAGGCTGAAGCTGCAGCGCCCGCCGCTGTCGTCGAAGCGCCGGCTGCCCCGGCTGCTGAAGCGCCCGCCGCTCAGTAAGAACGGGTTTTCGGACTGGTTCGCCAGTTCCGGGAGCACACAGAAAAGAAGCTGGTACCGAAAGGTGCCAGCTTTTTTGCGTTATCCTGCCTTGCGCGCCCTATGGAAAATGGCCGCATTGCCGCCTGTTGCGGCAATTCGACAAAGGCTTGAAAGTCGTTCACCACCACAAATCTGCGCGGCAGGGTAAATGCAACCCGATGGTTGTGCCGAGGATCAATCCTCGGAGGTGATCAGCGGCATCATGGCAATGACCGTGGCCGCCAGCAACAGCAGCTCAAGGCCATAAACGACCACATAGCCGTTGGCTGCGGCGGGGAAGCCTGTTGCCAGCTCCATGCCCTTAACAAGGTCGCGGGTGATGCCGCCGACAGCCGCGCCAAGCCCCTGTGCCGTGGCCTGCACCGCGCCCCATGCACCCAAGGCCATGCCGATCTGGCCCTGCGGCGCCAGCCGCATGGTCGCCGTCAACGTGCCATGACCGAACAGGCCGGCGCCCAGACCGGCCATCAGCACGCCAAGCGTGAAAATCGATGGCGCGTTGGAACTGGCGGCAAAGATGACGAGACTGAACGCCGGCAAGCCGATGATGGCCCCCAGTCGCGCCATGCGAAAAGGGTCGGAGCCAAGACTGAGGATGTATGACGCATAGGCGAAGCCGAGCAGGCTGCCACCGGCCAGGAGCGCGCTGAGCAGGGTCGTGGTGCCGACGCCCAGCCCCAGCACTTCACCGCCATAGGGTTCGAGCAGGATATCCGCCATGGCAAAACCGAGCGTGCCAAGCCCGACAGCAACCAACCGGCGCATGGCATCGTTCTGGACGATAAACGCGTTCCAGCTTTCGCGAAATGACGGGGCAGGGCCGGCGCGTTCATGTTCGGCCATCAAATGCGGCGGGCGGCGCACTTCCTGTTTCCACAGAGCGACGAAGTTGAGGAAAACGGTGATGACCGCCGAGCCCTGGATGACCTGGATGAGCCTGCCCGACGAGAAGTCCTTGAGAGCATAGCCAAAGCCCAGCGACGCAAGAATGGAGCCGAGCAGCAGCATGACGTACATCAACCCGACGACGTTGGGCTGCTGTTCTTCGGAGGTCAGGTCGGTGGCCAGCGCCAGCCCGACGGTCTGGGTGATATGAATGCCGGCGCCCAGCAGCAGGAACGCCAGCGCCGCTGCCGCTCGGCCTATCCACACCGGCGCATCGCCCGATTGCATCGATCCGGCCAATACCAGCAGCGCGAAAGGCATGATCGACAGGCCGCCGAACTGGATCATCGTGCCGCGAAACAGATAGGGTACCCGGCGCCAGCCAAGCGCGGATTCATGCGTGTCGGACTTGTGACCGATCAGAGCGCGGAACGGCGCGAACAGCAGCGGCAGCGCCAGCATGATGCCGACCAGCGAGGCCGGCACCTTCAGCTCGACGATCATCACCCGGTTCAGCGTGCCGACCAGCAGCACCAGCGACATGCCCACCGACACTTGGATAAGCGACAGGCGCAGAAGCTTGGACAGCGGCTGTTCGGCGCTGGCCACATCGGCAAAGGGCAGGAAGCGCGTACCAAAACGCATCCAGCCGTTGATCATGCGGGCGTTGAGCCGATTCATTCCGTTTGGTCCTGTCAGCGGCGCAAATTTGCCAGCCCAGTGTGAAGCGCATCCGCCGGGGCCGGGCAAGGCCGAAATGCCTTATCGTGCACGCATTTCGCTGATGGCCTCGTTCGCCAGCATATCGGCGCGTTCATTGTCCGGATCGCCGGCATGGCCCTTGACCCAGCGCCAGTCGATGCGGTGGCGGGTGGTGGCCGCCAACAGGGCCTGCCACAGATCGGCGTTCTTGACCGGTTTGCGGTCGGCGGTTTTCCAGCCGTTTTTCTTCCAGCCGTGAATCCATTTGGTGATGCCGTCGCGCACGTAGACGCTGTCAGTGGACAGTATGACATCGCAGGGCTTGCTCAGCGCGTTCAGCGCCTCGATGGCGGCAGTCAATTCCATGCGGTTGTTGGTGGTTTGCGCCTCGGCTCCCTTGAGGGTGCGTTCCTGGCCATTGGCCGCGCGCAGCAGCGAACCCCAGCCGCCGATGCCGGGGTTGCCCTTGCAGGCGCCGTCGGTTGCGATGACGACGCGTGGTAGTGCGGACCGGGGAAGTTCAGCAGCAGCGTCAGCCACCTGTCATGGCCTTTGAAGTCGCCGCAGCATACCAGGCAAGCCGCCGCGCAAAGGCCATCGGATCCTTGCGCGTCACCATCGCGCCCTGCGGTGTGTTCAGCCAGTCATAGGCGCGGGTCAGGGTAAATCGCAGCGCTGCGCCCTGGCCGAGCACGGGCAGAGCGGCGATTTCGGCGGCAGAAAGCGCCAGCGCACTGGTATAGCCGGTGAACAGCGCCGATGCCCGGTCCGCATGATGGTGCCGGCCATCGGCAGAAAAACACCATGCCGCATGCGTTACGGCATAATCATAGGCACGCACGTCCGTGCAGGCGAAATAGAAATCGATAAGCCCGGTGACCCGGCCATCGAGCAGCAGCACATTGTCCGGAAACAGGTCGGCATGGATGGTGGCGATCGGCAAACCGGTCGGCCAATCGGCGGCAGCGGCAAGACCAGCTGTCACCAACGCCGGCAGCGCCTGGTCGATTTCGGCCAGTCGCCCCGTGCAGCGCGCCGCCAGCACGGGCCATGATGTCGGCCCCAGGCTGTTGGCGCGCACCTGCCCGAAATCCGCGACCGCCTGGTGCATTGCGCCCAGCGCCGCGCCGACGGCATGGCAGGTGTCTGGGCTGGCCTCGGTCACCGAAACACCGGGGGCAAAGTGGATGAGGCAGGCGGGGCGACCATTCAGCGTCTGCAGCGCGCGGCCCTGCCGGTCCAGCACGGGGCCGGGCACCGGCAGCCCCTTGGCCGCCAGATGCCCGATCAGCGCCAGGAACCATGGCAGGTCGTCTGCTGCCACGCGCTTTTCATAAAGCGTCAGAATGAAGCGGCCGCCGGTGGTTTCGACCAGGTAATTGCTGTTTTCGACGCCTTCGGCAATGCCCTTGCAACTGACCAGCGCGCCAAGATCATAGCCAGCCAGAAAGTTCGCCAGTTCATCGGCGCTGACAGGCGTGTACACCGCCATCCGGCCCCCGCCTCAGGCGGTGAGGGCGCGGGGCAGCTTGAACACCACTTCTTCCACCGCGGTCGTGATGTTTTCCGACTCGACGACGAAGCGGTCGCTGACCATTGCAATCAATTCCTGCACCAGCACCTCGGGCGCCGAAGCGCCGGCGGTGATGCCGAGCGTCGTGACGCCATCGAACCAGTCCCAGTCGATTTCGCTGGCGCGCTGGATGAGATAGGCGCAGGCGCCTTCGCGCTCCGCAACTTCGCGCAGGCGCTGCGAATTCGACGAATTGGTCGCACCGATGACCAGCACCAAGTCGCAGCGCGGCGCCATCGCCTTGACGGCTGCCTGACGGTTGGACGTGGCATAGCAGATGTCGTCGCCGCGTGGGCCTTGAATGGCCGGGAAACGCCGTTGCAGTTCGGCGACCATGTCGGCTGTGTCATCAACCGACAACGTGGTCTGTGTCAGAAAGCCGATGTTGTCCGGGTTTTCCGGCTGCACGCGCTGGGCGTCCTCGAGCGTTTCAATGAGCGTCATGGCGCCGGCCGGCACCTGGCCGAATGTGCCGATGACTTCCGGGTGGCCCTGATGGCCGATGAACAGAATGTGTCGGCCCTGATCGACCAGACGCTCGGCCTGACGGTGCACCTTGGACACCAGCGGGCAGGTCGCATCCAGATAGTTCAGCCCGCGCGCCTCTGCTGCAGCCGGCACTGCCTTGGGCACGCCATGGGCGGAGAATATGACCGGCACGCCATCGGGCACTTCATCGAGTTCCTCGACAAAGATCGCGCCCTTGTCCTTGAGACTATCGACCACAAAGCGGTTGTGGACGATCTCGTGGCGCACATAGACTGGTGCCCCCCAGCGTTCCAGCGCCAGTTCCACGATGTGAATGGCGCGGTCGACCCCGGCGCAAAAGCCGCGCGGCGCGGCAATCAGGACATGCAGAGCGGGTTTGGCCCGCGCCAAAGTGTCTTCGGCATGGTTGGCTGGGGAAGCGAGAGCGTTCATGGCAGCGGTTGATACTTGATTGGATGGCCGCGCGCCACAGGCATGTTCGCTCGGCGATGCGACTTGCCGGCGCGGGGTGGCCCCCTTATGAGGGGCGCCATGGTATCCCTGACACGCTCGCTGCGCCTGCCACTATTGGCAATTGGCCTCATTGGCCTCGCCGGTTGCGAGTCCAACCCGCTTCTGGTCAAGCGCTCGGCCTGTCCGGCCATCGCCATTCCGACCTATGCAGGCGACATTACGGTTTTCAAGCCGGGCACGGCGCAGGATGCCGGCAACATCGACATGACCGCGACCTTGACCAATGTCCGCGACACCTGCGCAGAAACCGCCGCCAGCTTTGCGTCCAGCATCACTTATGATGTCGTGGCCCGGCGATTCGATGCAGGCGCGGCCCGCGATGTGTCGGTGCCGGTGTTCGTCGCCGTGGTGCAGGGCGGCAACCTGATCGACGCCAAGCAGACCGGCACCGTGACCATCAGCTTTGCCGATGGCCAGACGCGCGGAACTGGCAAGGGCCAGGCGACGACAACCGTGTCGCGCACCGCCGCCGCAGTGCCGCCCGAAATTCTTGCCAAGATCAATCGCAAACGCCGCCCCGGCGAGCTTGATGCCGCAACCGACCCGATGGCCGACCCGGAAATCCGAGCCGCCCTGCGTGCCGCCAGTTTTGAAGTGCTGGTCGGTTTCCAGCTCGACGAGCGAAGCCTGGCGTACAATATCGCCAAATAGCGATTCAGGTTGTGGCCGCCTGACGGCGGCCGCGGCGACTGATGATTCCGACGAGGACAAACCCGGTCAGGAACATGACCCAGTCCTCCGGTTCCGGCACCGGTCCCATCGAGACATACTCGCGCCCGCCGACAACGGTCCCGCGTGCCGAATTGTCGCCGCCCTTGATCCTGAGCTGGCCCCAGGCCGACAGGCCATGGGCGCCGAAGCGGGCGGGTGACCGGAGATAGAGTGTGTCTGCCATGCCACTGACAGGCGGGTCACCGATTCGGGCCGCCAAGTCTTGCGGGTCTTCGCCCTTACCCTTGCCGAGCGTTCCGTTGCCAAGCTCGGCCTTGTCTCGCATCGGTGCGTATTTCTCCAACGTCATCGGCAACAGCATTGTGGCGGCGGCCACTGGCGCATTGCGACTGACGAGCGCGAGCATGATGCCCAAGGCGAACAGGCGAAGTGGTTTTGTCATGAGCCTGATGACGGCCGCAGCTGCGACTTTTTGCGCGGTAACGTTGCGGCAATTGACTCAAGGACACCAAACGGTCAGGACAAATGTGTCGCCGGTGGCAACATCGGCGTCAGCGCGGGAGAGTGCGCCGCAGGGTCGAAAGCCCCTGACGGCGCCGCCGAAGGAGCAAGCCGCCCCCGGAATCTCTCAGGCCAAAGGACCGCGCTGGCGTATCTGCGACATTCTGGAAAGTGAGCTCTTGGGAAGGGGCTCCACCGAAGGGGTAAGTGGGCCTATGGCGCATGAAAGCTCTCAGGTCCGGTGACAGGTGGGGGCAGGTGGGGGCATTTCGCATCCCGCTTCACTGTGACCGGGGACGATCAATGGCCGATACCGACCAGATTTTGGCAAAATTGCCGCTCGATGCGCTTCACCGCAATCTCGGCGCACGCATGGTGGCGTTTGCTGGTTATGCCATGCCTATTCAGTTCGAAGGCATCATTGCCGAACATCTCTGGACGCGGGACAACGCCGGCCTGTTCGATGTGTCGCACATGGGCCAGATCCTGCTGCCGCTCGAACAGGATGTATTGCTGGAGACGCTTGTCTGCGGCGATATCAGGGACCTGACGCCCGGCGTCCTGCGCTATTCATTGTTGCTGGGCATTGATGGCGGCGTGCTGGATGATCTCATGATCACCCGCCGCGAAGATGGCCTGTATCTGGTCGTGAATGGTGCAGTGAAGGCGCAGGATATGGCCGTGATGCGCGGCGCTGGTCTCACGCTCGATTATCGCGATGATCTGGCTCTGCTGGCGCTGCAAGGCCCAAAGGCTGTGACAGTGCTGGAGCGGTTTGTGCCCGGCGTGTCGGCCTTGCGCTTCATGCGCTCGGCGGGCTTTGACTGGGCGGGAACGCCGCTATGGATCAGTCGCTCGGGCTATACCGGTGAAGACGGCTTCGAGATCTCGGTCCCTGCCGCCATGGCCGAAGTGTTGGCCAAGCTGTTGCTTGCCGAGACCGAGGTCAAGCCGATCGGTCTGGGCGCGCGCGATTCGCTGCGGCTCGAAGCCGGCCTGCCGCTGTATGGTCATGACCTTGACCCGGCCACAACGCCAATCGAGGCCGATCTGGCCTTTGCCATCTCCAAGCGCCGCAAGCTGGAAGGCGGCTTCCCCGGCGCGGCCCGCATCATGAGCCAGTTGCTCGAGGGTGCGCCCCGCAAACGCGTCGGGCTGATGGTCGAAGGCAAGATGCCGGCGCGTGAAGGCGCTAGCGTCTGGGCCGGCGATGTAAATGTCGGCGCGCTGACCTCTGGCGGTTTCTCGCCCAGCCTTAACGCGCCCATCGCCATGGCGTATGTCGCGGCCGCCCATGCCGGCGACGGCACGGCGCTCGAAATCGAAGTGCGCGGCAAGCGTATTGCAGCCCGCATTGTCCCCATGCCTTTCAAGCAAAAGAATTACGTCCGCGAAGGAGCAGCCGCATGACGCGTTATTTCACAGCAGAACATGAATGGATCGACGTTTCGGGTGATACCGCTACGGTCGGTATCACCGATTATGCGCAGGGACAGCTTGGCGATGTCGTATTCGTCGAATTGCCCGAAACGGGCTGCAGCGTCACCAAGGGCGGCGAAGCAGCCGTCGTGGAATCGGTCAAGGCCGCCAGCGATGTCTATGCCCCGGTGTCGGGAACGGTCACGCAGGGCAATGCCGCGCTTGCCGATGACCCGGCGCTGGTCAACGCCGCACCCGAAGGCGAAGGCTGGTTCTTCAAGCTGACATTGTCGGACCCGTCCGAACTGGACGGTCTCATGGACACAGCCGCGTATCAGGCGTTCGTCGCCGGCCTGTGATGTCCAGCGGCACCGCCACAAGTTGGGACCCGGCGCTATATGCCGCCAACGCCGCATTCGTGCCGGCGTTGGGCAATGCTGCGCTGGCACTGCTGGCGCCGCAGCCGGGGGAGCGCATTCTCGATCTGGGCTGCGGCGACGGGGTGCTGACCAAAAAGCTGGTCGAGGCCGGCTGCATTGTTGTTGGTATCGACCCTGACCCTGCGATGTTGGCAGCGGCCCGCGCTGCCGGTATCGACGCCCGTGCCGGCGACGCCAGAACAATTGATTTCACAGGTGAATTCGACGCGGTGTTCACCAACGCTGCGCTGCACTGGGTCGGAAAGCCCGACGTGGTGACAGCAGGTGTCCGGCGCGCGCTGAAACCCGGTGGACGCTATGTGGGTGAATTTGGCGGACACGCCAATATTGCGGCCATCCGTACCGCCCTTCGCGCCGTGCTGGGTGCGCATGGCTTTGGCGGCGGCGGCCTTGAAACCAGCTATTATCCCAGCGCCGAAGCGTTTGCCGAGGTGCTGGTGCGCGGCGGCTTCGTCGTGGACAGCTGCGCCATCGTGCCCCGCCCGACGCCGCTTCCTGTCACCGGCATGGCCGGCTGGCTCGAAACCTTTCGCGGCGGCTTTATCGCCGCTGCCGGGGTGCCTGCCGACCTGCACGCCGCCATCATTGCCGAAACCACGGCGCTTCTCGCCCCGCAGCTCCAGACCGCGCAAGGCGACTGGACTGCCGATTATGTTCGCCTGCGCTTTGCCGCGCATCTCCCGGAGTAATTATGCGTTATCTGCCGCTTTCCCAGCCCGACCGCGAGGCGATGCTGGCCACCATTGGCGCCGCATCGATCGACGAACTTTTCATCGATGTGCCCGAAGCCGCCCGGCTTGATGGGCCGATTGCGGGCCTGCCGATGCACCAGGGCGAACTGTCCGTCGAACGCGCGCTGGGCAAGATGGCCGGGCGTAACCTGACCGCCAGCACAGCGCCATTCTTCGTGGGCTGCGGCGCCTACAAGCATCATGTGCCGGCCAGCGTCGATCACATCATCCAGCGCGGCGAATTTCTCACCGCCTACACTCCCTATCAGCCGGAAATCGCACAGGGCACGTTGCAAGTGCTGTTCGAATTCCAGTCGCAGGTCGCCCGGCTGCTCGGCATGGATGTCGCCAACGCCTCGATGTACGACGGCTCGACGGCGATGACCGAGGCGGTGTTCATGGCCCGGCGCATCACGCGGCGCAAAAAGGCAGTGGTTTCGGCAGGCGTGCATCCGCACTATACCTCGGTGCTGAAAACCCTGACCCGGTTTACCGATGATGTTGTCGAAACATCGGTGCCCGTCCTCAGCCAGGATGCACCCGGCCATGACTTGGAAGCGCTGATCGCGGCCATCGACTCCGAAACATCATGCGTCATCGTGCAAAACCCCAATCTGTTCGGGCATGCCACCGACCTGACGCCGCTGGCCGATGCTTGCCACAAGGCCGGCGCGCTGCTCATTGCGGTCGTCACCGAAGTCATCGCCATGGGCGCCATGCGCTCGCCGGGCGACATGGGCGCCGATATCGTGGTGGGCGAGGGCCAGTCACTGGGTGCCGGCCTGAATTTCGGCGGGCCGTATCTTGGCCTTTTCGCCACGCGCGACAAATATGTGCGCCAGATGCCGGGTCGGCTATGCGGCGAGACTGTGGACACCCAAGGCAAGCGCGGCTTCGTGCTGACGCTGTCCACCCGCGAGCAGCATATTCGCCGCGAAAAGGCGACGAGCAATATCTGCACCAACTCCGGACTGATCGCGCTGGCGTTTTCGGTGCACATGACGCTGCTGGGCGAAAAGGGCCTGCGCCATCTCGCGGCGCTCAACCATGCCCGCGCCGTGCAACTGGCGGAGCGGCTGGCACGTGTGCCGGGCGTGACGGTGCTCAACGGCAGTTTTTTCAACGAATTCACGCTGTTGTTCGATACCGAGGCGCGGCCCGTGGTGCGCAAGCTGGCCGAACGCGGTGTGCTGGGCGGTGTGTCGCTTGGCCGGCTGTATCCTGGTGAAGCGTCGCTGAAGAACGCCATGATCCTGGCGGTCACCGAGACCGCCACTGACGAAGATTTCAATGCGCTGGAAGACGCGCTTGACGAGGTGCTGGCATGAGCATGAATAACGTGGGCCGTCCGACGCGCCTTGTCCCCGGCACCGGCTCGGTTGTCGAAACCTTCACCGGCAACCGCGCGCTGATGCTTGAGGAGCCATTGCTCTTCGAGCGCGGCGGGCTTGACCGCTCCGGCGTTGACCTGCCGCCGGTACCGGTGACAGCCAGCCGGCTTGGTGGTCTTGATCGCAGCGAAGCCATTGGCCTGCCCGGATTGTCGGAACCCGAAACCGTGCGGCATTATACCCGCCTGTCGCGGCAGAACTACGCCATCGACCTTGGCATCTTCCCGCTGGGTTCGTGCACGATGAAGCACAATCCGCGGCTGAACGAGAAAATGGCGCGGTTGCCGGGCTTTGCCGATATCCACCCGATGCAGCCGCAAGCGACGGTGCAGGGCGCGCTCGAACTGATCGATGTGCTGGCGCATTGGCTCAAGACGCTGACCGGCATGCCGGAAGTGGCCATGAGCCCCAAGGCCGGCGCGCATGGCGAACTGTGCGGCATGCTGGCAATCCGCGCCGCACTCGATGCACGCGGTGATGACCGCCGGGTCGTGCTGGTGCCCGAATCGGCCCATGGCACCAACCCGGCGACGGCTGCATTTTGCGGATTCATCGTCGAAAACATCCCGGCCAACGCGCGCGGCCGCGTCGATCTGGATGCGCTGCTCGCCCGGCTTGGCCCGGACGTGGCGGCGGTGATGATCACCAATCCCAACACCTGCGGCCTGTTCGAGCCGGATCTGAAGACGATCTGCGATGCGGTCCATGCCGCCGGCGGTTTCGTGTATTGCGACGGCGCCAATTTCAACGCCATCGTCGGGCGCGTGCGCCCCGGTGACCTTGGCATCGATGCCATGCACATCAATCTGCACAAGACCTTCTCTACCCCCCATGGCGGCGGCGGGCCCGGGTCTGGTCCGGTGGTGTTCTCCGCCGAGCTCGCGCCGTTTGCGCCGTTGCCGTTCGTCCGCAAGGGCAAGGCCGGGTTCGAACTGGTCGAGGAAGACATCGCCGGTGAAGCCCATGCGCAAAGCTTCGGCCGCATGGTCGCCTTTCACGGCCAGATGGGTATGTTCGTACGCGCGCTCAGCTACATGATGAGCCATGGTGCTGATGGCCTTCGCCAGGTCGCAGAGGATGCGGTGCTCAATGCCAACTACATCCTTGCCAGCCTGAAGGATGTCTATTCGGCACCCTATGCCGACACAGGTCCGTGCATGCACGAGGCGCTGTTCTCGGACGATTTCCTTGATGGCACCGGGCTGACCACGCTCGATCTCGCCAAGGCGTTGATCGACGAAGGCTTCCACCCGATGACGGTGTATTTCCCGCTTGTCGTGCATGGTGCGATGTTGGTCGAACCCACCGAAACCGAAAGCAAGGCCAGCCTCGACCAGTTGATCGGTGCCATGCGCCATGTCGCGACACAGATGCTCGCCGACCCGGACGCATGGCGGACGGCGCCGCATTTCGCACCGCGCCACCGGCTGGATGAGACGGCGGCCGCCCGCAAGCCAGTGCTGGGCTGGAAGGATCCGGTCGGCGAAGCGGCCTGACCGGATTGAGTCACGAAAACAAGGCCGGGGTGTTGCCGCCCCGGCCCTATTTCATGCCCGTCAGCGCCTTTTCGACCATGGGTGTGATGCGTGCCACCATGATCGTGACGCCCCTTGGGTTCGGGTGCATGCCATCGGCCAGTTGCGTGCCCTTCACGGCCGCGACGCCGTCGAGGAAAAACGGATACAGTGGCACGCCGTGCACCTTTGCCAGTGCCGGATACATGGCATCGAACGCCTTCACATAGGGCGCCCCCAGATTGGGCGAGGCGCGCATGCCCGCCAGCAGCACGCGGCTGCCCTTGCCTTGGAAGGCCTTGATCATCGCCGACAGATTGGCCTTTGCCGAGGCCGGCGGCTGGCCGCGCAGCATGTCGTTGGCGCCCAGTTCCAATATGACCAGATCGGGCTGTTTCTTTAGGCCGGCCAGTACCCAGTTCACCCGCGCCCGGCCCTGCGCCGAAGTATCACCCGACACGCCGGCACCGACCACGCGCACATCATGGCCGCGCGCCCGCAGCGCCTTTTCAAGCTGCGGTGCAAAGCCTTCGCCGGGTCGCAGCTGGTATCCGGCCATCAGGGAATCGCCATAGGCCAGGATGGTGCGCTGCGGTGCCGCCAATGCCGCCTGCGACAAGAGCACAGCGCAAAGCACGAACATGCTCTGGTAAAGCCGACGGAGAGAACCTAATTCGGGCAAGACTCGAATCCTTGTAAAGTGCGGACAAACACCTGATGACCGGCAATATCGTCATTGATGCCCGCAATGTCACCCTGAGACTGGGTGACGCGGATGCTGCCGTCGATGTGCTGCGCGGGGTCAGCCTTTCCGTGGCTGCTGGCGAACGGCTGGCGGTGCTTGGTCCGTCGGGATCTGGCAAGTCATCGCTG
>NZ_JANPCD010000101.1:0-6621 GCF_031430775.1 Sandarakinorhabdus sp. | reverse complement strand
CGCGTGATGGCGTCGGCGCGATAGTTGGCCAGCCACAGGTTGAAGGCGAGCGCATCTGCGCCTTCATCGGCATGGGCCAGCGATGGCAGGAGGAGCAGGAGCAGGGCAAGGAACACACGCATCGTATATCTTGTGCCAAAGAGGGGGTGAAAGCGGAACCCCTTGTGTGCAGGTCGCGCAAAGGAAATGGAGGACAGGGTGGGATTCGAACCCACGGTAGGCTCTCACCTACGGCGGTTTTCAAGACCGCTGCCTTAAACCACTCGGCCACCTGTCCGGTGCCATTTTTTCAGCCCCGCGTCAGCACGGCCAGATCGCCCCGAGTGCAGACGATGGCGCACCGCCTAGCGGGACGAGCCGATTCCTTCAAGGGGGTGCGAGCTTTGGCCGTCAGTTGATAGCGACGACGGCCTTGCCGTCCAGCGTGCCCGCTCCCATGGCCGCCAGCGCAATTTCGGCGTCGGCCAGCGCAACCGACAGGCCGATGTGCGGGCGCAGTGCGTCGGCGCGGGCATCGATTTCGCGGATATGTTGCGCCCCTGCCGCCGGGTCCTGCCGGCCCTGTTCGCCGGCGCGCACGCCAATCAGCTCGACTTCCTTCAGCAGCAGCCGGTTGAGCGGCACTGGTGCCGGGCGCCCGGCTGTGAAACCGATGATGGCATAGCGGCCGCCGCGCCGCAGTGTGCGCAGCAGCACCGGCGCCAGCGGGCCACCAACCGGGTCGAACACCAGATCAATGTCGCGCAACGCAATTTCCGGCGCCGCTCTGTCGATCAGCACGCCGTCATGCGCGCCGGCCGCGATTCCCAGCGCGAGGCGCTCGGGCGTGCTGGCCACTGCCACCACATGCGCGCCTTCGTGCCGCGCAAGCTGCACCGCCACACGGCCCATACCGCCACCGGCACCGGAAATCAGCACGCGCTCCCCCGCTTTCAGGCGTCCGCGTACCATCAGCCCGACCCATGCGGTCAGGGCACCGGCAGTGAAACTGGCGGCCTCGGCATCGCCCAGCATGCCCGGCACCGGCCGGACCTGCCGCGCTGAGACCGTTATGCGTTCGGCAAAGCAGCCCTGGCGGCCGCCGATCATCACGCGGGCGCCCAGCAGCGTCTCTGCGCCCGGCCCTGCTGCGATAATGGTGCCGCACCCTTCCGTGCCCGGCACGAACGGCAGCTCCGGGCGGAACTGGTATCCGCCCGACAGCATCAGATAATCCGGATAGTTCAGCCCCGCGACATGCACTGCCACGGTGACTTCGCCCGCTAGCGGTGCCGGCGGCTCCGGCCAACTGCTTTCAAGTCGCAGCCCGGACCGATCATCGCTGAGATGATGGCAAACGAGCGCGCGCATCGGCGCTCAGGCGGCCTGCGGTACGCCGTTGACGCTCGTGCCGGCCTGCGGCACGCCGTTAACGATGCTGCCAGCGACATCGAAATCGCGGGCAATCTCGCGGGCTGTCATCTTGGCCGACATCATAACGGACGGCGTGCCGCCGCCCGGCTGCGTGCCCTGCCCGACCAGATACAGGCCGTGGACATCCTCGGAGCGATTGTGAGGGCGGAAAAACGCCGTCTGCGTCAGCACCGGTTCGACACCAAAACCGTTGCCGACATGGCTGCCGAGCACCTGCTCGAAGTAATCGGGCGTCACAAAGCTCATGTGCGCAAGCCGGTCCTTGAGGCCGGGGATATAGCCGCGCTCGCCGAGGAACGTCAGCACCGTGTCGGCCAGCTTGTCGCCTTCGATCGACCAGTCGATACCGCTCTGGTTGTTGGGCACCGGGATCAACGTATAGGCCGCATGATAGCCCTCGGGCGCCAGGCTGGGATCGGTCAGCGTCGGGATATGCAGATACTGCGAGAAATCGGGGCTGAGGATCTTGCGATCGAAAATATCGGTCAGCAATTCTTCATACCGTGGCCCCAGGATGATGTTGTGATGCTGGAGATCGGGGTCGCCTTCCTGCTTTTTATAGCCGAAATAAATGACCATCAACGACATGGACTGCTTGCGGAATTTCACCAGCGCATCGCGGTTGATGGTACGGTGCGCCTTGTCCACCATCTTGAGGTAGGTGGTGGCATAATCGGCGTTGGAGACCACGACATCGGCGTGCATCACCCGGCCATCGGCCAGCGTGATGCCGGTGGCGACGCGCGCACGGCCGCGCTTTTCGACGTTGATCTTGGCCACTTCGGCATTCAGGTGCAGGACGCCGCCCATTTCCTCGAATTTCTTGACCATGGCCGCTACCAGCGCGCCGGTGCCGCCCTTGGCGAAATGGATGCCCCAGGTCTTTTCGACAAAATGGATCATCGCATAAATAGCGGGCACCTTGAGCGGGTTGCCGCCTACCAGCAGGGGTTCGAAGCTGAACACCTGGCGCATCTTATCGGACTTGAAATATTTCTTGATGAGCGAGAACAGCGGCTGCACGGCGCCGAGCCGCAGCAGGTCTGGCACCACGCCGATCATCGAACCAAGGCTGCCGAAATAGGTGTAGCCGAGTTCGAGGAACCCGCGCTTGAAGATGGCGCGCGCCTGTTCGTGGAACGCCTCATAGCCTTCAAGGTCTTCGGGCGCGAGGCGCAGGATCTGTTCACGCACCCGCACCGGGTCGGCGTCGTAATCGAAATAGGTGCCGTCATCGAAATAGATGCGGTAAAATGGCAGGATCGGCACGATTTCCAGATAGCGACCGGTGTTCGGCCCGCCCGAGATGCCGGACGTGATGCGCTTGTTTTCGTCAAGGATGTGCGCCGGGAAATCCGGCTCGCCGAGCATCGCGTGATCGCGTTCGAGGCTGAACAGTTCTTCGATGAAATGCGGCACGGTCAGCACGGTCGGCCCCATGTCGAAGACAAAGCCATCAGCGCGGCGGACATAGGCGCGGCCGCCCGGCGCATCGAGTTTTTCGACGATCTTTGTATCGAAGCCGAGGCTTTGCAGCCGCATGGCGCAGGAGATCCCGCCAATGCCGGAGCCAATGACGATTGCCGTTTTGCGCTGCATCTGTGTGTTCCCGTTCATGCCGCTGTCGCTAGGCGTTTCGCGCCCGAACCGCAAAGCCAAAACTGTCGCAGCCGGGCCGTATTACTGCGGCAACGACCGCGACAGCCAATGTGACAGGGGCCGGGCCAGCGCCATTCCGGCCAGAAACCCGCCGATATGGCTCCAGATCGCCAGCGCATTGCCCGGGCTGTCAAAGGCCAAGCCGGACGCAAGCTGGAGCAGTATCCATGTTGCCGCGTACCACAGGCCCGCAAGCAGTGCGCCCGGCACCCGCAGGCCAAGCAGCCGCTTGTCAGCCACCTTGGTCTTGCCGAACAGCATGGCATAGGCCGCCAATATGGCAGCGCCGCCTCCGCTGGCGCCGCGAATTTCCGACAGGCTGTCGGGCATTGCCAGCACTTGCGCCGCGCCGCCGATGATGCCGCCCAGCACGAACAGCAGCACAAAGCCCGTGCGACCAAGCCGCCATTCGACATCACGGCCAAGCAGCCCGATCATCGCCATGTTGATGACAAGATGCATCCAGTCCCAGTGCAGGAAATTGTAGCTGACAAAGCTGACCAGCGCCGAGACAAGTTCGGCCTTGCCCTGCAATGCCGCCGTGATACGCAGCGGGATCAGGCCGAAATCCCAGCCGATCGCCGCTGACACGGCAGGGCCGCCCAGCACCATCACAAGCTGGATGGCAACACAGACCGCGATCAGGCCGCGGGTGGCATAGGCGGTTGGCGACTTGAAGTCCGTCACTCCTGCCGGCGGCATATCAAACGAATTTCAGGCTTTCGATCTGGTAGTAACGCTCGCCCGACGGCGTGTGCACTTCCACTTCTTCGCCGACGCGGCGGCCGATCAATGCCTTGCCGAGCGGCGAGGAAAAGCTGATGCGGCCCTTGCGCGCGTCTGCTTCGTGCTGGCCGACGATCTGGTAGGTCACCGGCTTGTCGTTCTCGCCCTGCAGATGCACGGTGGCGCCGAACACGACCTTGTCGCCCGACAGGGTCGTCGGATCGATGACCACGGCGCGCGCCAACATGTCTTCCAGTTCGATGACCTGCGCTTCGATCTGGCCCTGGCGTTCCTTGGCGGCATGATATTCGGCGTTTTCGGACAGATCGCCATGGGCGCGCGCTTCCTCGATGGCTTCCACCACTGCGGGCCGCTCTTCTTCCTTCAACCGCCTCAGGGTGACCAGCAGCGTGGCCTTGCCTTCGGGCAGCATCGGGACCTTGTCCATCGTCGCCATTTTGATCCACTCATTCTAACGCCCGGGGGCGGATACGACAAAAATCCTGATACGGGGCGGAAGTCCCGCTCCGTTTCGGTCCGGCATTTTTAAGGGCTGGCCCGTGTTCAGGGCCGAGTATGATAATCTTGGAGTGGCCGAACCGCAAGCGGACGTCGCCGCAGTGCAGCAATTGCCGCAACAGATGCCACCGATGCCGCCGCCGTCGTGAAATACGGCACCCGCCCATACAGCGCCGAGCCGCGAATCGAGGCCGAATCCTTGAGCGATTGCAGCCCTTCGGTGGTGTTGAAGATCAGGGCGACATCGCCGTCCTTGATCCGGTCGACGATGTGTGGCCGGCCTTCGGCAACCTTGTTGACGGTTTCCACCGGCAGGCCCGCATGTGCCAGCGCCTGCGCCGTGCCGCTGGTCGCGATGAGCGTGAATCCCATGGTCACCAGATCTCGCGCCGCCGCAATGACTTGCGGCTTGTCGCTGTCCTTGACCGAAATGAACACGCGGCCCGTGTCCGGCAACCTGGTGCCGGCACCAAGCTGCGATTTGGCAAAGGCCGTGGCAAAATCGCCGTCTATGCCCATGACTTCGCCCGTCGATTTCATTTCGGGGCCAAGCACCGGATCAACGCCCGGAAAGCGCGCGAACGGGAACACCGCTTCCTTGACCGCGATGTGCGTGCCGGTGGCGCGCGAGCGCAGGTCGAAGCTGGCCAGCATCTCGCCGGCCATGACGCGCGCCGCAATCTTGGCAACGGGAATGCCGGTTGCCTTGGCGGTGAACGGCACCGTGCGGCTGGCGCGTGGGTTGACCTCGATCAGGTACACATCGCCGTCCTTGACCGCGAACTGCACGTTCATCAGCCCCTTGACGCTGAGCGCATGCGCCAGAACCGACGTCTGCCGCTCGATTTCGGCGATGATGTCGCCCGGCAGGCTGTAAGGCGGCAGCGAGCAGGCCGAATCGCCCGAATGCACGCCGGCTTCCTCGATATGCTGGAGCACGCCGGCAACGAACACATCGGTGCCATCGGCGACGGCATCGACATCGACCTCGATGGCATCGCGCAGATAGCGGTCGATCAGCACCGGCGATGTGCCCGACACGACAACAGCCTCGCGGATATAGGCATCGAGCTGTGTCTCGGTATCGACGATTTCCATCGCGCGGCCGCCCAGCACATAAGATGGCCGCATCAGCACCGGGTAACCGATGCGCGTGGCCACCGCGATGGCTTCGTCACGGCTGCGGGCAATGCCGTTTTCCGGCTGTTTCAGGCCAAGTTCGCCGATCAGCGCTGCAAAGCGTTCGCGGTCTTCGGCCAGGTCGATGCTGTCGGGGCTGGTCCCGAGGATGGGGATGCCGGCATCCTGCAACGCCTGCGCCAGTTTCAGCGGTGTCTGTCCGCCAAGCTGCACGACCACGCCGACAAGCGTGCCGCGCGACATTTCGACGTGCAGGATTTCCAGCACATCCTCGGCGGTGAGCGGTTCGAAATACAGCCGGTCCGACGTGTCATAATCGGTGGACACGGTCTCGGGGTTGCAATTGACCATGATGGTCTCGAAGCCGGCATCACCCAGCGCAAAACAGGCGTGGCAGCAGCAATAATCAAACTCGATGCCCTGCCCGATGCGGTTCGGGCCGCCGCCAAGGATGACTATCTTCTTTTTGTCGCTGGGGTCGCTTTCGCAATCAGGCACGCCAAAGCTCGGCGCCTCGTAACTCGAATACATGTACGGCGTCTTGGCTGCGAATTCGCCCGCACAGGTGTCGATGCGCTTGAACACCGGGCGGACATTCAGGGCGCGCCGCGCGGCCGACACATCGGCTTCGCTGCGGCCCGTCAGCGTGGCCAGGCGCGCATCGGAAAAGCCCATGGATTTCAGCCGGCGCATGCCGTTCGGTCCGGTCGGCAGGCCTTCGGCGCGCACCTTGGCTTCGGCGAGGACAATCTCCTCGATCTGGCGCAGGAACCAGGGTTCGAACCGGGCAATCTCGTGAATGCGCTCGACGCTCATGCCGGCACGCAAGGCCTGAGCCGCGACGCGCATGCGGTCCGGCGTCGGGCGCGACAATTCGGCCTCGATTTCTTCATGGCTGGCGCCGATCAGGTTTTCGACCTCGTCAAAGCCGGTCAGGCCGGTTTCGAGGCCGCGCAGCGCCTTTTGCACGCTTTCCTGCCAGTTGCGGCCGATGGCCATCACCTCGCCCACCGATTTCATCGCGGTGCCAAGCAGCGGCTCGGCGCCCTTGAACTTTTCAAAGGCAAAACGCGGAATCTTGGTGACGACATAATCGATGGTCGGCTCGAACGACGCCGGGGTGGCGCCGGTGATGTCGTTCATGATCTCGTCGAGCGTGTAGCC
>NZ_JANPCD010000100.1:0-19945 GCF_031430775.1 Sandarakinorhabdus sp. | reverse complement strand
GGGGCCGGTGTATGTCGTGAAGGCGCAGATCCATGCCGGCGGGCGCGGCAAGGGCAAGTTCGTGGAATTGCCGCCCGAAGCCAAGGGCGGCGTTCGCCTGGCCCGCAGCGCCGATGATGTGCGCGCGGCCGCGGCCGACATGCTCGGCAACACGCTGGTGACGATCCAGACGGGTGCGGCCGGCAAGCAGGTCAATCGCCTGTATGTCACCGACGGCGTTGATATCGAGAAGGAATTCTACCTCGCATTGCTGGTGGACCGCGCAACGGGCCGCATCGCGCTGGTGGTGTCCACCGAAGGCGGCATGGACATCGAAGCCGTCGCCCATGACGCGCCCGAAAAAATCCACACGCTGACCATCGATCCGGCGACCGGCATCATGCCGCACCACGGCCGCGCCGTGGCCGCTGTTCTGGGCCTGACCGGCGATCTTGCCAAACAGGCCGAACATGTCGTTGCGACGCTTTATGCCGCCTTTGTCGGCACCGACGCCTCGCAGATCGAGATCAACCCGCTTGCCATCACCGGCGACGGCAAGTTGATGGTATTGGATGCCAAGGTCGGATTCGATCCCAACGCGCTCTATCGCCACCCCGATCTCGTTGCGCTGCGCGACCTGACCGAGGAAGACCCCGCCGAAGTCGAAGCGTCGAAGTATGACCTTGCCTTCATCAAGCTCGATGGCAGCATCGGCTGCCTGGTGAACGGTGCCGGCCTGGCCATGGCAACCATGGACATCATCAAGCTGAACGGCGCCGAGCCGGCCAACTTCCTTGATGTCGGCGGCGGTGCCGACAAGGAAAAGGTCACCAACGCCTTCAAGCTGATCCTGAAAGACCCGGCGGTGAAGGGCATTCTCGTCAACATCTTCGGCGGCATAATGCGCTGCGATATCATTGCCGAAGGTATCATCGCTGCGGCCAAGGAAGTGAATTTGTCAGTTCCGCTCGTTGTGCGCCTCGAAGGCACCAACGTCGAACTGGGCAAGAAAATCCTCGCCGAATCCGGCCTGCCGATCATCTCCGGCGACAATCTTGGTGATGCGGCGGCAAAGATCGTCGCTGAAGTGAAAAAGGCGCAGCTGTAATGTCGATCCTCGTAAGCAGCGCGACGCGCGTCATCACCCAGGGCTTCACCGGCAAGCAGGGGACGTTCCACACCCAGGCCGCCATTGCCTATGGCACCAACGTCGTTGGCGGCACCGCGCCCGGCAAGGGCGGCCAGACGCATCTTGACCGCCCGGTATTCAACACAGTCGCCGAAGCGCGTGCAGTCACCGGCTGTGACGCCTCTGTCGTCTATGTGCCGCCGCCCGGCGCTGCGGATGCCATTTGCGAAGCCATCGATGCCGAAATCCCGCTGATCATCTGCATCACCGAAGGCATTCCGGTGCTTGATATGGTGCGCGTCAAGCGCTCGCTCGTGGGTTCGAAATCGCGCTTGATCGGGCCGAACTGCCCCGGCGTGCTGACGCCCGGCGAATGCAAGATCGGCATCATGCCGGGCAACATCTTCATGAAGGGCTCGGTCGGCGTCGTCTCGCGCTCCGGCACGCTCACCTACGAAGCCGTGCACCAGACCACTGCGGTCGGCCTTGGCCAGACCACGGCTGTCGGCATCGGCGGCGATCCGGTCAACGGCACCAACTTCATCGACATGCTGGAATTGTTCCTGGCCGATGACGCGACCCAGTCGATCATCATGATCGGTGAAATCGGCGGCAGCGCCGAAGAAGAAGCCGCGCAGTTCATCGCCGACGAAGCCCGCCGTGGCCGCAAGAAGCCGATGGTCGGCTTCATCGCCGGGACGACGGCGCCTCCGGGCCGCCGCATGGGCCATGCCGGCGCCATCGTGTCGGGCGGCAAGGGTGATGCAGCATCGAAGATGGCAGCGATGGAGGCGGCGGGCATCCGCGTGTCGCCCAGCCCGTCGATGCTCGGCACGACCCTGATCGAGGTTCTGAGGGGCTGAGCGGCCCAAAGGCTGAAAATGGCGCCCCATGCGTTTTCAACATGGCAGCGGTTCGACAAACTGTCATGACAGGCGGGCCGGCGGCCGTTAAGCAAGGCTGCACGCCAAAAGGATGAGTTATGGATAGCGAAGCCCTGCTGCCTGGCCCCGAAGACCGGCTGGGGCCGAGTTGGGCGCGGACCGACTGGCCGCTGCTGCCCGGCGATGACGTGACGCGCGCGCTGGATGCCGCCGGCATGTTCGTCGACGCGCCGGCAAAGGTCGGTGCGAAGGCCGCGCAGATGGCCGCCGCCAGCGGGGCCAGCCCCGAGGCAGTGGCGCGCGCCGCACAGGATTCGATCAGCGCGCTGATGCTGATCCGCACGTATCGCGTGCGCGGGCATCTGGCGGCCAATCTCGACCCGCTCGGCCTGTCGTCGCGCGATTTGCCGCCCGATCTGTCCCCGGCCTGGCACGGTTTTGCCGAGAGCGACCTTGACCGTTCGGTGCATATCGGCGGCGCCTTGGGCTTGCAGACCGCCAGCGTGCGCGAGCTGGTGGCGATTTTGCGCCGCAATTACTGCGGCAATGTCGGCCTCGAATACATGCACATCAATGATGTGGAGGAACGCCGGTTCCTGCAGGAAAAATTCGAAGGCCAGACCAAGGAAATCCAGTTTACCGCACTGGGCAAGATCGCCATCTTGAACAAGCTGGTCGAAGCCGAACAGTTCGAGAAATTCCTCGGCCGCAAATATGTCGGCACCAAGCGTTTTGGCCTGGACGGCGGCGAATCGATGATCCCGGCGATGGAATCGATCATCAAGGTCGGCGGCGCGCTCGGCATCAGCGAAATCGTGTTCGGCATGCCGCATCGTGGCCGGTTGAACATGCTGGCCAATGTGCTGCAAAAGCCGTTTCGCACCATCTTCCATGAATTTGCCGGCGGTTCGTCCAATCCCGACGACGTTGGCGGTTCGGGTGATGTCAAATATCACCTGGGCACCTCGACTGACCGCGTGTTCGACGGCAACACCGTCCATCTGTCGCTGGTCCCCAACCCGTCGCACCTCGAAGCGGTCGATCCGGTCGTGCTCGGCAAGGTGCGCGCCATCCAGGCGATGATCGGCGATACCGAACAGAAAAAAGTGCTGCCCATCCTGCTGCATGGCGACGCGGCGTTTGCCGGCCAGGGTATCGTGGCCGAATGCTTCGGGTTTTCGGGCCTCAAGGGCTATGGCACCGGCGGCACCATTCATTATGTCGTCAACAATCAGGTCGGTTTCACCACCAGCCCGCAGTTCGCGCGATCGTCGCCCTATCCGTCCGACATGGCCAAGATCGTGCAGGCACCGATTTTCCATGTGAACGGCGACGACCCTGAGGCGGTGACCTTTGCCACCAAGGTGGCGACCGAATTCCGGCAGCGTTTCGGCCGCGATGTCGTCATCGACATGTGGTGCTATCGCCGCTTCGGCCATAACGAGAGCGACGAGCCGAGCTTCACCCAGCCGCAGATGTACGCCGTGATCGCCGGCCACAAGCCGGTGGCCGAACTATATGCCGCGCGGCTGGTGCGCGAAGGTGTCATCGATGCCGGCGCGCTGGCGTCGATGATCGAACGCTATACGGATACGCTGGAGAATGATTTTTCCGCCGCCACCGGGTTCAAGGCCAACAAGGCCGACTGGTTCGAAGGGCGTTGGTCTGGCCTTGGCAAGCCCAAGGAAGGCATCGACAGCCGGCGGGCGGCCATCACCGGCATTTCAACTGGCGAACTGCGCGAGATTGGTCGCGTGCTGACCAAGGTGCCGGAAAACTTCAATATCCACCGCACGCTGGCCCGCATCCTGGATGCCAAGGCCGACACGTTGACTGCCGGCGAGAACATCGACTGGGCAACCGCCGAGGCGCTGGCCTTCGGGTCGCTGGTGCGTGACGGTTACGGCGTGCGCCTATCGGGGCAGGATTCGGGCCGTGGCACCTTCTCCCAGCGCCATGCAGTGTGGACCGACCAGAAGGACGGCAGCCGCCATGTCCCGCTGGCCGAGGTCGGCAAGGAATTCCGAGTCTATGACAGCCCCTTGTCGGAATTCGGCGTGCTGGGTTTTGAATATGGCTATGCGCTGGCCGACCCCAAGACGTTGGTGTTGTGGGAGGCGCAGTTCGGCGATTTCGTCAACGGCGCCCAGACCATCACCGACCAGTTCCTCGTGTCGGGCGAAATCAAATGGCTGCGGGCCAATGGCCTGGTGATGCTGCTTCCCCATGGCTATGAGGGGCAGGGGCCGGAACACAGCTCGGCGCGTCCGGAACGGTTCCTGTCTCTTTGTGCGGAGGACAATATCCAGGTCGCCAACTGCACAACGCCGGCCAATTATTTCCACCTGCTGCGCCGCCAGATGCTGCGCGATTTCCGTAAGCCGCTGGTGGTTTTCACGCCGAAATCGCTGCTGCGCAACAAACGGGCGGTTTCGACATTGACCGACATGGGCGGCGGCACGACATTCCACCGCTGCCTCGATGATATTGCAACGTGCGAGCCAAAGAAGATCCGCCGGCTCGTGCTGTGTACCGGCAAGGTCTATTACGACCTGCTCGATATGCGCGAAAAAGAAGCGCGCGATGACGTCTATCTGCTGCGTGTCGAGCAATTGTACCCGTTTCCCGGTGATGTCGTGGCCGAATATGCCGCGCGCTTCCCCAATCTGGAGGATGTGGTCTGGGCACAGGAGGAACCGCAAAATGGCGGCGCCTGGACGTTTGCCGCGCCACTGATCGAAGCCGCGACTGGCCGCCGGCCCAGCTATGCCGGGCGTGCGCCGGCGGCTGCGACGGCCACTGGCCTGCTCAAGCGGCACAATGCCGAACAGGCCAAGCTGGTGGCCGAAGCGCTGGGCGCGACCCGGTCGGAAGTGACCGCCGCGATCCGCAGCGGCCTGAAATCCAAGAAGAATTGAAGGATTATCCCATGGCAATCGATGTCGTCGTGCCCGCTCTGGGCGAATCCATCACAGAAGCCAGTGTCGGCCAATGGCTCAAGCAGCCGGGCGAGGCCGTCGCCGCCGACGAGGCCATTGTCAGCCTTGAAACCGACAAGGTTGCGGTCGAAGTGCCGTCGCCGGTGGCCGGGGTGATGGGCGAGCAACTGTTCAAGGTCGGTGATACGGTTCTGGTCGGCGCGCTGATTGCGCGTATTGCCGAAGGCGGCACGGTGGCCGTGCCGCCGGCTGCGGCTGTGCCGGTCGAGGCGCCAGCACCGGTCGCGGTTCCGGAACCAGTCGCGGCCCCGGCGGCAATTGTCGTCCAGCAAGCCGCTCCTCAACCCGCAATGGCCCAACCACTCGAAGCAATGGGCCCGGCGGTTCGCGTGCTTGTCGAAACGTACAACCTCGATGCGTCCAGCATCACGGCCAGCGGCAAGGATGGCCGGCTGACCAAGGGTGATGTGCTCGCTGCCATCGAAGCCGGCACCGCCAGGGTCAAATCCGCGCCCGCCGCAGCCGTGCCAGCCGCCGCGCCCGCCGCAGCAGCGCCGGCCACGCGCCGCGAAGAGCGCGTGCGCATGACCCGCCTGCGCCAGACCATCGCCCGCCGCCTCAAGGAGGCGCAGAACACCGCTGCCATGCTGACGACGTTCAACGATGTCGACATGACCGCCGTCAACGAGGCGCGCGCCCGCTACAAGGACCTGTTCGAAAAAAAGCACGGCGTGCGGCTTGGCTTCATGTCGTTCTTTGCCAAGGCGTGCGTGCTGGCGCTGCGCGATGTGCCGGCAGTCGGCGCATCGATCGAGGGCGACGAAATCGTCTACCGCGACTATGCCGACCTTGGCATCGCAGTGTCGTCAGCCGGCGGCCTTGTGGTGCCGATCCTGCGCAATGCCCAGGCGCTGACGTTTGCGCAGACCGAAAAGGCCATTGCCGATTTCGGCAAGCGCGCCCAGGCCGGCACGCTCAAGATCGACGAATTGCAGGGCGGCAATTTCACTATTTCCAACGGCGGCGTGTTCGGCTCGCTGATGTCCACCCCCATCCTCAATCCGCCGCAGTCGGGCGTACTCGGCATGCACCGCATCGAGGACCGGGCGGTGGTGCGCGGCGGCCAGATCGTCATCCGCCCGATGATGTATCTGGCGCTCAGCTATGATCACCGCATCGTCGATGGCCGCGAGGCCGTGACGTTCCTGGTGCGCGTCAAGGAAGCGCTCGAAGACCCGGCGCGCCTGCTGATCGATCTTTGAGGAACCAAGGCATGTCTGCACCCGAATTCGACGTTGTTGTCATTGGCTCTGGCCCCGGCGGCTATGTCGCGGCGATCCGTGCGGCGCAGCATGGCCTCAAGGTGGCGTGCATCGAAAAACGCGGCACGCTGGGGGGCACCTGCCTCAATGTCGGCTGTATCCCGTCCAAGGCGCTGCTGCACGGCAGCCATTATTACGAGGAAGCCAAATCGGGCCATTTGGCGCGCTTCGGTGTCAACGTCACCGGCGTCAGCCTCGACCTGCCGGTGCTGCTGGCGGAGAAGGACAAGGCGGTCAAGGAACTGACCGGCGGCATCGAGATGCTGTTCAAGAAGAACAAGGTGGAATGGATCAAGGGCGAAGCACGTTTCAACGATGCCCGGAGCATCACCGTCGGTGAGCGGGCCATCACGGCCAAGAACTTCATCATCGCTACCGGCTCGGAAGTCGCGCTGCTGCCGGGCATGACGCCCGATGGCGAGGCGATCATCACCTCGACCGAGGCGCTGGCATTGCCAAAGGTGCCCGAACACCTCGTCGTCATCGGCGGCGGTTATATCGGGCTGGAAATGGGCAGCGTCTGGCGGCGGCTCGGCGCGAAAGTCACGGTCATCGAATATGCGCCGCGCATCGTGCCGGCAATGGATATCGAAGTGGCGAACGCCTTTGCCAAGATCCTGACGAAGCAGGGCCTTGTGCTGAAAACCGCCACCAAGGTCGTCAGCGTCGCGCGTGCAGGCGCAGGCGCGGTCGTGACAGTCGAACCCGCAGCCGGCGGCGCGGCCGAGACGATTGCGGCCGATGTCGTGCTCCTGTCGATCGGGCGGCGGCCCAACACCGATGGCCTCAACCTCGAAGCCACCGGGCTGACGCTCGAAAAGGGACGCGTGCCGATCGGCCATGACTTTGCCACCAAGGTTCCTGGTATCTGGGCCATTGGCGATGTCGTCGAAGGCCCGATGCTGGCCCACAAGGCCGAGGACGAGGGCATGGCCTGCGCCGACAACATTGCCGGGCTGACGGGCTATGTGAACCATGATGTCATTCCGGCGGTGGTCTATACCCACCCCGAAGTCGGCACCGTCGGCAAGACCGAGGAAGAGCTGAAGGCCGCCGGCGTGGCGTACAAGGTCGGCAAGTTCCTGATGGCCGCCAACAGCCGCGCCAAGACCAACCGCGACACCGATGGCTTCGTCAAAGTGCTGGCCGATGCGAAAACCGACCGCGTGGTCGGCGTCCATATCATCGGCAGTGTCGCCGGCACGATGATTGCCCAGGCCGCGCAGGCGATGGAATTCGGCGCGTCATCCGAGGATATCGCGCTGACCTGCCATGCGCATCCGACCCATAGTGAGGCGCTTAAAGAAGCGGCGATGGCCGTCACCGGCAAACCAATTCACATGTGATGGCCGCAAACCGTGAGCGGTTGGAACGTGAGGGCTGCCTGCTGGTCAGCGCAGCCGTGGCCGGCCCGGCCCTCACGCAGCTTGCGGATTGCTTCGGTTCAGTGAAGGCAGGCGCGAGGGTTTCCCCCTGTGATCCAGCACTGGATGAGGTGTTGGCAATGTTGGCCGGCATCGTCGATCCGGTGCTGCCAGGCGCCCGTGCCGTTCGTGCGATCTGGTTCGACAAGACACCTGATGCCAATTGGCTGGTGCCCTGGCATCAGGATCGCACCATTGCCGTGCGCGAACGCCGCGAAGTGCCCGGCTATGGTCCATGGTCGGTGAAGCAGGGCACCTGCCATGTCGAACCACCCTTTGCCTTACTGGCCGCGATGCTTACCATGCGCCTGCATATCGACGATTGTCCGGCCGACAATGCGCCGCTGGAAGTCGCTATCGGCTCTCACCGGAAGCGGATTGCAGCGGATGCCGCCGCCGCCGAAGCCGAAGAACGTCCACGCCACGTCTGCTTGGCAGCGCCCGGTGACCTGTGGCTGTATTGCACGCCGATCCTGCATCGGTCAGCCTGGGCCGCCAAGCCGGGCCGGCGGCGCGTGTTGCAAATGGATTTTTGCGCTGAGGCTTTGCCGATCGGTTTGCAGTGGGCTGAATGAGTTCAGAAATCGCGATACTCACAACAAGGGGAAAACGATGATTACCGGTAAAATCGAGGTGGTGAATCCGTCTGATATCGAATGGACGGAAATGCTGCTGGAGCAAATCGGGCGACCATTTTATGTCAGGCCTTTGCTAGATGAACCGGAAACCGGCATGAGCGTGACGATGCTCCGGTATCCAGCCGGCTTCACCAATCCTCACCACACGCATCCTTGCGGCCATGGCATGTATGTCCTTGAGGGCAAACTCGTAACTCACCGTGGTGAATTCGGCCCTGGAACATTTGTGTGGTTTCCAGAAGGCGAACCAATGCAACATGGTGCATCGTCAGATAAAGACATGATTGCGTTGTTCATCACGAACAAGCCATTCAGCATTGATTACGTGGCGGACAGTTCTGAAGACTAACCGGCTTTTCTTTCTATTGACCAACGTCCGCTTCCCACTCCATGCCTGCCGCTAACACACCGATTCCAGCAAGCGCCTCGGGGCCCCGGACTTGATCCGGGATCCAGAAGATCGCGCCAGACAATGACGGGCTTGCACTTCTTTCCCTTCGCTTGCCCTGTCTCCACCGCCGTGCCACCCTCATCTCCGGAAGGAACCGGCCCATGGCAGACCTCGAGATTTTCCACGCGGGCGATGTCCCGCTGCAATCGGGCGTGGTGCTGCCTGCTGCTCGCTTAGCCTATCGCACCCATGGCCGGCTCAATGCCGCGCGCGACAATGCCATCGTTTATCCGACCCATTATCTTGGCACGCACGACAGCAATGCCTGGGCGATCGCACCGGGCATGGCGCTGGACCCCGAAAAATACTTCATCATCATCCCCAACATGCTTGGCAACGGTGTTTCATCGTCGCCCAGCAACACGCCTGCGCCTTTTGACGGCCCACGCTTTCCGCTGGTGACGGTGCGGGATAATGTGCTGCTGCAGCATCGGTTGGTAACGGAGGTGTTTGGCCTCACCACGTTGGCGCTGGTCACCGGCCATTCGATGGGCGCGCTGCAAAGCTTTCAGTGGGGCGCGCTGTTTCCGGACATTGTTCAGCGGATCGCGCCATTCTGCGGCGCGGCACGCGTGTCGCGGCACAATTGGCTGTTTCTGGAAGGTGCCAAGTCTGCCCTGCAGGCCGATGCCGCCTTTGCCGGTGGCGATTATACGACGCCGCCGGTCACCGGCATTCGCGCCTTTTCACGGGTTTACGCAGGCTGGGCCTGGTCGCAGACGTTCTACCGGCAGCAGCTCGATCGCGAACGGCTCGGCATGCCGTCGATGGAGTCGTTCCTCGCTCTATGGTGGGAGCCCAATTTTCAGGCGTGTGACGCGAACAATCTGCTGGCCATGCTAGCCACCTGGCAAGCCGCCGACATCAGCGCCGATCCCCGGTTTGACGGCGATTTCGAAAAAGCGCTGGCGGCCATCACGGCCAAGGCCGTTGTCATCCCATGCCGCAGCGATCTGTATTTCCCGCTGGAAGACAGCGAGATCGAGGTCAGCAACATGCCGAATGCGGAGTTGCGGATCATCCCCTCGGTCTGGGGCCACATGGCAGGCGGCGGCGTCAATCCCGAAGACGCGATGTTCATCAACGCGGCGCTTGTTGAATTGTTGGCGCAATAGGCGAGGCGGAGAAGGAGCGAGGAGGGGTGACGTCCCGTTCGCCCGCAGTTACACGCAGATCCATGCTCTCTCCTCGCGCCACCCTAACCGTCCGTTGGCTCCATCCGTGGACCGGTGTGATCATTGGCATCCAGATAATCCTGTGGGCGACATCGGGCCTGGTGATGGCGGCGCGGCCGCTTGATGAGGTGTGGGGGACGACGCTGAGGCAGGATGCGGCGGCGCTGCAAATGCCGGCGGGTTTGCCGGCACTGACGGGCGGGGAAAAGCTGGAGCTGGGCAGCCTGCTGTCGCTGAGCGTAGTACTGACCGGCCCGCTGTTCACCATACGGCATTTCTGGCGGCGATGAACGCGGCAGTGGCCTTGCCGGCGGCTGTCGAGGCCGCGCGGCCTCTGTTGGCGGTGCTCGACATGGCCGGCGTAGCCGTGTTCGCCGTGTCAGGCGCACTGGCGGCGGCGCGTGCCAAGCAGACCATCGTCACGTTCGCCTTTTTCGCCGCCGTCACCGGCATCGGCGGCGGCACGCTGCGCGACCTGTTGATCGGCGCCCCGGTGTTCTGGGTGGGGCGGTCGGATTATCTCGCGGTCTGCCTGATCGCGGCGGGCGCCGTATGGCTGCTGCGCGCCGACCGATGGCGGTTGCAGGCGCTGCTGTGGTTCGATGCGCTGGGCATGGGCGCTTATGCCGTCATTGGCGCGGCCAAGGCGCAGAATTATGGCGTGCCGCCGCTGCCGGCCGTTGTCATGGGCGTGCTGACCGCCAGTTTTGGCGGCATCGTCCGCGATGTGCTGGCCGGCGAGCCGTCGGTGCTGCTGCGCCGCGAGATATATGTCTCGGCTGCGGCCTTGGGCGCCGCCAGTTTTGTCGGGCTATCGGCGCTGGGGCTGGCGCCGCTTTCGGCCGGAATTATCGGTGCCGCAGCCGGTTTCGGCCTACGCGCCGTCGCCATCACAACCGGGCTGGCGCTGCCCGGTTATCGTACCGAAAAATAGGCTCCCAGCCGCGCGAGCAGGCCTTCGCCCTGGCGTGCAGCCGGCAGGCGCGGCGAGCCCATGGCGGCACATTCAATACACGACGCCTGCATCGTCGGGCCGCGCGCCATGACGGCAAAATCGCCAGCCGCAGACAACAGCCGCAGCCGCGAGGCCGATGCAAGACGCGCCCATGGGTCACGCACCTGGTCCTGTTCCTCACCGGCACCGGCAAAGCCCTCAAGCGCCGCCAGAAATGGCGATGGCTCGCGCTCGATGTCGATGACGCGCGGTGTGCCCTTGATGCCGGCGCGCTTTGCGGCGGCAGCCACGGCGGCATCCAGCCCGCCGAAACTGTCGATCAACTTGTTCTGCTTGGCGGCAACGCCCGACCAGACCCGGCCCTGTCCGATGCGGTCCACTTCGGCAACCGGCAGCTTTCGTGTTGTCGCCACCATCGCCGTAAATCGCCGGTAGATATCCTCGACGCCGCTTTGCAGGACAATGCGCGTTTCCGAGCCAATGCCGTTCAACACGTCCGGCTCGCCGGAATAGGGCGTGGATTTGACGCCATCGGCGTTGATCCCCAGTTCCTCAAGGCTGCGGTTGAAGCTTGGCAGGATGGCAAACACACCGATCGAACCGGTGATGGTCGAAGGCTGAGCATAGATTTCATCGGCCGCCATCGCGACCCAATAGCCGCCAGAGGCCGCAACCGGGCCGAACGACGCCACGATGGGCAGGTCATATTGCGTCTTGGCGCGCATCAGCGCCTGGCGGATTTCCTCCGATGCCAGCACCGAACCGCCGCCCGAATCGACCCGCACAACCAGCGCCTTGATATCGTCATTCTCGTCCAGGGCGTCGGCGATGGCGCGTGCAATCGTGGTGCCGCCTGCCGTGCCGCGCGGCGCTTCGCCATCGACGATATTGCCGGTGACATAGACAACGCCAATGGCATCGCCAGTGCCAGGCACGGCGCCCCCGGTGGCAGCCAGATAGCGGTTCAGGCCCACGCCGTTGAAACTGCCATAGCTGCGCGGCTTCTCACTTGTCCCGACGAGCTTGATCATCGCATCATCAAAATCCTGATGTGGGGCGATGAAGTCCACCAGCCCGGACGTCAGGGCGGCGGTCGCGAGATCACCCTTTGCGGCGCCCATCCGCTGCGGCAGCTGGGCGACAAATCCGACGGGATCAGCCTTTGGCCGGGCCTTTTTCACGTTGCCGACAAAGCTCTGCCACAGGCTGTCGACCAGCGCCTGGTCGGCGGCGCGCGATTCCGGCGATGCTTCGCCGCGCGTGAACGGCTCTACGGCGGCCTTGTAAGTGCCGACCCGGAACACGTTGATATCGACTGACAGTTTTTCTAGCGCCCGCTTGAAATACAGGTTCGAACCGCCCGGACCCGTGAGCAGCACCCCGCCCAGCGGGTTCATCCAGATCTTGTCGGCCTGTGCCGCCAGCGCATAACCGTCATCTGTATAGGCCGTGGCCCAGGCATTGATCGGCTTGCCGGATTTCTTGAATTTCCGCAGTGCATCGGCGACCGAATCCAGATTGGCTGCGCCGCCGCCGGCAAAGCTGTCGAGATCGAGCACAAGTGCCTTGATGCGCTTGTCGTCTGCCGCCGTATCGATGGCGCGGATCACATCGCGCGCCTCGATCTCGGCCCCGGCGCCGCCGGCCAGCGCCTCGGCAGGCGATGCTTCGCTGGCTTGATCGACAAGGACGCCGTCGAGATCGAGCACCAGCGCCGAACCATCGGGCACGCCCAGGGGACCACGCCCCGACAAGGCCGCCCAGAGCAGGATGAAGAACAGGACCAGCAGCAACAGGACAAGAAAGTCCTTGATGCCGACAAGCACATGCCAGGCGGTGCGAACCAGGGTCACGGGGGAACTTTCATCAGGAGTGCATCGCTGTCATAGCGTTGCCACACGCCGGCTGGCAAACCCGTACTGTTGACCGCCAGTGTCGCAGGCGGCGCCCGGCTGTGCCTCCGGACGCCGCTTGCCGTCAGCCGATGCGGAACACGGCGCGGCAGCCGTCTTGTACCCAGATGCCGCGGCGATCCCAGCCCCAGCTGCGTCCTTCGATGCAGCGGCCGCCATCAATGCGGACGATCTGCACGCCGCGGCGTATATCGACCCGGCACCGCGCCGGTTGCCAATTCCAGCTGTTGCAGCGGATGGTGCGGAAATTGCCCCCACTATTCCAGCCCCCGCCATTCCAGCCGCCATCGTTCCAGCCGCCACCATTCCAGCCACCGCCGTTCACGCCGCCGGTCTGCACGAAGAATTCGGCCCGGCAACCTCCGCGCACATCGATCGAATTGCGGTCCCAGCGCCATGTCTGGCCTTCGATGCAATCGCCGCCGAACACGCGGCGCAGTTGCACGCCTGCGACAGGCCCGGGCAGCGGGCAATGAGCGTCGCGCCAATTCCAGCTTTCGCAGCGGGTGCGAAGGACATCGCCGCCGCCATTCCAGCCACCGCCATTCCAGCTATTGCTGTTCCAGTTCTGGGCCGCAGCCGGTGCCGACAGGCCGGCAAGGCCGAGCGCCAGCAGCGGTGCCAGTCGAAGCAGGGTAATCGCCATTTGGTCCTCCTGTGTTGACAGGCTGACCATGGCTCAAGCTGGTTGAACGAAAACTGAGTCGTTTCTTAGTCTGGCGTTCATCAGGCCAGAGCAGTTTCAGGCCAGCATGCGACCTGCGGCACCGGCCTGTTCGACAGTGAACTGCCATGCAATGCGCCCCGAACGCGCGCCGCGCCCGGCGGCAAAGGCCAGCGCGGCTGCTGCGTCGAAATCCAGGCCATGGGCGTGTGCATAGCCCTTGCACATCGCCAGATAGTCGGTCTGGTCACAGCCGTGAAAGCCCAGCCTGAGGCCGAAGCGGTCGGCCAGCGCCAGCTTGTCATCCTGAGCATCGCGCGGATTGATGGCATCGGCATCATTGTCGGCCATGCTGCGCGGCACCAGGTTGCGGCGGTTGGAGGTGACAATCAGGCGCAGATTGTCCGGCCGCGCACTGACGCCGCCATCGAGCAGCGAGCGCAGCGCATGGACCTGACCGTCGTCGGCGCCAAGAGACACATCGTCCAGGAAAACCGTGAAGCGCCGGTTCACAGCCCCAAGCACCTTGAACAACAGGGGCAGCCCGGCAAGGTCATCCTGCGCCAGTTGCACCAGCGCCGTATCATGGCCGCTTTCGACAAGGTCGGCATGCACGGCTCGTACCAGAGAACTCTTGCCCATCCCGCGAGAGCCCCACAGCAGCACGTCATGGGAGGGCAGGGCGGCGGCATGTCGGGCCATGTTCGCGGCCAGAGCAGCCTTTTGCGCATCGACCCCCACATACAGCGTCAGCGGCGCCGTGCGTGCGGGCACTGCAGGCATCAGCCCGGCATCCGACCAGGTGAACCAATGGCCGTGGCCTGCGTCGGTGCGGTCATCGGGCACGGCGCCCAAATGGCGGGCGATGCGTTCAAGCGCGTCGGCAATGCGGGCGATGTCATCCATGACCCACCGGTAGCGCGCCAGAGCGCCCGTTGACCAGTGTGCTTGCCCATATTGTTGCAACCCCCGCCATCGTCGTTTAGAGCAACCGCGACGGGCATCCGCCCTCAGCCCAAGAAAGCCTGACCCATGTTTGCTTCCCCGGCCTATGCACAGGCTGCCAACACTGCCGCAGGCGGAGCCGCTGGCGGAACAGCGGCGCTGATCGGTTTCCTGCCCTATCTGGCAATCTTCGGTATTTTCTACTTCCTGATGATCCGCCCCCAGCAGCAACGCATGAAGGCGCACCGCGCCATGATCGACGCCGTAAAAAAGGGCGATGACGTGGTCACCGGCGGTGGCATCATCGGCAAGGCCGTTCGCGTCACCGACACCGAAGTCGAGGTTGATGCCGGGCCGAACATGAAGTTCCGCGTGCTGAAATCCACGCTGGCCGAGGTCAAGACGCGCGGCACGGCAGCGCCGGCGAACGACGTTGCCAAAGTCACCGGAGCCTGATCGTCCGTGCTCGACTTTCCGAAGTGGAAGATCTGGGGCATTGCGCTTGTGGTCGCGCTTGGCGTGCTGTTCGCAGCGCCCAATTTCGTGCCGAATGGCCGCATGCCATCGTTCCTGCCCGACAAGCAGTTGAGCCTCGGGCTCGATTTGCGCGGTGGCTCGCACCTGATGCTCGAAGCGACCACCGAGGATGTCCGCAAGGCCAAGCTCGAAAGCCTTGAAGACACGGTCCGCAGCGAACTTCGCCAGGCGGCCGGCGGCGCCATAGCGTTTACCGACCTGTCGCTTGCTGGCGGCAAATTGCGATTTGTCGTCACTGACCCGGCGCGCCTTGACGCTGCCATCGCGGTCCTGACCAAGGTAACTGCACCCATCGGCGTCGGCAGCAGCCGCGATGTCGATGTCAGCCGTGGCGCAGCGCCGGGCGAAGTGGTCATGGCCGAAACCGAAAGCGGCGTGGCCAACTCCATCGACAATGCCATGGCCCAGGCCGTCGAAGTCATCCGCAAGCGCATCGACGAGCTTGGCACGCGTGAGCCGACCATCGTGCGCCAGGGCAGCAACCGCATCGTCGTGCAGGTTCCTGGCCTGCAGGACCCTGCGGCGCTCAAGGCATTGCTCGGCAAGACCGCCAAGCTGGAATTCAAGCTGGTCGATACCGCAGCCGACCCTGAGGAAGTGGCGCAGGGCCGCGCCCCTCCCGGCAGCCAGATCTTGCCCAATATCGATGGCGGCGCCGTGGTGGTGAAACGCCGGGCCATCATCTCGGGTGACCAATTGGTCGATTCTCAGGTGACGACCGACCAGAATGGTTCACCGGCTGTCAGCTTCCGCTTCGATTCCACCGGCGGGCGCCGCTTTGCCCAAGCGACAACCGAAAATGTCGGCAAGCCCTTTGCCATCATCCTCGACGGCAACGTCATTTCGGCACCGAACATCAACGAGCCCATCCTTGGCGGCGCCGGCATCATCCAGGGCAACTACACTGTGCAGGGCGCCAATGAACTGGCTATCCTGCTGCGGTCCGGCAAATTGCCCGTAGAGCTCAAGGTCATCGAGGAACGCACCGTCGGCCCCGATCTTGGCGCCGATTCCATTCGCGCCGGGTCAATCGCCGGCATCGTTGCCGTGCTGGCCGTGTCGGCGCTCATGGTCCTCAGCTATGGCCGATTTGGTGTCTATGCCGTGCTGGCGCTGGTCATCAACGTCATCCTCATCCTGGCTGTGATGTCGGCGGGCGGCTTGACGCTGACGCTGCCGGGCATTGCCGGCATGGTGTTGACCATCGGTGCGGCCGTCGATGCCAATGTGCTCATCAACGAGCGCATCCGCGAGGAACAGCGAAAAGGTCGCGGTGTCGCCACCTGTGTCGAGACAGGGTTCCGTGAGGCCACGCGCACCATCTGGGATGCCAATTCGCTGAACATCATCGTGGCGATCATCATGTTCCTGTTCGGCTCCGGGCCGATCAAGGGCTTTGCCGTGGTGCTGTCGATCGGTATCGCGACGTCGGTGTTTACCGCCGTGACAATCGTGCGGCTTATGGTGGCGCGCTGGCTGACGTCTGCCCGCCCCGCATCGCTCAGCATTTAAGGGTCGGCCCGATGCCTTTGAAACTTGTTCCCGACAACACCAACATCGGCTTTGTCCGGATGCGCTTCATCGCATTTGCGTTGACGCTGATCCTGACACTGGCTTCGGGCGCCTTGCTGGCCACACGCGGGCTGAACCTTGGCGTCGATTTTGTTGGCGGCCTGACCATGGAAGTCGAATTCACCAAGCCGCCTGCGCTGGATGCGCTGCGCACGCGTGTCGATAATATCGGCGTTGGCCAATCGGCCCTGCAGGAATTCGGCAATGCCACCACGATCCTCATCAAGCTGCCGCTACCCGAGGGCGACCAGACCGCTGTGCAGCGCGTTGTTGCCAAGGTGCAGACCGATCTCAAGGCCAATTACGACGGCATCAATTTCCGCCGCGTCGAAAGCGTGTCGGGCAAGGTGTCGGGCGAGCTGATCCGCGACGGGTTATGGGCTGTCGGCTTGTCGATGCTGTTTGTCGCACTGTTCACCTGGTTCCGGTTCGAATGGTATTTCGGTATCTCGACCGTGGTCGCGCTTGTGCATGACGTGGTGGTGACCATGGGCTTTTTCGCGCTGACGCAGCTGGAATTCGACCTCAACATCGTTGCTGCCGTGCTGACCATCATCGGCTATTCGCTCAACGACAAGGTCGTCATCGATGACCGTATCCGCGAAAACCTGCGCAAATACCGGCAGATGGAAATCGGCCAGATCATCGATCTGTCGGTGAACGAGACCCTGCCGCGCACGGTCATGACATCGGTGACGCTGCTTGCGGCGCTTGTCGCCATGCTGATCCTTGGTCCGGACGTTATTTTCGGCTTCACCGCCGCTATGGTGCTCGGCATCATCATCGGCACTTATTCGTCGATCTTCGTCTCGTCCTCGTTGCTGATCACGCTTGGCGTGAAATCACGTGCTGCGCCAACCGAAGACAAGCGCGCGTCGGGGGCCGAGCGGGTCGTCAGGCGCTGATTGTACAGTTCTGATCGCCTAAGCCAGCGTACCAAGTCCATCACAGCTTAGCCCGAACGCCGCCATCCCGGCCTCGAGATCGGTGCTGAAGGTCGGCTGCCCCAGCATCCAGTCGGCTGCGTCATCGGCTTCCTCGGCGGCGTCGGTCAGGGCTTCGGCCCATTCTTCGGCTTCGTAGCGCCCGCTGCCGATCAGGGCGAGCGCGATGACTTCGGCCTGCTCGTCTTCGGCCAGGTCACCGGCAATGGCGCGCAATTCCTCTTCGGCCGGATTATCCCCGTCATCCTCAATCGCATCGACATTGCCATCGTCGCTGGGGTTCGACCCTTCGTCCGGGTCGGTGTCGGGAATCAGCGCCTCATATTCCCGGGCGCGCAGGATGATCCGGCACAGGGTTTCAAGGCTGACGGACAGGTCCATGGGGCAAGGCCTTGCTGATGGGCCAACAGTCTACCCCCATGCACAGCATCCGCCAACACCAGTCAAAGCGGAACAGCGCAAATCCCGAAATTGAGGCAATACTGGCTGGCGATGCCGGTCAGCATGACGCCAAGGACCCAAAAGCGCCGGGCGCGTGCCGAGATGTCCGGACCGTTCATTCGGCGGCCATAGCAGCTGGCGCCCCGCCCATGACCCGGGCGCGGGCGCCGTCATATTCGCGGATCAGCCGGGCAACCAGTTCGCCAGCCGGCAGCACGGCCTTGACCGCGCCGATGCCCTGGCCGCAGCCCCAGATATCCTTCCAGGCCTTGGCTTCGGTATTGCCGCCGCTGCCGAAATTCATCTTGGATGGGTCGCTGGTCGCCAGATTGTCAGGGTCCATGCCGGCCTTGACGATCGAGGGGCGCAGATAATTGCCGTGCACGCCGGTGAACAGGTTCGAATAGACGATGTCGACGGCATTGGAATCGACAATCATGTCCTTGTAATCCTGTGCCGCGCGGGCTTCGGCGGTCGCGATGAATGCCGAGCCGATATAGCCGAAATCCGCGCCCATGGCCTGAGCCGCCAGCACGGCGTCGCCGGTCGCGATGCTGCCCGACAGCGCCAGCGGCCCGTCGAACCATTCACGAATTTCCTGGATGAGCGCAAACGGCGAGGTGGTGCCGGCATGGCCGCCAGCGCCGGCGGCAACCGCGATCAGGCCGTCGGCGCCCTTTTCGATAGCCTTCTTCGCGAAAGCATTCGTGATGACATCGTGCATGACGATGCCGCCATAGCTGTGGATCGCCTCGTTCACGTCATAGCGGGCGCCCAGCGACGTGATGACCAGCGGCACCTTGTATTTCACGCACAGCGCCAGATCGTCCATCAGCCGGTCGTTGGACTTGTGGACAATAAGGTTGACCGCATAGGGCGCATCGTTTGGCCCAAGCTCGGTATTCAGTCGCTGCAACCATTCCTCGAACTGCGCCAATGGCCGGGCGTTGAGGCTGGGAAAGCTGCCGATGATGCCGGCGCGGCATTGCGCCATGACCAGTTCAGGCCCGGAAATGATGAAAAGCGGCGACCCGATGACCGGGATCGACAGGCGGTTCTGGAACTGGACAGGCATGGACATCTATGGGCGCTCCGAAGCAGGCATGCAGACTGTTTAGCCTTCGTCGGCGAATATCGCCACTATCGGCTTTGTGGAGGCAGTGACGCAGGCGCGGAACATGCCGGGCGTGTTGAACGACCAGCCGATGCTGCCGTCGCTGCCGGCCAGGATAATGCCGCCATCGCCGCCGAGCGCCTTCAACTGCGCGATGACAGCGGCCGCGGCGACATCGGGCTTTTCGCCGCAGAGCCGCACGCGGGCGCTGATTTCATGGGCGGCGGCGATGCGGATGAAATCCTCGCCCGACCCGGTAGCGGAAATGGCCACGGCGTCGTCGGCCCATGTGCCGGCGCCGATCAGCGGCGAATCGCCAATCCGCCCCCAGCGTTTGCCGGTCAGCCCGCCTGTCGAGGTTGCTGCTGCCAGCCGGCCATCGGCATCGCGCGCCACGGCGCCGACTGTGCCGTATTTCAGCGCCTTGTCGAACAACGGTTCACCGCGTGCCGCCGCCGCCTTCATCGCCTGCAAGGCCTGCCAGCGTTCCTCGGTCCGAAACCAGGCCGGATCGACCTGTTCAAGGCCCTGTTCAAGCGAGAATACATCGGCGCCTTCGCGCGCCAGCAGCACATGCGGGCTGTGTTCCATCACGGCGCGGGCAAGGCGGATCGGGTTGCGCGTACGCGTCGCACCGGCGATGGCACCGGCAGTCCGCGCGGCACCGTCCATGATCGCGGCATCCAGCTCGTTGAACCCTTCGGCGGTGAACACGCCGCCCCGACCGGCATTGAACTGCGGATCATCCTCAAGCGTCATGACCGAAGCTTCGACAGCATCGAGCGCGCAGCCGCCTGCGGCCAAAACGGCCCGTCCGGCTTCGAGGGCGGCGGCAAGGCCCGCACGATATGCAGCGCCCTCTCCGATCCGCTCACGCGTCATCGTGCCCGATCCGCCATGGATGGCCAGCGTCCAGTCG
>NZ_JANPCD010000099.1:0-20977 GCF_031430775.1 Sandarakinorhabdus sp. | reverse complement strand
CATCGCATTGACCGTGCTGGTTGCCGAAGAACGGCTGTTCGTCATTGCCTTTCTGGGCGGTGCGCTGGCCCTGATTGCGCTGCTGTGGCTGCTGGCGGCGCTGGTGCGCTGGCTGGCGGCGCGGGCGCCGCGCCCATCGGGCACGCTGGCGCGGCTGGCGCTGGCCAATCTGCATCGGCCCGGCGCGCCGACGCGCAACTTGATTGTGGCACTGGGGCTGGGCCTGAGCCTGTTCGCGACCCTGTCGGTGATAGAGACCAATCTGGCCGGGCAGATCAACCGCACTTTGCCAGGCCGGGCGCCGAGTTTTTTCGTCATCGATATCCCCAACGAGGGTCTTGCCGGGTTCCGCTCCGCCATCGCGAAGGCTGCGCCCGGCGCCGAAATGACCGTCGCGCCGTCTCTGCGCGGGCCGGTCACAGCCGTGAAGGGCGTGCCGGTTGCCGAACTGAACGCGCCGCCCGAAGCATGGATCCTGCGCGGCGATCGCGGCCTGTCCTATGCCGCCGACCTGCCGTCATCGAACACGTTGGTCAGCGGCAAATGGTGGCCACGGGACTATGCCGGCCCGCCGCTGGTCAGCCTTGACGACGATGCGGCGCGCGCACTGGGCCTCAAGATCGGTGACAGCATCACCATGTCGGTGCTGGGCGTCGAAGTGACAGCCACCATCGCCAGCACCCGCAAGATCAACTGGCAGTCGCTCGGTTTCAATTTCGCCATACTTTTTGCACCCGGCACGCTGGAATCTGCGCCGCACGGGTGGATGGCGACGCTGACCGTGCCGCCGGCGCGCGAACGGGCCGTGGCTGCGGCCGTGGCCCGCGATTTTCCCACGGCGTCCACCATCCGCGTCAAGGACGTGCTCGGCCAGGTACAGGAACTGCTCGGGCAATTGTCGGCGGCCATTCGTGCCGCTGCCGGTGTCACTGTCGCTGCCGGTATTGCCGTTCTGGTCGGCGCGGTGGCGGCCGGCGCGCAGGCGCGTACTTATGATGCCGTGTTGCTCAAGATGCTGGGCGCCACGCGGGGCCAGGTGGCGCTGGCGACACTGGCCGAATATGGTTTTCTGGCGTTGGTGGTGTCGGGCCTTGCCATGACGCTGGGCGGCTTTGCCGGCTGGTTTGTCGTCACCCAGGTTTTCAAGCTGGAATGGCAACCGGAATGGCTGCCGGTGGCGGCAACCGTGCTGCTGGGCGGCGCGGTGACGGTGCTGCTTGGGCTGGCCGGCAACTGGCGGGCGCTTTCGGCGCGGCCCAACGCGGTGCTGCGCGAATTGTGACGCACCGGTAACGCTGCGGCACCGCAGGTCATTGAAACTTGTCATCAGATGCACGATATTGTGTCTGTTGTTCGGCAATCCCTGCCGCTCACAGGAGGTTTTAATGGCCAATCAGATGGACCCCCGGCTCGATGCCTTTCGGGCCCAGGCTGGCGACGCCGCCGGCGTGGACGCCGGGCTGCGCGCATACATGATCTCGATCTACAATTACATGGCGTCGGGCGTATTGCTCACGGGTATCGTGGCACTGCTGGTGTTCAGCACGCCGGCGCTCAACGCCGTGTTCTTCAACGAAGTCGGTCGCCCGACCATCTTGGGCTGGGTGGCCATGCTGTCGCCGCTGGCGATGATCCTCGTGATGAACTTCGGCATCAACCGCCTTTCGGAATCTTCGCTCAAGGCGATGTTCTGGGCCTTTGCCGCCGTCATGGGCGTGTCGATGTCGACGATCTTCGTGCGTTATACCGGCGCTTCGGTGGCGCAGACGTTCTTCATCACCGCTGCTACGTATGGCGCGCTCAGCCTCTATGGTTACACCACCAAGCGTGACCTGTCGGCGTTCGGCAAATTCCTGTTCATGGGCCTGATCGGCCTTGTCATTGCCATGGTTGCCAATATCTTCATCGGCTCCAGCGGCTTCCAGCTGCTGATCAACATGGCTGGCGTGCTCGTGTTTGCCGGCCTGACCGCTTACGATACGCAGCGCCTGCGTGACATGTACTGGGACGTTGCCGGCAGCGATTTCGCCGGCAAGGCGGCCGTGATGGGCGCCCTGACGTTGTATCTCAACTTCATCAACCTGTTCCAGTTCCTGCTCAGCTTCATGGGCGACCGCCGCTAATCCGGCGCACAAACGGAGCACGAAATCGGCCCGGCGGGGAAACCTGCCGGGCCTTTTCCGTTTCAGGCCGCTGCCGCCTCGACCCAGTCGATCCGATCCTGGCCAAAATGCATCTGGCCGGCGACAAAACACGTCGGTGCGCCGAAGACGCCGCGTGCGATGGCCGCCTGGGTGTTGGCGATCAGTCGCTGCTTGACGGTGTCGCTGCCCGCCAGCGCCAGCAGCGCGTCCGCATCATGGCCCGCTTCCGTCAACGTCGCGGCCAGCACAGCCGGGTCGGCCATCGCGCGCGCCTGCTGCCACATGCCGGCAAACAGCGTGTCGGTGACGGCAGCAAAGCGCGCGTCATCCTGCAGCCCCGCCAGAATCCGCATCATCGTGATGGTATTCACCGGGAACTGCGGGTTCATGACCAGCGTGATGCCATCTCGCGCCGCAAAGCGCGCCATGTCCTCGTTCATCCAGCGGCCCTTGGCGGCGACAACGCCCGGCGGCATGCCGCCCGTGGCCTTGAACACGCCGCCGAGCAGGATCGGCACCGGCACCAGCGGCGCCCCGGTGCGGGCGACGACGCCCTTCAGCCGGTGCCAGGCGAGATAGGCGGTGGGCGAACCCACGTCGAACAGGAATTCGATGGTGTTTGGCATGTGCTTGGCTCCTTACCAGCGTTCGGACCAGGGTCTGAGATCAAGCTCGTGCGTCCATGCGGTGCGCGGCTGCTGGTGGAGCATCACATAGGCCGCCGCAATGGCTTCGGGGTCGAGGATGCCATCATCGGCCTTGGCGGCATAGCGGTCAGGGAAATTGTCGCGGATAAAGGCAGTGTCGATGGCGCCATCGATGATGCTGTGCGCGACATGCACGCCCATTGGCCCCAGTTCGCGCGCCATGCTCTGCGCCAGTGCCCGGCAGGCGTGCTTGCCGCCGGCAAAGCTGGCAAACCGGGCACTGCCGCGCACGGATGCAGTCGCGCCGGTGAAGAGGATCGTGCCCCGCCCGCGCGGCACCATGCGCCGCGCCGCCTCGCGCCCGGTCAGGAACCCGGCCAGCGCGCACATTTCCCATATTTTCCGGTATCTTCGCGGCGTTTCTTCCAAAATGCTCATGGGCGAATTGGCGCCGATGTTGAACACCGCGACCTCGACGGGGCCGACCTCGGCCTCCACCCTGTCGAACAGGGCGATCATCTGGTCTTCGTCGCGGGCATCCGCGCCGATGGGCAGGCAGCGTCCGCCTTCGGCGATGATCCGGTCGTGGAGCGGCGCCAGCGCAGCGGTCGTGCGCCGGACCGGTACCGCTGTCAGCCCCGTGCGGGCAAACGCCGCCGCAATCGCGCCGCCGGTGGCATCGCCGGCTCCGATGACAATGGCTGCACCGTTCATGCTGGCACCCTTTCAGGCAATTGCACGCTCAACTGGCCAGCAGTGCCAGGCTCCGGCTCCATGCCAGGCTGGCGGCGCTGGCGTTGTAACGCGCCTCGGAGGTGTCATTGTTGAAGGCGTGGTTGACTCCGGCATAGACATGGCTTTCGAAACCGACGCCGGCAGACTTTAATGCGGCTTCCCATGGCGGCACCATGGCGTTGATGCGCGTGTCCAGCCCGGCATAATGATACAACATGCGGGCCTTGATCCGGCCTGCATCGGCCGGGTCGGCCGGCGGACCGTAATAGACGATGCCGCTGTCCAATTTGCTGGCTGCTGCGACTGCAAGTTGGTTCACCATGCCGCCGCCCCAGCAAAAGCCCATGGCCTTTGGCCTGCCGCGTCCGGTCGAATAGGAATCGAGGAACATCAGCGCCGACAGCGCGTCCGACACGGCCATGCCGCGATCAAGCTGGCCGATCATGGCGCGGGCAATGTCATCGGCCGAATTGGTGCCATCGCCGGTTCGCGGCGTTTCTCCGGCCGCGCTGAGGAAATCGGGTGCCAGCGCCACCATGCCCGACAGTGCCAGCCGGCGGGTGACATCCCGGATATGCTCATTGAGTCCACGATTTTCGTGGATGACCATGACCTTGCGGGCGCGTGCCACACCGCTTTCCGGCATGGCCAGATAGCCGAACATCGTGCGGCCGCTGTCGCTGCGCCACTGGATCCGCTGGCTGATGATCCCGGGCTCATCCGGGCGCGTGCGCGACGCCGCGCTGGCGCTGGCTTCGATGAAGGGCAGGATCGCAAGGGCCGCAGCGCTGCTGCCGGCCAGCCGGGTCAGGCCATCCATCAGGTCCCGCCGCGTCAGGCTGCCGTCATGCGTGAACCGGTCATATAGTGCGATCATTGCCTGATTTATCGGGCCTGATCTTTGGGGGGCTGTCATCGGTTTGCTCCTGTATCTGGCCGGCATCCTAGCGGCGCAATTGCAGCGCTGCCAGTGCCTCGGGCGTGTCGATATCGTCCAGAATTGCGTCGCTCGGCGCCGGCACTTCGGTCAGTTCCAGCCCCGCGAGCAGGGCCTTGCCGCCGGCATCACCGGCCAGCGCGCGCAGCGCCGGAAAATGCGCCCGGCTCCAGCGCACAGGATGGCCGCGCCTGCCTTGCCAGACCGGGACCGCAACATCGCCTGGCGCTGCGGCCATGGCGGCGATCAGTTCGGGTTCGATGCGCGGCATGTCGGCCAGGCAGACCAGGGCCGCTGCCCAGTCACCGGGCACGGCGCCGATACCGGCAGCCAGGCTGCGGCCCAGCCCATCCTCCCAATCTGGCGCGGACACGAAATGCGCCTCGCGGCCTGCCAATGCCTCGCGCACATCATCGCCGCGTGCGCCCAGCACGACGACCGGCGGCGGCAGGCCAGCGGCCATGATGGCATCGACGACATGCGCGACCAATGGCTTGCCTTGCCAGACTGCCAGCAGCTTGTGCGGTCCGGCCATGCGGCTGGAGCGCCCGGCCGCCAGAACGACCGCACCGACCGGCCCGGCGATAGCGCCGGCGCGTGGTTGTGGTCGCTCGGCCTCGGGCAGCAATCCGCCGACGCCCATTGCGGCAATATCGGCGCCAAGCACCCTGCGCCCGGCAACCAGTTGTTCGAGCACGCTGTCAAAGCCATTGCGTTTCGGGCTGCGCGCACACCCCGGCAGGCCAATCACCGCGCGGCCATCCACATATCCGAGGCACAGCAGATTGCCCGGATCGACCGGCATGCCCAGCCGCTCGACGTGGCCGCCGCTTTGCACGATGGCCGCTGGAATTACATCGTCCCGGTCCACTGTGGCTGACGCGCCTGCGATCAGGATGATGTCGGCGTCTGCCGCCGCGATAGCCGCTGCCAGCGCCCCGGCCTCATGGGCGCATGGCGGCAACTCCTGCCAGTCACAGCCCAGTGCCTGTACCCGTGCGCGTGTCACCCGCGCCGTTTTCGCCAGGCCCTTGTCGCTGGTGCCGGGCAAGGTGGTGGCGATGATGGCGATACGGCGCGAAACAAATGCCGCCACGTCAATTGGGGCCGCCGCCATCATCGCAGCTGCAAAACTGTCGGCACCCACGGCATAGCGGATGGTCTTGACCGTGGCGACGATCTCGCCCCGCGCAACGCGGGCGCCGTCTGCCAGCGTCGCCAGCGTCAGCGCCTCGTCCACCGCGTTGACGTCACCGACCATGGCCGGGTCCAGCCGCAACACGCCATCGGCTCGGGCTGCCAGATTGGCGCGGCCATGCGCCGCCGGCAGCACGATCAGCCCATCGCCGGCCAGCACGCCTGCCAGCCGTGACGCTGCGACATCTTCGGGCACATCGCCCGGCGCCAATTGCGCGACAAAGATTTCGGCCAGTCCGGCGCCCGCCAGCCGGCGACAATCGTCTTCGCTCAGGAGATGCCCCTTGGCCCAGCGCTGGCCGGCAATCGTCAAGCCATGGGCCAGCAGGTGCCCCGCAGCCGATGACACGGGCAATGGCCCGAATTTCATGCGCGGGGCATTAGCGCGCCGCGCGAATCACCAGTAAGTGGCGCACCGCGCCAGGCCGCCGTCATTTCGGCCGCGATGCTGAGCGCGATTTCTACCGGGTCGGCCGCGCCGATGGCCAGCCCGGCGGGGCCATGGATGCGGTCAAGCGCAGCGGCGTCAAAGCCCATGGCGCCCAGTCGCTCGCGGCGCAGGCCATGGTTCTTTCGGCTGCCGAGCGCCGATATGTAGAAGGCCGGCGACCGCAGCGCCTCGGCCAGCGCCGCATCGTCCAGCTTGGGATCATGGGTCAGCGCCACGACGGCGCTGGCAGCGTTTGGCCGCCACTCCGCCAGCGCTTCATCCGGCCAGCGCCGGTCCAGATCCAGCCCAGCAAAACGGGCATCGGCCGCAAACAGCCCGCGCGGATCAATGACTGTTGGCGTGACACCCAGTGCCTTTACCAGCGGCACCAGTGCCTGTGCGATATGAACGGCGCCGATGATCGCGATCCGGCGCGGCGGCGGATAGGCGCGGACAAAACCCGCAGTCTCGCCCGGTTCGGCAATCCGGGTCTGGCCGCTGGCCGTGTCGGTTGTCAGCGTGACGCTCTCGCCAGCAGCGGCGGCTGTCTCAAGCGCGGCGATCAAGGCTGGGGAAAAGCCATCGCCGGCCAGCCGCTGCACCAAAATCGCGATGCGCCCGCCGCACGCCAGACCGGCAGACCAGGCGGTTTCATCGGCAACACCATAGTCCAGCCGAACGGCGCCTCTGCCCGCGCCGAGCAAGTCCTGCGCAGCGATGATGACATCACCTTCGACGCAGCCACCGCTGACCGATCCCGCAAACAGCCCGTCGCCGCGCACCGCCAGATGGCTGCCGGTGCGTCGCGGGGCCGATCCCCAGGTTTCGATGACGGTGGCAATCGCGACCGCATGGCCGTCCGCTGCCCAGCGCCGGGCCTGTCCGAGCGTGTCTAGATCATCCGGCCCGGCCATACCTCAGCCCCATTGCCAGAACAGAAATGCCACCACGACCAGGATCAGCCCGCCGCCCCAGATTACCGGCGCCAGTCCCGTGGCTGGCGCGGCAGGACCGACCGGGATGGTTTCAGGAACTGCCTCGGCTTCGGCTGGCGCCGTCGGATTTTCAAGTTCGGCCTTGAGCCGGGCGAAAAACGTCTCGGCATATTGTTTTGCGGCGCCTTCGATGAGCCGCGCACCCAATTGGGCCAGCTTGCCCCCGACGCTGGATTCCACGCGGTAGGTCAGCAGCGTTTTATTGGCGCTCGTTTCCACCAGCGCCACATCGGCGCTGCCCTTGGCAAATCCGGCGACACCTCCCTTGCCTTCGCCGACGAGGCGGTAGCTTTGTGGTGCGACGACATCTTCCAGTCTCACTGTGCCAGCAAAGGTGGCACGCACCGGACCGATGCGCGCGTTCATTCGCCCTTCGAATTGCTCGCCGCTTCCCGATGCAACCCGGGTCAGGCTTTCGACGCCATCGATGCAGCGTGCCAGCACATCCGAATCGTTCAGCGCCGCCCAGACAGCGTCACGTGCCGCCCCGATGCTGACTTCGCCTTCCAGTTGCATGTTCGCGCGTCCCTGATGTCTGTTTCAATGCCCGATTCCAGCTTCCCATAGGCTTGCAAGCCTTGCAATTCCAACGGGGCAGCAAGAATTGACGGTTAAAATGTCAAATCGTGGTTGACTCATGGGCTGATCCGTCAAGAATGTCGCATTAATGTCATAGTCGGTTGCGTTCCTGACGGGGGTCGAGATGCGAGTCGAAGAAGCAGTTCAGGTGGGCACGCCCGCCGAGGAAGTCATCGTTCGCGGCACGGTCAAATGGTTCGACCCGGTGCGGGGCTATGGCTTCATGGTGCCGGCCAGCGGTGAGGGCGCCGATATTCTGGTGCATTTCACCGTCGTTCGCGACATCGGCAGACGCACGTTGCCCGAAGGCGCGACCCTGACCTGCGAGGTCATTGCGCGCGATCGTGGCCGCCAGGCCAAGCGCATCACGGACATTGATCTGTCCACTGCAATTGGCCCGGATCCGGAAACGGCGGCTGCGCGTGCCGCCGACCGCGTGAACCCGCAGGCGATGATCGCGGCGGCCGGCGAATATGAGGATGTGTCGGTCAAATGGTTCAACCGGCTCAAAGGCTATGGATTTGTCGTGCGTATTGGCCGCGATGAAGATATATTCGTGCACATGGAAACCGTACGCCGCGCCGGACTCGTCGAACTTCTCCCCGGCCAGTTGCTGCGGGCGCGTGTCGCCCCCGGCCACAAGGGCCCATTAGCGGTCGTCATCGAAGCTCCAGTCGGCACCGAGGCACCCTCTGCATGAAAAACCCTGTGCGGGCGCCTGTTGCATTGGCCATGCTGGCCGCCTGCACGTTCGGAGCGGCCAGCCCGGCCATGGCGGCGTGCCCGAGTGTGGGCCTCAGGCTTGGCAAGGCGGTGTTCCAGACGGCAAAGGGCAAATTCAGCTACCGGGTCGAGGTTGCGGCGTCGCCTGCCGATCAGGAATGCGGGCTGATGTTCCGCAAGGCCATGCGGCGCGACTCGGGCATGATCTTTCCGTTTGTGCCGCCGCGAACCGCGACGTTCTGGATGGAAAACACGGAGCTGCCGCTGGACCTGATTTTCTATTCGTCGGGCGGGCGTGTCATCAGCATCGGACGCGGCAAGCCTTTCACGCGCGAACTGATCCCGTCGGGCGGCGTGGCTGCGGGTGTCATCGAACTGAATCTCGGCGAGGCGCAGCGCATTGGCTTGCAGCCGGGCGACCGGGTTCGATACTGAGCTGTCCTACAACTGCGATCCCGCATCGATGAAACGCTGCCAGAGACCGCGTATCTTGCGCGGCAGCGGCGATGTCATCTGCTGGTCGATGACAAGCGGCAGATCATCGATTGCCACCGGCACGCCATCCTCGCGCGTTGCGACTACCGCTGTGTCGTCGCGCGGGTCCGGCGCCAGCCAGAGCCTGCCTGCCGCTGATTCAATGTAAAAACGGTGGGCGCTGCGCTGCAGGTGCCCCAGCACATTGTGTGCAGTATCGGTCCAGCCAGGTCCGCTGAGCCTGTCAATGACGTTTCCGGCCAAGCCTGGAAGCGTTTGCACTTTGGTAACGCGATAGTCAGCCATGGCACCTTGCTACAGCGAAATGGTAAAACAATGCAAGGCATGCTGTGGCCAATATCGGCCAATTGCCGGTTTGCAGCGAGCAATCGACAATGCCTGCGGCCCGTGCCAGGCTTGAGTCATGAAGATATTTGTCCTTCCCGTTATCTGTGTCTTTCCTGCCATGGCGCTGTCCGCAGCTGCAACAGCCCAGTCGGCACCGCCGGGCCTGGCCATCACCATCTACAATGATGATCTGGCCCTGGTGCAGGACAGCCGGCGGCTTGATCTGCCCGCCGGGCGCAGCCGGCAGGAATTCAAGGACGTTTCGGCGCGCATCCGCCCCGAAACGGTGACGCTGGCCGCCGCCGGCATCGGCATTGTCGAACAGAATTTCGATTATGACCTGCTGTCGCCCGACACCATGATGGAAAAGGCGGTGGGCAGCGATGTCACCATCGTGCGCATCAACCCCGCCACCGGCGTCGAAACTCGCGAAATCGCGACCGTGCTGGCCGTAAATGGCGGCGTCGTCCTCAAGATCGGCGACCGTATCGAGGTGCTGCGCGATGACGGCCTCCCGGTGCGGGTCATTTTTGCGCGCGTGCCCGAAAACCTGCGCGCCCGCCCCACGCTCTCGGTGACGGTCGATGCCGAAAGGGCCGGGCCGCATTCGGCAAGGTTGAGCTATCTGACCTCGGGCCTCGGCTGGAAGGCGGATTATGTCGCGCTGTTCGATGAAACCGCCGGCGCCATGGATATGCAGGGCTGGATCACGCTGACCAACACATCGGGCACGACGTTCAAGGCCGCGCAGACCTTGCTGGTGGCTGGCAACCCGAATGGCAGCAATCCCAATGGTAACAACGGGGGGCGGGGCGCGCCGCGCGGCTTGGTGGCGGCCGGAACGCAGGGCAATGACCGTGAACAGCTGGGGGATTATTACCTGTATCCGCTGCAGGAACGCACCACGATCGCCGACCGCCAGACCAAACAGGTGAGCTTCCTTGATGCGCGCGGCGTGCAGGCGCGCAAGGCCTATGAATATCGCGTCGGCTGGCTGGCCACCCAGACTGACCCGCAATCCTTTGCCACGGTCATCAAGTTCCGCAACGCGTCCGCCGGCGGGCTGGGTGACCAGCTGCCCGCCGGCACGGTGCGCGTCTATGCCCGCGACGCGCGCGGCCAGCCGCAGTTCATCGGCGAAAACCAGATCGGCCACACGCCGATGGGGTCCGACTTGGCGATCCGCACCGGCGAGGCCTTTGACGTCAAGGTCAAGCCGGTCGCCGAAGTGCGCGAGCAAATGGGCAAGACCCGCTGGCGCACGACCATGAGCTATACGATCACCAATGCCCGCGCGGCGCCGGTAACAGTCGATCTCGCGCAGACCGGCCTGTGGGGCGAAAGCAAGATCGTGACCGAAAGCCTCATCAGCCGCCGCGTCGATGCCGATACCGTCGAATGGCGCGTGCCGGTGCCGGCCAATGGCGAAGTGAAAGTGACGGCGACGTTCGAAACGAAATACTGATGCGGCTGTTGCTGGCCCCGGCGCTGCTTGCATCTGCTCTATTGGCGGCTCCATCCGCAGCCGGCACGTTCGTGTCGCCGGCGCCCGAGGCTGTGTCGGTCAGCATCTATCGCCCGCCTGGCCGCAGCGGGGGGGCCATCGATCTTGATGACCTGCAAGGTTTTGCGCTGATCAGCGAAACCCGCACCATCACCATTCCGGCCGGTGAAACCGTCATCCGGTTCGAAGGGGTGGCGGACGGCATGATCTCGGTATCGGCGGTCGTCGCGGGCTTGCCGGCAGGGGTGGTGGAAAAAAACCGTGATGCGCGCCTGCTGTCTCCGGCGGGCCTGATGGCGGCGTATCTGGGCCAGCAGGTGACCCTGGTGCGCACAAACACCGCCACGGGGCGCGAGACGCGGGTGCCGGCCATCATCCGGTCCGGCCCCGATGGCGGTGCAATGTTGGAAACCGCGGCAGGGCTCGAGGCGCTGCGCTGTAGCGGCCTGCCCGAACGGCTGGTGTTTCCCTCCCTGCCAGCGGGACTGACCGCCAAGCCGACCCTGTCGGTAACGGCGCGCAGCGATAGGCCGGTGGCGGCCAAGGTGACGCTGTCCTATCTGGCGCGCGGTTTTGACTGGGCGGCGAATTATGTGGCGCAGGTGCGTCCTGATGGCCGGGGGTTGGATATTACGGCGTGGCTGACGTTGGCCAATGGCAATGGCACCGGATTCCCGGCGGCGCAGGCGCAGGTCATCGCCGGGCGGGTGGAGCATGACGCCGAAATTGCCGATGCCGTGCCGGACGCCGGGGATTTCACCGCCTCATGCTGGCCGTGGAACGCAGGCACCGCCATCCCCTTGCCGGCACCGCCCATGCTGATGCGCGAAATGATGGTGGCGCCCGCAGTGGCCATGATGTCCGATGAACTTTCCCAGATCGTCGTCACCGGCAACAAGGCGGTGCGCGAGGATCTGGGTGATCTCAAGCTCTACCGTGTGCCGCAGGCGACCGATGTGGCGGCGCGCGGCCAGAAACAGGTGCTGCTGATGACGCAGGGCGCCGTGCCGTTCACCGCCATCCACCGCTTTGAATTCACGGCCGGCGATGCCGAAACCGACATCCAGGCCAGTTTGCTGCTGCGCCTGAAAAACGACGCGGCGCGCGGGCTGGGCCTGCCATTGCCCTCGGGCAAAGTGGCGCTGTTCGAAACGGTGGGCGGTGCGCCGATGCTGATCGGCGAGGACGACGTGCGCGATGCCGCCATCGGCGAGGAGATCGAGATAAGGGCCGGGCAAAGCAACGCAGTGCGCGCATCGACCGGCGAGGATGCTGACAGGGCGGGGTTGTATCACATCCGCTTGACCAACGCCCGCAATGTGCAAGTCACCGCCGAAGTCGCGCTTTTTATCGATGATAACGAAAGACTGATCACGACCCGCCCGCGCATCGGCAAGCGCGACGGCACGCCGACATGGACGGTCACCGTGCCGGCCAACAGCGAGATTGCGCTGGACTACCGAGCCAAGGGGCGCCGTCAAAGATAGGGCGCCATCAGCGCCGCGACATTCACCCGCGCCTTCAGGCGGCTGGCCAGCAGGTACATGCCGCCGAACTTGCGCTGGACGAGCAGGAAATCGGCCGGCGGCACCGAGAAATGCGCCCGTTCGGCTGCCAATGCGATGCTCTGGTCCTTGAGACGCATGGCCATGTCGGTGGCGCCGAAATCGAATACGCTGCCTGAACGAAGCGGTGCAAAGGCATCCTCCACCATCGCGAAGATGGCGGCGCGCATGGCGGGCGAAGCCTGTGGAGCTATCAGGCCCATGCCCATGAGCGCGGTGGTGATCGCTGTCTCGTCACCGGCCAGCCCGGCTCGCAATATGGCGCGATAGCCGGTCACCAGCGCGGCCGGCAAATCGCGGGTCGCACCAAAATCGAGCAGGATCAGCCGGCCGCTGTTCAGGTCATAACGGTAATTGGCGAAATTGGGGTCGGTCTGCATGACGCCCCAATCGAACAACTCTGACAGCACAAGCGACAGCAACTGGCTGATCGCGGCATCGCGCTGCGCCTGGGGCAGGGCGCCCAGGCTTTCGACGGCGACGCCGCCGACATGCTCCATCGCCAGCACTGTGTCGGTGGACAGATCCGCCATCAAAGCCGGCACCTGAAAGCCGGCATTGCCGGCCAGCAGCGCGCCGAACTGGGCCAGGCACTGTGCCTCGCGCGTGTAATCAGCCTCTTGATGCAATTGCTGTTTTGCGGCCGCCAGCAGCGGCGCCACGTCCAGGCCGGCGGGCAGCAAGCCCGACATGCGGATCAGCGTCGCGACATTGTCGACATCTGCATCGATGCTGGCGCGCACGCCGGGGTATTGCACCTTGATGGCAAGGTCGCGGCCATCATGCGTCATCGCCCGGTGCACCTGCCCGATTGATGCCGCCGCGATGGGCCTGCGGTCGAAACGCTGGAACCTCGCTTCCCAGCCCGCGCCCCATGCCGCCGTCAACACGCCCTCCAGTTGGGCATCGGGCATAGGCGCGGCATCGGCACGCAACCGCGACATGATGTCGGACAGTTCGGGCGGCAACAACTCGCCGGCATCCATGCTGAGCAACTGGCCCATCTTCATGGCCGCACCGCGCAGCCGCGACAGTTCGTCAGCCAGTCGCCGGGCATTGCCGGGTGTCAGCAGCAAGCCGGGCCGGTTGGGCCGCTGGCCGCGCACGAGTTGCCCGGCGCCGCCGCCGATGACCGATCCGGCAAGACCGCCGGCGATGCGGCCAAAGCCGGCCAGCCGCGCCAGGCGCGAAGACGGGACGGCGCGGCTTTTGATCGGGGGAAATGCCATGGCGGCGGACTTGCCCCGGCAAGGCACGGTCCGCCAGTGCGGGGCATTGCCGCGCCCCGCTGCGGGTTCGGCTGCCGGAAGTCATCAACGGCGGAAGAACCGCCGCTGGTCAGCCTTTGGCGGTCATCAACGGCGGAAGAACCGCCGCTGGTTCATGGGCATCGGCGCGGTCTTTTCACGGAAGACGATGCGGCCCTTGTCGAGGTCATAGGGGGTCATTTCGACATGCACGCGGTCGCCGACGATGGAGCGGATGCGGTTCTTGCGCATCTTGCCGGCAGTGTAAGCGATGATTTCATGTTCATTTTCAAGGCGGACACGGAACCGGCCATCAGGCAGGATTTCAGTGATCTCGCCTTCGATCTTGATGACTTCTTCTTTGGGCATATCAGGCCTTGAATGCGCGGGAGACGGTGGAAAACTGCATCAGATATCCTTGGATATTCGCAAATCGTGCCGCATGCGGCCCGGGAGTTGTTACCTTGCGGCTGCCCAATGGCCCGAACAGCCTCAAAAAGCAAGGGCGGCCACCAGATTGAGGGTTTGGCGGCCCGGCAATTGCCGCTAGGACAGCGTGACACGAACAGGGAAAACCGACCCATGAAGACCCGCGCCGCCGTCGCCTTTGCACCCAACACCCCGCTCAAAATCGTCGAGGTCGACCTGGAGGGGCCGCGCGCCGGCGAAGTGCTGGTCGAAATCATGGCCACCGGCATCTGCCACACCGACGCCTACACCCTTGAAGGCAAGGACAGCGAGGGGCTGTTCCCATCGATCCTGGGCCATGAAGGTGCCGGCATCGTCCGCGAAATCGGCGCCGGGGTCACGTCGGTTGCAATCGGCGACCATGTCATCCCGCTCTACACGCCCGAATGCCGGCAATGTAAGTCGTGCCTGTCGGGCAAGACCAATTTGTGCACCGCCATCCGCGCCACGCAAGGCAAGGGCGTGATGCCCGACGGCACCAGCCGTTTCAGCTACAAGGGCCAGACCATCTTTCACTACATGGGCTGCTCGACATTCTCGAATTTCACCGTGTTGCCGGAAATCGCCGTCGCCAAAATCCGTACCGATGCCGCCTTTGACAAGGCCTGCTACATCGGCTGCGGCGTGACCACCGGCGTCGGCGCCGTGGTCAAGACCGCCAAGGTGACGCCGGGCAGCCGCGCCATCGTCTTTGGCCTGGGCGGCATCGGCCTCAATGTCCTGCAAGGCCTGCGCATGGTGGGCGCCGACCAGATCATCGGCGTTGACATCAACCCCGATCGCGAGGCCTGGGGCCGCCGTTTCGGCATGACAGATTTCGTCAACCCCAAGCACGTGTCCGGCGATCTGGTGGCACATCTCGTCGCTCTGACCGATGGCGGCGCCGATTACACCTTTGATTGCACCGGCAACACCGATGTCATGCGCACCGCGCTTGAGGCGTGCCATCGCGGCTGGGGCGAGAGCATCATCATCGGCGTTGCCGAGGCCGGCAAGGAAATCGCCACCCGGCCGTTCCAGCTGGTGACGGGGCGCGTCTGGAAGGGCAGCGCCTTTGGCGGCGCGCGCGGCCGCACCGATGTCCCCAAAATCGTCGACTGGTATGTGAACGGCAAGATCGAGATCGACCCGATGATCACCCATGTGCTGCCGCTGGAGGAGATCAACACCGCGTTCGACCTGATGCATTCGGGCGAAAGCATCCGAACCGTGGTGGTCTTCTAATCGACCGGGGCTCATGTTATTCTCCACCCCTGAAGTGGGGATGAACCATGCGCAATTCTGTTGCCTTGTTCTTGGCGGTGGCCATATGCACCGGCTCCTCTGCTTTCGCCCAGCAGGATCTGATCAAGGGAGCCGCACAGCGACCGCCGAAAAACCACAAGTCGGAATTGGCTGATGTCCTGAGGCCTGTGGACAGCAACGGGGTGCCCTGCCCGGTGTGCTTAACCCCTGCGCAGCCTCAGGTCCTGTTGTCGCCTCCAGTCATGAGAGCCGCTCCAGTCACGATGGCTGATCCCGTCAGCGCAACTGCCTGCCCGGCGCCGCTCGATGCCGAGCAGACGGCGCAGATGAAGAGCAAGCTGATGGGGTTGCTCAATGGGCAAACCGTCAAACTGCTTGAGGAAAAGGCCGCCAAAGAAGCTTGCCCCGAAGTTGCGCTTGCGCTTGATTTTGCTCGCATTGTGCTGGGGGATGACGTCAGCATAACCAAGAAAAAGCCATGATACGTCTGTTCTTCGCGACGCTCTTGATGGTGCTGGCGTTGCCGGCTCATGCGGCTACTGCCGTGGAGATCGCCGCCGGCCTGGTGCGGCCGGATGCCGGACCGCGGGTTTCGCCGGCGCTGCTCCCTGCAGGGGTGTGCCCGGCAAGGCCTGATTTGGGCGAAAAGGGCGTGGCGCTTTGTGATGCCTCGCTGGACGCCGCCACCGAAGCGATGCGTTTCAACGTCGAGGTCCACCGCTACAACGCCATGATGTATCGCCGCCACCAATTCTGGACGGAGGCCGCCGCCATAGCCGTGTATGTATTGACCTTTTCGGGGCTGGCGTTTGCAGGGTTGCAGTTCTTCGGCTTTGGCCGTGCCGGCGCGACGAACAATGATGTCGAGATCATGGGCATCGCCAAGATCTCATCGCCGGTGATAGGACTGGTTATCCTTATCATTTCGTTCGGATTTTTCTATCTTTATGTCAAGGACGTCTATACCATAAAAAACGCTGATCCCACCCAGTCCGAGGCGGGTTGAACCTCGCACAAGGCTTCATGACACAGACCGAAATCCTTGGCCAAGCCGCCTGCCACGGCGGCACCCAGTCCTTCCACAGTCATGCCAGCAGCGCTACCGGCACGCCCATGCGTTTCGGCGTGTTCACGCCCCCCGGCGCCGGGCCTTTCCCGGTGCTGTGGTGCCTTGCCGGCCTGACCTGCAACGAGGAAACATTTGCCATCAAGGCGGGCGCGCAGCGGCTGGCGGCGCAGCTTGGCCTGATGCTGATCACCCCCGACACTTCGCCGCGCGGGACAAGCGTTGCCGACGACCCGGCCTGGGACATGGGGCAGGCCGCGAGCTTTTACCTGGATGCTACGGCTACACTCTGGTCAGCGCATTTTCAGATGCGGGCATGGCTGATCGACGAATTGCCTGGCTTCATCGCCGCGCATTTCCCCGCCGACATGGCCCGGCAGGGTATCACCGGCCACTCGATGGGCGGGCATGGCGCGCTCACCCTCGCGCTGAAACACCCCGGTCGGTTCAAGAGCGTTTCAGCGTTTGCGCCGATTGTTGCGCCCACGCAGGTGCCATGGGGACAAAAGGCGTTGCCGGCCTATCTTGGCTATGATCCGGCGGCATGGGCCGCGCATGACGCCTGTGCCCTGATGGATGCCGGCGCGCGGCTGCCCGACCTGCTGGTAGATCAGGGCGCGGCCGACAACTTCCTCGAAACACAGCTACGCCCGGAATTGCTCGAAGCCGCCTGCGCCCGTGCCGGTATCGCGCTGACCTTGCGCCGCCATGCCGGTTACGACCACGGCTATTGGTTCGTGCAAAGCTTCGTTGCCGACCATCTGCACTGGCATGCGGCGCGGTTGTAAAGGTTCAGGCCTCGCGCGCGACCGGCACTTCGATGAGCGTGGGCGTGTCGCTTGCCAGTGCCGCGACAAACGCCGACCGCACTGCGTCCAGCGTTTCGGCCTTCACTGCCTTGACGCCGTGCGCCGCTGCCAGCGCTTGGAAATCAATCGCCGGCTCGGTCAGGTCCATCGCGACAAAGCTGCCCGTGCGCGCCGAATGGTCGCCGATTGCCCGCGTGCGCTGTTTCAAGATGCGGTAGCTGCTGTTGTTGAACACGACCGTCACCACCGGCAGCTTGTAATGCGCCATGGTCCATAGCGCGGCGGCGGCATACATCACGCTGCCGTCCCCCGTCAGCGCCACCACCGGCCTGTTCGGATGTGCCAACTTCATGGCCGCCGCTTGCGGCAGGGCAACGCCGATGCCGCCGCCGCGCATGCCGAACCAGCTGTCAGGCCGCGTTGCCGGCACCAGCTGCCGCACGGTGTTCATACCTGATGACAGCAGTTCCTCGATGACAATGGCATCATCGGGCATCAACTCGCCGAGCAGTTTCAGCACCGGCATCGGCTGCATCGGCATGTCGCCGGTCAGCGCATCGGCGCGGGCTAGCAGGTCGGCGCGCGCCGCCGCGATTCCGGCGGCAATGCCTGGTACCCGCACCGCGCCACAGCTTTCCAGCAGCGCCGTCAGTTCCGGCAGTGTCGCGCGCGCATCGCCCTGTATGGCAGCAGCGGCAGCAAAATTCTTGCCGATTTGCCATGGTTCGTCGTCGAGGTGCACGACCGGCGTGCCGGGTGCCAGCGCTTCCACGCCCGTGGCCTGGCTTTGCGTCAGCAGATCGGCACCAATGGAAATCAGCAGGTCATGGCTTTGCATCACCGCCCGCAGCGCCGGGGTCATGCGCGCGACCGTGCCGGCATACAGCGGATGGTTGGTCGGAAATGCCGCCGTGTTGGCCATACCCTCAAGATAAACGGGCGCACCCACTGCTTCGGCAAAGGCGGCCAGTTCGGCGTGTGCGCCAGATTTGGCCACATGATCACCGGCAAAAATCACCGGATGCTGCGCCGCGCGGATCATCGCGGCTGCCGCTGCAATCGCATCGGCATCACCGCGAATGCGCGGCCCGATGCGGGTCGGGCTGCCTAGATCAAGATCATCGGCGGCCATCGCCGTCAGCACATCGCCGGGAATGGACAGGAACACCGGGCCGGTCGGCGCGGTCAGTGCCACCTTGGCGGCGCGGCGCAGGGCGCGCGGCAGTTCGGCGATGCTGGCGACTTCGAAGGACCATTTGCACAGCGGCCGCGCCATGGTGGCCAGATCGTCCCACAGCAATGGCTCGGTCAGCCGTATCGACATGTCCTGCTGCCCGGCTGTGACCAGCACCGGCGCACCGGCCTTGGCGGCATTGTAGAGCATGCCCATGGCGTTGCCGAGGCCGGGCGCGGCATGAAGATTGCACACCGCCAGCTTGCCGGTCGCCTGCGCATAGCCATCGGCCATGCCCATCACCACGACCTCGTTCAGGCCGAGGATATAGCGGATGCGGTCCTCGACGACAAAGGCATCGAGCAGCGGCAGTTCGGTGGTGCCGGGGTTGCCGAAGATGAATTCCACGCCTTCGGAGGCAAGCACATCCAGCATGATGTGCTTGCCGGCGCGTGTGGTGTCCCCGCTCATGGGATCATCTCGCCTTCGATGACCGGCGGCAGCCGGAAGCTGCCATCCAGCAGCGGCGCCTTTGGCAGATACGCCCGGAACACCAGCACGAACTTGCCTCCCGGCGCCGGCAGCCAGTTGACGACGCGTTCGCCAGACGGCTTTTGCGCCTGCACGAAAATCTCGGTGCTGCCGTCGCGGTCGGGCCGCAGGTGCCGCGACCGGTCACCGACGGCGAAGCGATCGAGCGGGTTGGGCACGAAGAACAGCCTGCCGTCCGCCTCTTGCTGGTACATGGTCAGCGACCAGAACGCCTGCAGCGGCAAACCCGCCGGAATACGCACCCGCCACGACTTGCTGCCATCCAGCGCCGCGCCGGTGGCATCGCTGCGGGCCGACAGATACACGGCCTCGACGCGCGGCAGCGCCGCCAGCCCGCCCAATGCCACCTTGGCGCGCAAATCATCATCGTCGCCATATTCGGCGATATTGAACGGCGGATAGGACCAGCCATCGACGGTGCCGCCGATATCGGCCAGGCCGCCGCGCAGTTCGCGCGTCATGATCGGTATGGCGCGGTTCCACAGCGCCTGCGCATCGGGCGTCAGCGCATCCCAGTCGCGGCCCAGTCCGGTATCGGCAATGCCCATCAGCTTTGCCTGAAGGTCACTGCTGCCGGATGCGGCGATCACGGCGTTCACCACGGACAGGAACGCCTTGCCATCAGGTGCCGGCGGTGTCGCCAGCGCAAACGGCGGCACAGCCCCCGGCCCGGCCATCGTGTATGACAGGATCGCCTGTGATGCCGCCGGAATATCGTCCTTGCCGTTCACCACCACGCGCACCAGCAGCCATGCCTGGTTGGTCGGGCTGCGCACCAGTTCTGTGCCTGATGGCGCTGGGCCGGTATAGCCGGGCCCGACAATGGCATAGCGGCCACCCTGCGGCGCCGTGCGCGTGCCAAGCACCGCCACGACATCGCTTGTCACGGTCATCAGCGCCGCCGAATTGTAGCGACCGGGCAGGGCAGGGACGCTGAACACCACCGGGCCTTGTGACAGGTCGAGCCAGGCCGAGGCATAAAGCGTGTCGTTGTTGGGCGTCGTGATCTCGCGTGTCGTGGCATCGGCCAGCGTCAGGCGCGGCAGAAGCGCATTTACGGCGTTCGAAAAGCCCGCCGCCTCGGCCCTGCCAAGCTGCAAGCCCCGGGTGCGCATGATTTCATAGATCGGAAAGGCAAAGCGGAAGGCGCGGCGCACCGCCTGCACTTGGGGCGTGTCGGGCAGGGTCGTGGGTGCGGCGGGTTTCGCCGGTGCCTTGGCAAGCGGCCTCAGCGGCCCCTTGGCGGCAAGCTTTGCAGGCGGCTTGGCGGGCGCCGCAACCACTGGCATCGCCGTGCTCCAGCCCAATGCCAGCAAGATCATCCCCAAAATGCGCATCTCGCGGCTCCCTCTCATTTTGAATCGTCATTGCCGGGGCGGGGGCTTGGCGTAAAGTCCCGGCGTTGCGAATCTGCACGCACAGGAGCCAGTCACCATGAGCCAGGCCTATATCGTCGCCGCTGCGCGCACTGCCGGGGGGCGCCGTGGCGGGATGCTGCGCGACTGGCATCCGGCCGATCTTGCCGGCAAGGTTCTCGATGCATTGGTCGAACGCTGCGGCGCCGATCCGGCATTGATCGAGGATGTCATCATGGGCTGCGTCGGCCAGGCCGGCCAGCAATCGACCAATGTGGCACGCAACGCCGTATTGTCGTCGCGCCTGCCCGAATCGGTGCCGGGCACCAGCGTTGACCGGCAATGCGGATCAAGCCAGCAGGCGCTGCACTTTGCCGCCGCCACCGTCATGTCGGGCCAGATGGACGTGGTCATCGCTGCCGGCGTGGAATCCATGACCCGCGTGCCGATGGGAACGCCGGTATCGCTGCCGTTCAAGGCCGGCATGGGCATGCCCTATGGGGAGGGCATCGCTGCACGCTATCCGGGCATCCAGTTCAGCCAGTTTGCCGGCGCCGAAATGATCGCCGACAAACACGGCCTGACCAAGGACATGATGGATGAATTCGGCTATCACAGCCAGCGCAAGGCCGCGCAGGCCTCGCGCGGCGGTGCCTTTGATGCCGAGATTGTCGCCGTCGATGTCACCACCCACGAAGGCGAAGCCCGCAGCCACACGGTCGATGAAGGCATCCGCTTCGAAGCGAGCCTCGAGGCCATCCGCGGCGTCAAGCTGATCAACCC
>NZ_JANPCD010000098.1:0-11247 GCF_031430775.1 Sandarakinorhabdus sp. | reverse complement strand
ATCAGCACCACCTGCATGGAGAGCGAAAACGCCACCATCGCCGATGGCCAGTGCAGGCCCCAGCGCGCGAGCAGGATGATCACCACCACCTGCGGCAGCGCCATTGTCCAGCAGGCCACTTCGGCGGCGTTTCGTTCCCCCAACTGCACCGGCAGCGAATTGACGCCGGACTGGGCATCCCCCTTCACCGCCTTGAAATCGTTGAGCACCATGATGCCGTGAGCACCCAGTGAATAGAGGCACAGCACCCAGATGATGCGGCTGTCGGGTACGCCGCCGGCCATCACTGCGGCGCCGGTGAACCAGCTTACCCCTTCATAGGCGATGGCGCACACGAACGGCCCCGTCCAGCCATCAGCCTTGAAGCGCAGGGGCGGCGCCGAATAGGCCCAGGCCATGGCGACGCCGACGATGGTGGCACAGCCCACCACCGGCCCGATGGCAAAGCCCACTGCAAGGCTGATGATCGAACCGATGCAGGCGATATAGAGTCCCCAGCGGCCGGGGATACGGCCCGACGGGATCGGACGATGGGGTTCGTTGATGGCGTCGACATGGCGATCGAACCAATCGTTGATCGCCTGGCTGTTGCCGCACACCAGCGGCCCGGCCAGCAATACGCCTGCGAAAAGCAGCCACCAGCGGTCTGCCAGCGGCACGCCCGATGAAACGACGCCGCACATGAAAGCCCACATTGGCGGGAACCAGGTGACGGGCTTGAGCAATTCCAGCACGTCCCGCGCCCTCGGAAGGGCGCGCGGAACGATGCGTTGCGGCGCGAGGGAGGTAGCCATGTTCATTGTGTCAACCTAGGTTGACAGGGGGGCGCGCGTCAACGCGGCGCGTGCGGCGTCAGGTGTAGCCGATAATGTCGCCAGCGTCCGGGCGTTCACCGGTATTCCTCGCATTGCCCCCGGCTTTGCCCCCGGTTTTGCCCCCGGTTTTGCCCCCGGTTTTGCCAATGCCGTGGCGATGCAGCTTTGCGTACAGTCCCTGTCGTGACAGCCCGAGCAGTTCCGCTGCCGATGCCCGGTTGTCGCCCGCCAGTTCAAGCGCAGACAGGATGCATGCGCGCTCGACGCGGTCTGTCGCAGCGCGGACTGCGTCCTTCAGCGAGCCGGCAGCGGCCAAGTGCGGCGCACAAAGCCGACCGATAGCCAGAAAGCCCATGCCGAGGCTTTCGGTCAGCTGCCATTCGATGGCGACGTCCGCATGGTCATTTCCGTGCCGCAGTGTAGTTCGGCTGCGGCCTTGGCCGGCAAGGCCGGCCGCGCGCCCGCGGTCGGCCGTGATGACGGTGTCGGCAAAGGCCCGGCCCGGAAAGGCCAGGCCAACCCAGGCAGCATCCATCGCGTTCGCGGCACAGCAATCGCCTGACTGGGCTGCGCTGACCACGCCGTCTTCGCCGATAATCAATATGATGTCGGCACTGGCCAAGAGCGCGCGTTCGGCCACGCCGGGTGGCAGCAGGGCCATGACCGCTTCGGTCGCAGCAGGCGAAACAACCGCATCGGTCGCAGCAGGCGAAACAACCGCTTCGGTCGCGCCAGGTGAAATGACCGGCCGCTGTGCGCCGGCGTCGAGCGTGGCCGGCGCCGCATCAACTTCGATTGTCGCAATTCTTGCTACAAGCATGTCCATGTCTGCCGCCGTCTTCCCTGCCCGAGAAACGTCACTCTCCCCCTCCTATCACCTTGAACCGACGGTGACAATTTGTCGCTGCCTGAGCCTGTGCGAGGCGTCAGCCTGCGCGGCGCGGGACTTGGCCCCGCGGCGCGTTCATCCCGACAAGCCACGCATCAGCCGGCGTAAAGCCAGATTGACACATGGTAACGTGATGATAGGGTTCGTGTTGGTTGGGGAATGGATAAATCGCCTTGGAAAACGGGCAAATAGGGTCGGCAGCGCGGCCGCTGTACACGCCGGAAGAGCGTGTCCGGCGGGATTCGACGCGCTGGACATTGGTGCAGGGGATCCTTGCGCCGGTGCAATTCCTGATATTCGGCGTCAGCCTCTATCTCGTCGTCAACTATCTCAGGACGGGCGAAAATTATGACCTTGCGGTTGCCTCGGTGGTTGTGAAGACCCTGGCGCTCTACACAATCATGGTCACCGGCGCGATCTGGGAAAAAGTCGTGTTCGGCCAGTATCTTTTCCACGATTCCTTCTTTTGGGAGGATGTGTTTTCCATGTTGGTGATCGTTCTTCACTCGCTGTATCTGCTCGGTCTGTTCGCCGGCATCGCCACCCCGACCCAACTTATGGCGACGGCGCTCGCCGCATATTTCGCCTATGTGATCAACGCGGCCCAGTTCGTCTGGAAGTTGCGTCAGGCCCGGCTTTCCAGTTCGGCTGCCCAGGTGCAGTCGCCCGATGTCCAGGTTGCTGCGGCAGGCGGCGACATGGCAGCCAAAGCCGCGCAGGCGCCCGAAATTGCTCAAGCTGCGGCCATTGCGGCATGACGGCCGTAGTTGCCTCGTGCGATGCGGCCCCCGTGCTTCGCGAGCGCGGCCAGCGCGAAGTGTTTTGCGGGCTGACCGGCATCATCTGGCTGCACCGCAAGATACAGGACGCGTTCTTTCTGGTCGTCGGCAGCCGCACCTGCGCGCATCTGCTGCAATCGGCCGCCGGTGTCATGGTCTTTGCCGAGCCGCGTTTCGGCACTGCCATCATCGAGGAAAAGGACCTCGCCGGTCTCGCCGACGCCAATGAGGAGCTGGACCGGGTTGTCACGCGGCTGCTCGCCCGCCGGCCCGACATCAAGCTGCTGTTCCTGGTCGGCTCCTGCCCCAGCGAGGTCATCAAGCTGGACTTGTCGCGCGCCTCCGTCCGCTTGAACGAGCGGTTCAACCCGCAGGTGCGCGTGCTGAACTATTCCGGCAGCGGCATCGAAACGACCTTCACCCAGGGTGAAGACGCCTGTCTCGCTTCGATGGTGCCGGGCATGGCTGCGCTCGGGGCTGCGGTCGGGGCTGGGCTCGGGCCCGAAACGGCGCCCACGCAGTTGCTGATCGTCGGCAGCCTGCCCGATGTCGTTGAAGACCAATTCCGCCAGTTGTTTGCCGATATGGGCATCGCCCGCGTCGATTGCATGCCGCCGCGCCGTTCGGGCGAACTGCCGCCGGTTGGACCGGGCACCCGTTTCCTGCTGGCGCAGCCGTTTCTGGCAGACACGGCGACGGCCCTGGAAAAACGTGGCGCGGTGCATCTGCCGTCGTTGTTTCCGTTCGGCGCCGAAGGCACCACGACGTGGCTGCATGCCGCTGCGCGTGCGTTCGGCATTGATGAAATGCATTTTCGCGCCGTCGTGGCGCCGGGGCGCGAGCGCGCCAAGCGGGCCATGGCCAATCATGCCGCTCAGTTGAATGGCAAGCGCATCTTCTTCATGCCGGATTCGCAGCTGGAAGTGCCGCTGGCGCGCTTTTTGCATAGTGAAATGGGCATGGAATTGATCGAGGTCGGCAGTCCCTATCTGCACAAGGCGCATCTGGCCGAGGAACTGGCCGCGATCCCGGCCGGCGTCACTATCTCCGAAGGCCAGGACGTGGATCGGCAGTTGGACCGTGTGCGCGCCGCCCGACCGGACCTGACGGTTTGCGGGCTTGGCCTCGCCAACCCGCTGGAGCGTGAAGGCCTGACGACCAAATGGGCCATAGAGCTGGTGTTCTCGCCGATCCATGGTTTTGACCAGGCCGGCGATCTGGCGGAATTGTTTGCCCGGCCGCTTGGCCGCCGCGACATCCTGAGGGTCTAGGCGATGCAGCTGACCGTCTGGACCTATGAAGGCCCACCGCATGTCGGGGCCATGCGTGTCGCGACCGGCATGAGGCACCTGCACTATGTCTTGCACGCGCCGCAGGGCGATACCTATGCCGACCTGCTGTTCACGATGATCGAACGGCGCAGTGCCCGCCCGCCCGTCACCTACACCACCTTTCAGGCGCGCGACCTTGGCAAGGACACCGCCGAGCTGTTCCAGTCTGCTGCGCGCGATGCCTATGAACGGTTCAAGCCCGAGGCGATGATCGTTGGCGCGTCATGCACCGCCGAGTTGATCCAGGACGATCCGGCCGGCCTGGCGCTGACGATGGGCCTGCCATGTCCGGTTATCCCGCTGGAGTTGCCGAGTTATTCGCGCAAGGAAAACTGGGGCGCATCCGAAACTTTCTACCAGATCGTGCGCACCCTTGCCGACCCGGCACGCCGGGCACTGCCGCTTGACGGCGTCCGCCGGCCCCGGGTCAATCTGATCGGGCCGACGGCCTTGGGCTTCCGCCACCGCGACGATGTCGCCGAAGTGACCAAGTTGCTGGCCCGCATGGGCATAGACGTGCATGTCGCGGCGCCACTGGGAGCGTCGCCCACCGATATCGCCGGGCTTGGCGAGGCGGATTTCAACATCTGCCTCTATCCCGAAATCGGCGACCAGGCTTGCCGTTGGCTGGAAAAGACCTTTGGCCAGAAAACGGTGAAAACCGTACCGATCGGCGTCAATGCCACGCGTGAATTCCTTGCCGAAGTCGCCATCGCTGCCGGCTTGCCGGCGCCGGACACCAGCGATTCGGGCCGCATGCCCTGGTGGTCGCGTTCCATCGATTCGACCTATCTGACCGGCAAGCGCGTTTTCATCTTCGGCGATGGCACGCATGCCGTTGCCGCAGCGCGGGTCGCAGCCGAAGAGCTGGGCTTCAAGGTGGTCGGCCTTGGCTGTTACAACCGCGAATTCGCGCGCGAAATTCGCACCGCGGCGGCGATTTATGGCGTCGAGCCGCTGATTACCGACGACTATCTCGCGGTCGAGGAGGCCATCGCCGCTGCTTCGCCCGAGCTGGTGCTCGGCACCCAGATGGAGCGCCATATCGCCAAGCGACTTCGCATTCCATGCGCCGTCATTTCCGCGCCCGTGCATGTCCAGGATTTTCCGGCCCGGCACAGCCCGCAGATGGGCTTCGAAGGCGCCAACGTGTTGTTCGACACCTGGGTGCACCCGCTGGTGATGGGCCTGGAGGAACACCTCCTGACCATGTTCCGCGACGATTTCGAGTTTTCCGACGCCAACGGCCCGAGCCATCTGGGCCATGGCGGCGGCAATCATGCGCCAACTGCTGCACGCGGCGCGCCCGAGTCGGCTGAAGCGACACAAGCAGCTGCCGAGCCAACGCTTGCCGACGGCGGCCAGAGCTGGTCCCCCGACGGACTTGCGGAATTGGCCAAAATCCCGTTTTTCGTGCGCGGCAAGGCCCGGCGAAACACCGAAACCTACGCATCCGAACATGGGGTTGCCGTGATTACCCGTGACACGTTGTACGAGGCAAAAAGCCATTATGCGCGTTGATCCCGCCCCCGCCGGTTCCGGTGGTCGCCCTGATGCCTGCCGGGTCGTGATCATCACGCTGGACAATCATCTTTCGGGTGCCATCGACCGGGCGCGGGCGCGATTTGCGCGGTCGGATGTGCCGATTTCCATCGGTTTCCATGCTGCTGCCGACTGGGACAAGGACGGCAAGCTGGAGGCTGCTCGCGCCGACATTGCCGGGGGCGATATCGTTATCGTGACCATGTTGTTCCTCGACGAGCAGATCCGGGCGATCAAGGACGCGCTGGAGGCCCGGCGCGAAGCTTGCGACGCCATGGTCTGCCTGATGAGCCAGTCCGACATCGTCAAGATGACCCGCATGGGCGACTATCGCATGGACGCGCCGCCCAAGGGACCGCTAGGCTGGCTGAAGAAGCTGCGCGGATCGTCCAAGGACGGCGCCGCCAATTCCGGCGCGGCGCAGATGGCGGTGCTGCGGCGCCTGCCCAAGCTGCTTAAATTCGTGCCCGGAACCGCGCAGGACGTGCGCGCCTATTTCCTCACCCTGCAATATTGGCTGGCCGGGTCGGACGACAATGCCTTCATGATGGTGCAGGCGCTGGTCGACCGTTATGCCGATGGCCCGCGCAAGAGCCTGCGCGGCAAGACCAAGGTCGAAGCGCCGCAGGATTATCCCGAGGTCGGCGTCTATCACCCCGATCTGCCGCAGCGGATGTCGACCAAGGTTTCGGACTTGCCGCAGGGCCGGAACGCAGTCGGCACGGTCGGTGTGGTGTTGCTGCGGTCCTATGTGCTCGGCAAGGACGCCAATCACTATGACGGCGTCATCCGGGCGATGGAGGCCAAGGGGCTGAACGTCATCCCGGCGTTTGCTGCCGGCCTTGATGCGCGGCCGGCGATCGAGGAATTGATGATGAAGGACGGCGTGCCCACCGTCGACGCCATCATCAACCTGACAGGGTTCAGCCTGGTTGGCGGCCCGGCCTATTCCGACGCCAAATCGGCCGAGGAAATCCTGGCGCGGATGGACCGGCCCTATATTTCCGCGCATCCGGTCGAGTTCCAGACGTTGCAGCAATGGGGCGCCAATCGCCAGGGGCTGCTGCCGCTGGAATCGACGATCATGATCGCTATTCCGGAACTGGACGGCGGCACCCAGCCGATGGTGTTCGGCGGCCGCAGCGACGCCAGCGGCGAGGCCTGCACCGGCTGCGAGCGGGGCTGTACCTGGACGACCACCGAAGGCGTGCGCGCCATGCAAAGCTGCCCGGAGCGTGCCGAAGCCATGGCGGCCAAGATGCTGAAGCTGGTGGCGCTGCGCAAGGCGCCCCCGGTGGACCGCAAGATCGGCATCGTGCTGTTCAACTTTCCGCCGAACGGCGGTGCGGCGGGCACGGCGCAGTTCCTCGCCGTATTCGAATCGCTCCACGCGACCTTGAAACGGCTGAAGTCCGAAGGTTATGACGTGGAGGTGCCGGAAAACGGCGACGCGGTGCGTGAACGTGTCATTGGCGGCAATGCCATGAAATACGGCCAGGAAGCCAATGTCCACGACTTCGTCAGCGCCGACCATATCGTCGCGACCGAGCCGTTCCTGAAGCAAGTCGAGGCCGAATGGGGCCCGGCGCCCGGCAAGTTCCAATCTGACGGCCGCAGCGTTTTCATCCTTGGCGCGCAGTTCGGCAATGTCTTCATCGGCATCCAGCCGGCCATCGGTTATGAATCCGATCCCATGCGGCTGCTGTTCGATGGTCGTTTTGCGCCAACGCACGCGTTCATGGCTTTTTACCGCTGGTTGCGCGACGGTTTCGGCGCCCATGCCGTCCTGCATTATGGCACGCATGGCAGCCTTGAATTCATGCCTGGCAAGCAGACCGGGATGACCGCCAGCTGCTGGCCGGAACGGCTGATCCAGGATCTTCCCAACATCTATCTCTATGCTGCAAACAACCCGTCCGAAGGCGTTCTGGCCAAGCGTCGTTCGGGCGCGACGCTGGTCAGCTATCTGACGCCGGCGCTAACCAATTCCGGACTTTACAAGGGGTTGGCGGACCTTAAGGCGTCGGTCGAACGTTGGCGCGCGACGCCGCCGGACAGCGCTGAGCTGGCGCCGTTGGCAGAAATCATCGCCGAACAGGCGCAGGCCATGGATCTTGATGGCAGCGACGTTTCGCTGCTGTCGACGCGCCTCTATGAAATCGAGCGCGAGCTTATTCCGCAAGGCCTGCATGTGCTTGGCGCGGCTGAGACGGAGGACGCGCGCATCGACATGCTGCTCGCCACCGCCTCGACACGCGAAGACCCCCTGCCACGCGAAACCATCGAAGGGCTGGTGCGCGGCACCGTCCGGCCGGACACGCCGCTGCTGCGGGAATTGGCATCGCTCAACAATGCGCTGATGACCAACCACGAAATGGCCGGTCTGATCCACGCGCTCGATGGCGGTTATATTCGGCCCGTTTCGGGCGGGGATATTCTTCGCACGCCGGAAATCCTGCCTACCGGCCGCAATATCCATGGCTTCGATCCGTTCCGCCTGCCATCCAGCTTTGCCTGCAAGGATGGCGCGGCCCAGGCGACACGAATCGTTGCGCGCGCACTGCAGGATTCAGGCCGCATTCCCGAATCCATCGCGATGGTCTTGTGGGGCACCGACAATCTGAAAAGCGAAGGCGCGCAGGTGGCGCAGGCGCTGGCGCTGATGGGCGCGCGGCCGCGGTTCGACAGTTACAACCGCTTGTCCGGGGCCGAACTGATCCCGCTCGAACAACTGGGCCGGCCGCGCATCGATGTCCTGATCACGCTGTCGGGCGTGTTTCGCGACTTGCTGCCCTTGCAGACCCGCATGATGGCCGAAGCGGCGCTGCTGGCATCCGAAGCCGATGAGCCGCTGGAACAGAATTTCGTGCGTGCCCACAGCCTCGCCTACCAGGCCGAACACGGTTGCGACATGGCGACGGCGGCGTTGCGGGTCTATTCCAATGCTGAGGGAAGCTATGGTGCCAACGTCAACCTGCTGATCGATTCGGGCGGCTGGACCGACCCCGCCGAACTCGCGGATTGTTATGAACGGCAAAAAGGCTATGCCTATGGCGTCAAGGGAGATCCGGTGCGGCACCCCGGCATGCTCGCATCGGCGTTGAAAACTGTCGATTGCGCCTATCAGAATTTGGAAAGCGTGGAACTCGGCATCACCACCATCGACCAATATGTCGATACGCTGGGCGGTATCAGCCGCGCCATCACGCGCGCCAAGGGCGGGCAAAGCGCGACCGTTTATATCGGCGACCAGACGCAGGGGTCTGGCAAGGTTCGCAGCTTGCAGGAACAGGTGGCACTGGAAACCCGCACGCGCACGCTCAATCCGGTGTGGATCGAAGGCCAGCTACGCTATGGCTATGAAGGCGTCCGGCAGGTCGAGGCGGCGGTGACCACCACGATGGGCTGGTCGGCCACGACCGGCCAGGTCGATTCCTGGGTATATGCCCGGATCACCGAAACCTATGTGCTTGACGACGCCATGCGGCAGCGAATTGCCGAAATGAACCCGCGTGCTGCAGCCAAGATCGCCAATCGGCTGATCGAGGCGGCAGACCGCAATTACTGGCAACCGGATGCAGACACGCTGGCGGCATTGTATGCCGCTACCGATGCCATCGAGGATCAACTCGAAGGCATTTCGCAGGCGGCGTAAGGAGAAAAACGATGGCAATTCTGGAAAAAAGCCGCGGAGACGGCGACGGCAGCGTTCAGGTCAATCTGGACCCGTCGCAGAAAATCGAAGGCGCCAAGGTCTTTGCCGTTTACGGCAAGGGCGGCATCGGCAAGTCGACAACGTCGTCGAACCTGTCGGCGGCATTTTCGCTGCTCGGGCAGCGGGTGCTCCAGATCGGCTGCGACCCCAAGCATGACAGCACGTTCACGCTGACCAAAAAACTGATGCCGACGGTTATCGACGTGCTCGAAACAGTCGATTTCCACCACGAGGAACTGCGCCCCGAAGACTATATGTTCGAGGGCTTCAATGGCGTCATGTGCGTCGAGGCTGGCGGCCCGCCGGCAGGCACCGGCTGCGGCGGCTATGTCGTTGGCCAGACCGTGAAACTGCTCAAGCAGCATCACCTGCTCGAAGATACTGATGTGGTGATTTTCGACGTGCTCGGCGATGTGGTGTGCGGCGGCTTTGCAGCCCCGCTCCAGCATGCCGAGCGGGCGATCGTGGTGACCGCCAACGACTTCGACAGCATCTTTGCGATGAACCGGATCATGGCGGCCATCGCCGCCAAGTCCAAGAACTACGAAGTGCGCCTTGCCGGCTGCATCGCCAACCGGTCGGAAAATACCGATGAAATCGATCGTTTCTGCGACGCCACGGGCATCGCCCGGCTGGCACATCTGCCCGACCTGGACGCCATCCGCCGTTCGCGCCTGAAAAAGTGCACGGTGTTCGAAATGGACGAAACGCCTGAAATTCTGGCGGTTCAGCACGAATACAAGCGCTTGGCAGCATTGCTCTGGGCCGGCACCGAACCATGCCCGGCGCGCCCGATGAAGGACCGGGATATCTTCGATTTCCTGGGATTTGAATGAACGCCCACAGCCCTAAGCAAACTGCTGGCTGGGAGGCAAAGCGTAGCCGTCTGGAACAGTATTTCGACCGCACGGCGCTGGATGCCTGGGCGGCGATGACCAGTGATACCCCGGTCAGCCGCATCCGTGCGACAGTGCGCGCCGGCCGCACCCAGATGCGCGACACGCTGCTGTCCTGGCTGCCGGATGATCTGCACGGCCGGCGTATCCTTGATGCCGGCTGCGGGACCGGTATGCTAGCGATCGAAGCGGCGCGGCGCGGCGCCGAAGTCGTCGGTATCGATGTGTCGCCGCAGCTCGTCGGTATAGGCCGTGACCGGTTGCCCGAGGACGTCAAGCACCGGATCACTTTGCTCGCCGGCGACATGCTCGATCCGGTGCATGGCCATTTTGACCATATCGTCTCGATGGATGTCCTCATCCACTACGAAGCCGACCAGATCGGTGATGCGACAGCGCGGCTTGCCGACCGCACACGCCACAGCTTCCTGTTCACCTTTGCGCCGGGCACGCCGCTGTTGCGCACGGCCCGGGCCATCGGGCAGTTCTTTCCCAAGAGCGACCGGTCGCCGTCGATCATCCCGGTGCCGCACGCCAGCATCAAATCGCGCCTGAGCCGGTCGGTGCCGCATGCCCGGCTGGGCCGCGACATCCGTGTCAGCCGGGGTTTTTACACCAGCCACGCCCAGGAAGTGTTGCTGGCGTGACGGCGCTGCCGCTCAGCAGGACCGCCGGTCTCTGGCAGAAACTGGGCACCCAGTTTCTGCCTTTTGCCGATGCCGCCTCTGCCGAGTTGCCGCTGCGCCGCCTGTTGCGGCTGTCGCTGTTCCAGATATCGGTCGGCTTGTCGCTGGTGCTGCTCAACGCGACACTGAACCGCGTGATGATCGTCGAATTGGGCCTCTCCGCCACCATAGTATCGATCATGGTGGCCTTGCCGCTGTTGTTTGCGCCGCTGCGGGCGCTGGTCGGACACCGTTCCGACAATCATGCCTCGATTTTGGGCTGGAAGCGCGTGCCCTATCTGTGGGCGGGTACGATGTTGCAGTTTGCCGGCTTGGCGATCATGCCGTTCGCGCTGTTGGTGATGACCGGCGAGGGCGCGCTTTATGGTCCGTTGCCCGGCGAGATCGGCGCCGTGCTCGCGTTTCTGTTCGTTGGCGCCGGGGTGGCCATCACCCAGACGGCCGGGCTGGCGCTTGCCAACGACCTGGCCGATGACGACCACAGGCCGCGCGTGGTGTCCCTTTTGTATGTCCTGCTGCTTGACGGCATCTTGCTGGCCAGCCTAGTGCTGGGGCGTGAGCTCATGGAATTCACGCCGACCAAGCTGGACGGCG
>NZ_JANPCD010000097.1:0-2562 GCF_031430775.1 Sandarakinorhabdus sp. | reverse complement strand
CGGCGGCTGTCGTGCGCGGGCCATGATCTTGCCGGCGTGCACGCCATCCGCAGCCGCGCCGATGTCGATGCGCTGAAGGCCGAGCTGACGTCCACGCGCACCATCGTCATCATCGGCGGCGGCTATATCGGGCTGGAATCTGCGGCCGTGCTGGTCAAGCTGGGCCATCATGTCACGGTGCTGGAGGCGCTGCCGCGCGTGCTGGCACGGGTGGCTGGCTCAGAATTGTCGGAGTTTTACGCCGCCGAACACCGCACCCACGGCGTCACATTGATGACCGACTGCATGGTCACGGCGCTCACCGGCAAAGGCGCCCGCGTCGATGGCGTCACCCTGGCCGATGGCGGGCACCTGCCAGCCGACCTCGTCATCGTCGGCATCGGCATCGTGCCATCAGTGGCGCCGCTGCTGGCGGCTGGTGCGGCGGGCGCAAACGGCGTGGATGTCGATGACCATTGCCGCACATCACTGGGCGATGTGTTTGCCATCGGGGACTGTGCCGCGCATGAAAACGCCTTTGCCGGCGGCGCGTGCATCAGGCTGGAATCGGTGCAGAATGCCAATGACATGGCGACGACCGTGGCGCGCGCCATCACCGGCCAGCCGCAGCCCTATCACGCCGTGCCGTGGTTCTGGTCCAACCAATATGATCTGCGGCTGCAAACCATTGGCCTTTCGGTGGGCTATGACGCCACCGTGATGCGCGGCGACCCGGCTGGCCGCGCCTTCAGCCTGGTGTATCTCAAGCAGGGCCGGGTCATCGCGCTCGATTGCGTCAACGCGGCGCGCGATTATGTGCAGGGCAAGGCGCTGGTGGAAAAAGGCGTCGTTGTCGATCCCGCGCTGCTCGCGGACACGTCTGTTCTGCTCAAGGCGCATCATCCGGCCTGAAGGCGCCGCACCGAATCGGCGTGGTTAACGCGCCGGTCCCGTCCATTTCGGAGGCGTCGGCGCGGGCATTGCCGCAAGGCGCAGGTTAAACCCTTTCCAACCGCTGCCGTTGGGAGGGATTATGGAACAGCACCGCAATCACCTGAACCGTCCCCGGACTCGCGCTCGCCTGCCCCGTTTTTTGCAGGGCGTCGCCGGCACCGCCGTCGTCATTGCCTATCTGTGGCTGGCCGCACCGCCGCCGGGCGTGTTCTGAGCGGGCCGGGACAAGCGCTTCCGGCTTTCCCGCACAGTGGTGCCGGCCTACAAAGGCTGGCATGTGCAATCTTTATGCGATGACCAGCGGCCAACAGGCGATCCGCGATCTCGCCGGCGCCGTGCAGGACATGACGGGCAATTTGCCCATGCTGCCTGCGATTTTTCCCGACATGGCGGCGCCCATCGTGCGCCATGGCGCTGCGGCGGATGCAGCGTCCGAGGACCGCACGGTGGCGCTCGCGCAGAACCGCACGTTGGCGCTGGCGCAGAACCGCACGTTGGCGCTGGCGCAGAACCGCACGTTGGCGCTCGCGCAGAACCGCACGTTGGCGCTCGCGCAGAACCGCACGTTGGCGCTCGCGCGCTGGGGCATGCCCAGTCCGGCCTTTGCGCTCGCCGGCAAGAACGCGGATCGCGGCATCACCAATGTCCGTAACACTGCATCCCCGCACTGGCGGCGCTGGCTGGGGCCGGAATATCGCTGCCTGGTGCCATTCACCAGCTTCAGCGAGCATGGCCCTGCGCCTGCCGGCCATGGCCTGGCGGCAGGCACGCCGGCGCCGATATGGTTTGCGCTGGATGAGGATCGTCCGCTGGCCTTTTTCGCCGGCATCGCCTGCGCCTTTACGGGTGTGCGCCGGGTCAGCGAAGGCCCGGTCGCCACCGATGTCTTCGCCTTCCTGACCACCACGCCCAATGCCGAGGTGGCCGCCGTCCACCCAAAGACCATGCCGGTCATCCTTACGACGCCGGAGGAATGGCAAACCTGGCTCGATGCGCCATGGAACGAAGCCCGGACCCTTCAGCGCCCCCTGCCCGATGGCAGGCTGCGCGTCGTGGCCGCCGGCTTGAAGCAGGATGGTGCGGCACCCAAGGGGCCGCCACACGCGCGAAGCTGACTGTCGGACAAGCCCAAGGCTGCGCCATGTCGATTAAATGAACTGTCCCCAGAATTCAGCCCGGCCAGCGCCGCTGGCATTCGTGTATGCCCCCACAGAGCCGCGATCGTCCGGTCCATCGCCCCAGACATAGCGGCGCTGGACCGCGCCTGACGGATTGGCGATCTCGGCCGCCATCTGATCGTCCTGGTACAGGAAGCGGGTCGATGCCGACTGGTTCAGCTCGATGAGCCGTCCGGCCGGGTCATACTGCGCCGACACGCCGCCACTGGCGCTTTTGAGCATGTTGTCGGCGGTATAGGCGTAAGTCGTGCTGCCCGAGCTGATCAGGTTGCCGCGGCCATCATAGCCCAGCGCCACGGACCCAGCTGTCGTCAGCTGGTTCAGGCCGTTCACGCTGTACGCCCGATCGACTTTGTAATGACCGCTCCACGCATAAAGGTCATTGTCCCGGCTGAAGCTCGCAAGCTGCGAGGCCGGAGTGTAGCTGAATGTCGTGTCCGCGTCATGGGTG
>NZ_JANPCD010000096.1:0-19954 GCF_031430775.1 Sandarakinorhabdus sp. | reverse complement strand
CATTCAGGGCACCGAGCACGTTGTCCGACACGAAGCCCGATACATCGTGAATCTCGACATGCTCGTTCTCTTCCGTCTTTAGCAGGTGAAGACCGAGCTGCTTGCCGCCGCTGCGCTGTGAGCCTTTTAGGATCATGGCGCGACATCCACATCGAGCGCCTTGATAAGAAGCGCGCGCATCTCTGACACCTCACGCACTGCCGTCAGCAATGCTTCTTCGGTGTCAGGGGTGACAGGCAGGCTTCCTGAGTTCGCAGCCTTAGCAAGTTGATTCACATTGTTCGCCAATCGCGACTGGCCGAGCATCGCGAGGAGCTGAGCCAGGGCGCGGTGATCCTTGACCGGAAACACGCCGCGCCTGTGGGGCGGCGGCGAGCTCGGATCAAACAGCTTCCAACGAATGTAGGCCGACAGCGACATGCCGGCTGCGGCCTTTTCTAGATTGGCCTTCTCTTCGAAGGTCACGCGAAGCGACATGGGATGAAGGGGCGGGCGCTCTGTCATGATGCACCGCCCATCTTCTTATGACGGCGGCGCCGAGGTGGGGCAGAGTTACGAGCCTTGGCTTTGGGCAGATAGTCTGTCCCAGACGGCTTCAAGAGGCGTTCGAGGATGGTGTTCCATTCGTCCAGAGCTTTGAAAAGCTCATCGCTTTGGTTGACTGAAAGCCAGTTCGAGTCCCTATTGCGGTTCGAGGTTACTCCGCTTAGGGGCACCAGATTCCTCCTGCCAATTCTGGTGGCCGTTCCGCGACCGGGACGCATGTCGCGTCATGTCGGGCAAGTCATGCGGAACGGCGCGGGCAGGGCGCCCTGGCCTGCTTACATGCCGTCCAGCCCCTTGCTGACCAGGATGTTGACGGCCACGCGGCGGTTCTGCGCCTTGCCTTCTGCCGTGCTGTTGTCGGCGAGCGGGTCGGCCTTTGCCATGCCCGTCGGGGTCAGCATCCGATAGGGTTTCCAGCCGCATTTCTGCTGCATGTAGTTGACCACCCGACTGGCACGTTTCTCGCTGAGCTGCTGGTTGTAATCTTCGTCGCCGACCGAATCCGTATAACCGATGATGAGCAGAAGGGAGTTCTTCATGCTCTCGGCGGTGGCGGCGGTCGCGCACAGCTCCGCCTTGGCCGGCTCCGACAATATAGTCTTGCCGGTGTCGAACAGTACGTTGGTCGTGCCCTTGATATTATACTGGTCGATGTCGGCCATGCGCCCGCGCAGTGCCTCGGTTGCGGCGTTTTGTTCCGCAAAGGCCTGCGACGTGCCATTGCTGATCATCGTTGCGATCTTCAGGTCGTTGTTCTTGAACGTGATCTGGTCGGCGAGCAGGCTTTCTCCGGCTTGCAAGGTCTTGACGGAGACGGGCAGGCCATTGAGCAAATTCGCAATCGTCAGCGGATTGCGTTTCGCAGACGAGGAATTGCTGCCGGATTTGATGCGGGTCGAATCGATGACCACGATGACTGTCTTGCTGCCGTCGGCGGCGGTGACCTGTATCTTGTCGCCGCTGCGAGCGGTGATGATGCCCTTGATCTCAGGCCCTTTGGGCGCGGGCGCACCAGACATCGTGGCATTCAGTGCCGGTGCTTGCGGCGTCATTTGCGCATTTGCGACAGGAGATGTCGTCAACGTGACCACAGCAGCCAAGGAAAGTGCTGCGAGTCTCGGGGATATGATCTTCATGCGGGAACCCTTTCGGCGATTCGAAACAACGATTGGCGCCCCCAATCCTGTCATAATCGTTTCAATGATGACAGAAGCTGAACGGTCTTGTCACCGCGCGCGTCGCTCGTGTCGTCGTCCACTGCATTTTGCGGGGAGGGATGCCAGGCGCTCGCCTGCAATTGTGATGGCTTGTCGCGGCAGGGGAGGGCTGCCACCAATCATGATGCCAACCACAGGGAGACAGACATGTTCAGCCACATCATGATCGGCGCCAATGATCTCGCCGCATCAAAGACCTTCTACGACGCCACACTGGGCGCCATGGGCATTGCGCCGGGCTTTCAGGATGACAAGGGGCGGGTGTTCTGGATCACGCCCAGCGGCATTTTTGCGATTTCAAGGCCGATCAACGGCGAACCGGCCTGCCACGGCAACGGCAGCACCATCGGTTTTGCAGCATCTTCGGCGGCAGTGGCCGATGCGTGGCATGCTGCCGGTCTCGCCAGTGGCGGCACCGCCTGCGAAGACCCGCCCGGCGTGCGCGAAGGCGGCATGGGCCCGCTGTATCTTGCGTATCTGCGCGATCCCGATGGCAACAAGCTTTGCGCGCTTCACCGTATGGGCTGATCGCCGCCTGACTCCGTGAGCTTATGGCAGGGTGCCATTCCTTGCCATAAGTTTGCTGTTGTTGCGGGCTCCTTTGCCGCGCCGCCTATCGCTTGCGGTCACAATCGGGCAAGGCGCCGGCATGAAGCAATTTGATGCCATAGTGCTGGGGGCCGGCGGGGCCGGGATGTTCTGCGCGGCCACAGCCGGCCAAGCCGGTGCGCGCGTGCTGGTCATCGACCATAATGCCGACCCGGGACGCAAGATCGTCATCTCGGGGGGCGGGCGCTGCAACTTCACCAATGTCGGTGCGGTGCCGGAACGCTATCTGTCGGCCAACCCGCATTTCGCACGGTCGGCACTGAGCCGTTACACGCCGGCGGATTTCATCGCGCTGGTGCGCAAACACGGCATCGCCTTTCACGAAAAGACGCTGGGCCAGTTGTTCTGCGACGGTTCGGCCAAGCAGATCGTGTCATTGCTGATGGACGAATGCGCCGCCGGCAGTGTCGATTTCGCGTTTTCCGCGCCCATCAGCGACGTGACCCATGCCGATGGCCGGTTTCGTGTCACGGCGGGCGGGCACGAATATGAAGCACCGGCTCTGGTCATTGCCACCGGCGGGCCGTCGATTCCCAAACTGGGCGCCACGGACTTTTCCTATGATCTTGGCCGCCAGTTCGGGCTGAAAATCGTCGAGCCGCGCCCGGCGCTGGTGCCAATGACGCTGGCGGGTGATGACCTGCTGTTTCGCGAACTGGCCGGTGTCGCGGCCGAAGTGATTGCGCGGGCCGGCAAGGCGGCGTTTCGCGAGGCGGCGCTGTTCACCCATCGCGGTCTGTCTGGCCCGGCCATCCTGCAGGCATCGAGTTACTGGCGGCACGGCGAGACCATGGCCATCGACTTCCTGCCCGGCCACCGTCCCGGCTGGTTGGCGCAGGTGAAGCGCGACCGCCCGCGCGCCACCATGAAATCGGTTCTGTCGGCGCTGCTGCCCGAACGTCTTGCGGATGCGCTGTCTGGAAAGCTGGCGCTGGCGGGCGATTTGCACGGCGCAAAGGATGCTGCGCTTGCGGCAGTGGAACAACGCCTGCACAATTGGGAATTCCGCCCGAATGGCACCGAAGGCCATGCCAAGGCCGAAGTGACCGTGGGCGGTATTGCCACCGACGGCCTGTCCCAGCAGACGATGATGGCCCGGCGCGTGCCCGGCCTTTATGCCATTGGCGAGGGTGTCGATGTGACGGGCTGGCTGGGCGGCTACAACTTCCAATGGGCCTGGGCGAGCGGCTGGGCAGCAGGGCAGGCGATCGCTGCGGCGCGGTAATGCTTTTAACCGACAGGTTCCAAAACCTCGTGCGGCGCTCTAACCATTGTGGCCGAAGCAGATTGCCGGGGAACGACAAATGGAATTCGACGACGTCATATTGGGGCGCCGCAGCATCCGTGGTTACAAGCCGGACCCGGTGCCCAAGGCACTGATTCGCGAGATTCTGGAACTCGCCATGCGAGCGCCGTCATCGATGAACACGCAGCCATGGAACTTCACGGTGCTGACCGGTGAACCGCTGGACCGCATCCGTGCCGGCAACACCGAACGCAACATGGCCGGCGTGCCGCACAGCCGTGAATTCCGCACCGGCACCGCCTTCGAAGGCGTCCACCGTGAACGCCAGATCGGCGTGGCCAAGCAGCTGTTCAGCGCCATGGGCATCGCACGCGATGACGCGCCGGCGCGCATGGACTGGGTGCTGCGCGGTTTTCGGCAGTTCGATGCGCCGGTGTGCGTGATCATCACCTATGACAAGGTGCTTTCCGGCAGCGACGACACGCCCTTCGATTGCGGCGCCGTGGCGACCGCGCTGGTCAACGCGGCCTGGTCTCGGGGGCTGGGTGCCGTCATCAACAGCCAGGGCATCATGCAGTCTCCCGTGGTGCGCGAACACGCCGGCATTCCTGATGACCAGATCATCATGAAAAGCATCGCGATTGGCTGGCCGGACGAGAGTTTTCCGGCCAATGCCGTCGTGTCGGAACGCAAGGCCGTCGAGGAAGCGGCGCGGTTCGTGGGGTTCTGAAGGGCACTTATTCAACTGTTACCCCGACCACGCGCCAGCTATCGTTCTCCCGTTCGAGCGACACTGTCTCGGTGGCATTGGCCTTGTTGGCATAGTTTGCCCGAAATTTGACGATCCAATAGCCATACGGCGGTGCCGGCGCATATTCGGCGCTGACCAGTTCGCGGCCCTTGAAAGCGCCCAAGGACGCGCGGACCTGGTTGGACACTTCGGCCCATTTTGCGCTCGTGTTCAGCGATTTGAACGACTTGCCTGTCGCATCCCAGCTGGCGTCCCAGTTGTCCTGATCCACCAGAGCCAGCCAAGCCCTCGCGGCCACGACTGTAGTGCTTTCGGCCGAGGCGGCGGGGGGCACGCTTGGTGGAGGCGCGTCCGAGGCCGACAATGCGGCTAGGGCTAGAAAGGCAAGGGCGAGTGACATGGCGATACCTCCGGTTATCCAGCCAGCCAGGCGTGATTTGCCCTGGCTGGCCTGGTGCACCGGATCTGGCGCGTCCCCTGCCTGCGTTGCATCCCCGATAATTGCGTGGACAGGTTTTTCGGGGGCAGGGCCTTCGATTTCGCGCAGCTGACGCGCGGCTTCCCGGCTGCTCGATGTTGCCATCTTGCGCCGTGCGTCGCGCAGCCGTTCGTTGACTGTGTGGACCGATAGCCCAAGGTGCAGCGCCATGCTTTTGGCATCATAGCCTGCCGTCAACAGGCGCAGGGCCTGCCTTTCCTTTTCAGTCAGCCCAAGATGGCCTTGCGTCATGCGTCAGCGGTAGCGTTCCGCCAGATTGCAGACCACCCCGAATTTTTCGTCTCAAGGGTGGGCAGCATCAGGTCGGCCTTATACGCCGCTTGCCTTGAAGTGCTTCAGCATCCTCGACCAGGCATCCGCCGCATCGGCGGCGTTGTAGCTGGGGCGATAGTCGGCGTGAAAGCCGTGGTCCGACTGGGGATACAGGATGATGCTGCTTTTGCTGCCCTTCAGCGCGGCCTGCATCGCTTCGACGCTGGCAACGGGGATGCCCTTGTCGAGCGCGCCGTAAAGGCCCAGCACCGGAGCCTTGAGCGTCCCCGCCACATCGATTGGATACTGCCGGCCATCGGCATTGGTCGCCGGCGGCACCAGCCGGCCATACCAGGCAGCGCCAGCCTTGAGCGCGGGGAAGCGCGCCGCGGCCATCCAGACGACATTGCCGCCCCAGCAATAGCCGGTGATGGCCGTGCGGCCCTTTTTGGCGAAGGCCTGCGCCGCCAGCCAGTCGAGCGTGGCCCCGACATCGCCCATGACCTGTTCCTGCCCGGCCGCCGCCACGATCTTCATGATGGGCGGATAGTCCTTGAGCGTCGGCAGCGTGCGGTCCGGGTCGGCGCGGAAGAAGAATTCCGGCGCAACGGCGACATAGCCGGCGCGGGCCAGCCGGCGGCAGATATCGCGGATATACTCGTGCAGGCCGAAAATCTCGTTCACGACAATGACAGCCGGGTGGCGACCCTTGGCGGCGGGACGCGCGACAAAGCCGGGCAGGCCGCCAGCCATGGTGACGCTTTCGATGATCAGGCCATCAGCCGGCGTGGTGACCGGTGCAGCCTGCGCGCCCACCGCAAATGCGGCATAGCCAGCGGCAATCAACGCGGCGCGGCGCGAAACATCGAGATCGCCGGGCGCGTTGCCTTCGGGACGGGTGAGGCTAAGCATGGACTTGTTCCTGATGGCGTTGGCTTGCAGCCCAGATTAAGCTGCGCCTGTGACTACACAAGCGCGAAATCGCCTCGCAATTGCGTTTGGCCTTGCGGGGGTGGCCGGCCTGCTTTGGGCTGAGCGGCGGCGACCGCTGCGGGGCGATGACAGCGGGCCGGTACGTGTCGCCGTCAATCTGGCGCTGGGCGCCGTCAGTCTTGCCGTGATGGCGCCGCAGCGGCGAATCACGGCGGCGCTTGCGGGGCGGGTTGCGGCGCGCGGGCAGGGCGTGGTGCAGCAACTGGCCGGCCCGGTCTGGCTACGCGACGCGGCGGCATTCGCGCTGCTCGACTGGTCGATGTATCATTGGCATGTGGCAACCCACCGTGTGCCGGCGTTTTGGCGTTTGCACCTGGTCCATCACGCAGACCAGGCGATGGATACCTCCACGGCGCTGCGGTTCCATGCTCTCGACATGGCATTGTCGTTGCCGCTGCGAATGGCGCAAGTGCGGCTGCTTGGGGTATCGCCGCGGGCATTGATGCTGTGGGAAGGCTTTTTCGGCGCATCCGTACTGTTTCACCACAGCAACTGGCGGGTGCCGGCAGATGCAGCGGTGTCGCTGATCCTGACGACTCCGGCCATGCACGATATCCATCACCGCGCCGATGCGGCCGGGCTGGACAGCAATTATTCCTCGGGCTTCAGCCTGTGGGACCGCCTGCATGGCACGTTCCGCAGTGCCGCAGTGACCGCGCCGATTGGCGTGCCCGAACTGGATCACGCGCCGGGATTGGCGGGATCGCTGTTGCTGCCGTTCGCCGCGCCCCTTGCCGGCGGGAACCAATAACATTACATCGTTGTAACATTATTGGGAAACCCTGCCATGCGCTTTTGCCTCGCCGTCGTGCTGCTTGCCTTCGCCTCTCCTGTGTCCGCTCCGGTTTTCGCCGCCGAGCCTGCGCCCGGCAGTGCAGCGGCGGCTGCGCGCGAACACCAGCTCTGGATCGACGAGCATGCGCGCTGGAATGCCGAGCATCTCGCTGCCGCCCGGCGTCTTGAGGCCATTGCTGCTGCGCTGCGTTCCCATGCCACCAGTTTCGATCGTTATGGCGACGTGCTGCGCGCACATGAACGGCGCTTCGCAAAGGAAGGTCATGTGGCGCCTGTCCGTGCCGCCCATGCCCGTCTGCTGGCCTCGCACAAGGCCGCACGCGCCGCGCATGACCGGGTCATGCGCGAAACCGATGATCTCGAACGCACGATGGCGGCGGATTTTGCAAAGGCGGATTTCCTGCCCAAGTAACCGCGCCGGCCCGTTGTATCTGGCGCTGTCCCGCATCGCCGCATAGGGTGCCGCAATGGGGGACATCGCACTTCCGCTCCGGCGGCCGATCCATCGCCAGCTTTATGCTCAGGTGCTTGCCGCGATCATTGCCGGCGGGCTGATCGGGCATTTCGCGCCGGATACCGGCGTGGCGCTGAAACCGCTGGGCGACGCCTTCATCAAGCTGGTCAAGCTGGTGGTGGCGCCGCTGGTGTTCCTCACCATCGTCACCGGCATCGCCCATATGCGCGACATGGCCAGCGTCGGGCGCATCGCCGGCAAGGCATTCACGTATTTCCTTGCCGTATCGACGTTGGCGCTGGTGGTCGGGCTTGTGGTGGCCAACGTCGTGCGGCCCGGCGACGGGCTGAACATCGATCCCGCCGCGCTCGATACCGGCGGCATTGCCGCCTATGTCGACAAGGCGAAGGACAGCGGCATCGTGCCGTTTCTGATGGGCATCATCCCTGATTCGGTGTTTTCGCCGTTTGTCGATGGCAATCTGCTGCAAGTGCTGTTCCTCGCCATCAGCCTAGGCAGCGCGCTGGCGTTGGCAGGCGCGCGCACGGCGCCGCTGCTGGCCGTGCTGGACGCATCGGCGCAGGGCATGTTCCGGTTGACGGCGCTGTTCATGGCCGCCGCGCCCATCGGCGCGTTCGGGGCATTCGCCTTTACCATCGGCAAGTTCGGGCTGGGCAGCATCAGCAATCTTGTAGGCCTGGTTGCCACTTTTTATGCGACATCGCTGCTGTTCGTCATCGTCGTGCTGGGGCTGATTGCGCGGGCTGCGGGGTTCTCGATCCTGACATTGGTGCGCTATCTCAAGGGCGAATTGCTGCTGGTGCTTGGCACCTCAAGCTCCGAAAGCGCGCTGCCCGGCCTGATGGCCAAGATGGAGCGGGCCGGCTGCCCCAAGGGCGTCGTGGGGCTGGTGGTGCCGACGGGATACAGCTTCAACCTCGATGGCACCAACATCTACATGACGCTGGCGGCGCTGTTCATCGCACAGGCAACGAACATCGATTTGTCGATCGGCGACCAATTGCTGCTGCTCGGCGTTGCCATGCTGTCGTCCAAGGGGGCTGCTGGCGTGACCGGGGCAGGGTTCATCACCTTGGCCGCCACCTTGTCGATCGTGCCCGGCGTGCCGGTGGCCGGCATGGCGCTGATCCTGGGCATCGACCGCTTCATGTCGGAATGCCGCGCGCTGACCAATTTCATGGGCAATGCCGTGGCCTGCGTCATCGTTTCCCGCTGGGAAGGCGGCATAGACGAGGCGCGCTTTTCGGCGGTGTTCCGCGACGGGCAGTTCGACGAAACGCTGGCGGCAATGCCATTGGAGCAGGACGCGGACTAGCGGCGTCTATACCTGCCCGGCCAGCCCAAAAGATCCGCAGATTGCATTCTGGCTTTCGGCGATGCGTTCTGACTGACCACTCTACCGTGCTGACAAGATTTATGCTACCAAGTTTGCGGGGATATGCAGGGGGAAAGCATGCGCCGTTTTGCCATACTTTTGTTTTCTGTTGTTGCTCACGGCATTTTTTTTGCAACGTTTCTGTATTTGATCGCTTTTACGGGCGATATTTCGCTCGTGCCACGCACCGTCGACCGGGGGCCTGAGGCCGGCTTGCTGCCCGCTCTTTTGACCAATCTCGCTTTGATCGGCCTGTTTGGCCTGCAACATAGCGCCATGGCGCGTCCGTCCTTCAAGCGGGTCTGGACACGGGTGGTTCCGCCGGCAATGGAACGCAGCGTCTATGTGCTGTTGGCCAGTCTCTCCCTGGTCATGCTGTTCGCGTTCTGGAGCCCGATCCAGGGTTCCGTCTGGGATGCGACCGGAACACCGCTTGCGCCCGTCCTTTGGACGGTATTCGCAACTGGCTGGGGGATTGTCCTGCTCAGCACATTCCTGATCAACCATTTCGAACTTTTCGGCTTGCATCAGGCGTGGCTCAACCTGCGCGAAAAAGTCGCCCGACCGCCAGAACTACGGCAGCCCCTATTTTACCGCTGGGTGGCCCATCCACTATACTCGGGGTTCTTTCTGGCCTTTTGGGCGACGCCGCACATGAGCTTTGGGCATCTCCTGCTCGCACTGGGTATGTCGGCCTATATGTTCATCGCCATTCCCCTTGAGGAGCGCGATCTGACCGCCCTGTTCGGCCCCGCCTACCAGAAATACAGGTCCGGCGTCGGGATGCTGATCCCCAGGTTTCGCCGGCCAGATTGAACGCAGGCGGCTGCGACGTCGTTTTTGCTCGGCTGACTTCCTGCCGGCGTAACGCGTCATTCACAGGGTTCAGGGTGTTTTCGGCAAAAACCCGCGCTGGCAGCCGGACCTGTTGCGTCCTCGAACCCCCCGGCTCGCACCGGACCAGTCCTTCCGGTTCCCTGTGCCAACCGGAAGGGTGCGGATTGGCGGCCGCGTGGCTGTCAGCCGGCAAAATTTCGCGCCGCGAAATCCCAGTTCAGATGGCGTTCGACAATGGCGTTCACATGGTCCGGGCGACGGTTCTGGTAGTCGAGATAATAGGCATGTTCCCAGACATCGACAGTCAGCAGCGGCACCAGCCCTGATGTAAAGGGCACATCTGCATCACCGGTGGCCATGGCTTTCAGCGTGCCGCCGTCACTGACCAGCCAGCCCCAGCCGGTGCCGAACTGTGCAATGCTGGCCTTGGCCAGCGCTGCCTTGCAGGCTTCAAGGCTACCAAAATCGCGCGTGATGGCCTTGGCCAGATCGCCGCCGGGCGCCTCCGTTTGCGGGCTGAGGCTGTTCCAGTAGAAATTGTGGTTCCAGCACTGTGCGGCGTTGTTGAAGATTTTTATCATTCCCGCATCGCCGCTGGTGGCCATGATGATCTCCTCCAGCGACTGGTCGGCCATCGGCGTTCCTGCAACCAGCTTGGTCAATTCCTCGAAATAGCCCTTGTGGTGCTTGCCGTAATGAAACCCGATGGTGTTGGCCGAAATCACCGGCTCCAGCGCGTTTTCGCCGAAAGGGAGCGGCGGCTGGGTGAGGGGGGATTTGCCGCGCGCGGCGGCGGAAGCAATGCTGGTCATGTCGGGCTCCAATCGGATCAATGTCGCCCAGAGACAAACCCGCGGCCCGTCCGGATAGTTCCTTTTCGCGCTGTGCGGCCTCTCAGGCCAGAAACATCCCAGCCGCCGCAGCCGCCATCAACGCTGCCGCGCCCCAGCCCAGCCAGGCTTGTCCGCCGCGCACTGCAAAGCGGCCCATCACGGCCCGGCGGCTTGCCAGCACCATGATCGCAACCATCACCGGCACCGCCACAAGGCCGTTGACCACCGCTGTCCAGAACAGCGCCTGCATGGCATCGATGCCGAACAGATCGAGCGCCAAAGCCGATGCAACCGCCACGAAGATGATGCCGTAAAAACCACGGGCTTCGGCAGGCTTGAATTCCAGTCCGGCCCGCCAGCCCATCACCTCGGCCAGTGCATAGGCGGCCGACCCCGCCAGAACCGGCACCGCCAGCATGCCGGTACCGATGATCCCGACCGCAAAAAGCATGAAGGCAAAATCCCCGGCAATCGGCCGCAAGGCGGCGGCAGCGTCTGCGGCCGTTGCAATGGTATTTGTACCCGCTCCATGCAGCGTCGCAGCCGTCGCCGAGATGATGCACACGGAAATCACCATGGTGACCAGAAATCCGCCGGCGCTGTCCATCACCAGCCGGTGCAACTCGCGGCCTGCGCCGGCCGGACTCTTATTGAGCGGCCGGGCATGTTCAAGCTGCATCTCCTCCAGTTCCTGCGCGCTCTGCCAGAAGAACAGATAAGGGCTGATGGTGGTGCCCAGTATCGCGACCACGGTGGTGGCACTGCCGGACGGCAGCGAGGGCACCAGCCCGGCCAGCATGGACCGCCAGGGCACACCCACCATCAGAATGACCGCCACATAGGCAAACAGCGACAGTGTCAGCCATTTCAAGATGCCGACATACCGGTGATAGGGCACGAAGATCTGCAAGCCGAGCGACAGCAGCGCAAAGCCCACCATCAACGGCAGGCGCGGCAGCCCCGTCACCAGCCGGGCAGCTTCGGCCATGGCGGCGATATCCGATGCGATGTTGAAGATGTTGGCGCCCAGCAACATCAACACCACCGTCCACACCGCACTGCGCGGCAGATTCGCGGTAAGGTTCGCAGCAAGGCCGCGGCCAGTCACCCGCGCGATTTCGGCACAAGTGAACTGGAACGCCGTCAGGAAGGGCCAGGCCAGCACGACCGGCCACAACAGGGCATAGCCATAGCTGGCGCCCGCCTGGGAATAGGTGGCGATCCCTGATGGGTCATCATCGGCTGCCCCCGTCACCAGCCCCGGCCCAAGTGCCGAATGATAGACGGGCTTGCGCAGGCGTTGGCGCATCGGGGCGCGCACAGGCTTTAAGGCCGGAACCTGATCAATCCTTCTTGCATGACCGTGGCCACCGGCGCGCCAGCCAATGTGTGCACGATGGCCCGGTTCATGCCGCGCCCGCCGGCGGCCATGGGCGAATCCTGGTCGAACAGATGCCATTGGTTCATGTCGGGCGTCGCGTTGAACCAGATGGCATGGTCGAGGCTGGCGGACTGCAAGCGCGGGTCGTTCCAACTGATGGCATGCGGGCCAAGGCATGTATCCAGCAATGTCATGTCGCTGGCATAGGCGAACAGCGCGCGCGACAGCACTGGGTCGGTTGGCACATCGGCAGCAAGGCGCACCCAGTTGCGTTGGCGCGGCGGCATCACGGCGGGGTTGAAGAAGTCATTGTCATCCACCGCGCGGACATCCAGCGGTCGGTCGCGGGTCAGCCAGATGGTGCGCCAGGGCTCGGGCGCCTGGGGCGCGTTGCGCTGCGCCCATTGTGCGTCGCTTTCGAGCGTATCGGGGTGTGGCACATCCACCGCCGCAGCAAAGGCGTGCTCAAGCCCGGCTTCCTCGGCCTGGAAGCTGGCGGCCATGTTGAAGATCGGCCGGCCCTTCTGGATGGCGATGACACGGCGGGTGGTGAAGCTTTGTCCGTCGCGGTCGCGCTCCACCTTGTACAAGATCGGCTGAGCCGGGTCGCCGGGGCGGATGAAATAGCTGTGCAGCGAATGGCACAGCCGCCCGTCCGGCACCGTCCGGCTGGCGGCCATCAACGCCTGCGCGACAACTTGGCCACCATAAACCCGAATCCAGCCCTCGCCGGTGGAATGGCCGCGAAAAAGGTCGGTCTCGATGGTTTCAAGATCGAGCAGCGTGAGCAACCGAGCGACAGCGCCCGCGCGGTCGGAGGATGAATGAGGTGCGTTGGACATGGCGACAATTGCTAATCTGCATGGGCGCTTCTGTCACGCGGGCGATAAATTGTCGGCAGGCAATGCGCACGGTGCTTGACAGGGGGGCGGAGGCCCCGTATCCGCCCGGCTCCGCAGCAAAATACGCGGGTGTAGCTCAGTTGGTTAGAGCGCCGGCCTGTCACGCCGGAGGTCGCGGGTTCAAGTCCCGTCACTCGCGCCACTCCCCCTGGAGTGACGCAGGATTGCACGGCGGATCATTTCATTGTTGCAAGCCGCAGTCATGCTTTGGCGCGAATGTGATCCCATTGGCCCAGTTCATGGGCAATCGATGCTTCGACAAGGGTTTCCCACAGATCCGTGGCCAATCCGTCCGGCAGGCCGGCTGCCTGTGCAGCCGCAGCCGCATTGGCGATGACCTGCGCCTTGCGGGCCTCGTCGCGCACGGCATCGCGGCTGTCCTTGATGCGGGCGGCGGCGTCCATATAGCCAAAACGCAGCGCCAGCAGCGCCACCAGCTCGCGATCGAGCGAATCCACCCCGGCGCGCACTTCGGCCATGGTGCGGCACTGTGCAGACGGTTTCACGGTCATCGCCCGGCCCTCCAGCGCCCTGTGTTCATCCAGACCAGCAACGGGCGCAGCGGCGCCAGCCAGGCAACACCCAGCACAAGATAGGCCGCAACCATCAGCGGCGTGGGCAGGGCCGTCAGCCAGCCGGACGCCAGACCCACGATCATGGCATAGACCGCGATATAGAGCAGCATGAGCAACATGCCGACGGGTTTGCGCCAACTGGGTTCAGGCGGTGTGCGATGGGGAGGAAGCGTCATGGGCAGCGCACTAGCGAACCTTTGCGCAATCGAACAGCCGTGTCGGTGTCGCGACCCAGTCAAGCGGCATATCCCATGGCTCGGCTGGCAACACATCGGCAATCTGCACATCGAACGCCAGCCCGATGGCAATGACCTGCGAATGGCGGCGCAGATCTGCCAGCGCCCGGTCATAATAGCCGCCGCCCTGGCCAAGCCGAACACCGGTCGGTGTCACGGCGAGCAGAGGCACCAGCAGCAGGTCGGGCATTACCTTCGGCACAGATCGGGCGGGTTCGGCAATACCCTTGAAGCCTGGCAAGAGGTCGCCCGGGGCGGCGAGGTGAAAGCTGAGGGTTGGTCCCGAAACCCTCGGAAAGGCAAGCGACCCCGCCAGCGCCTTGATGCCCGATGGATCGATCTCGTCCCCGGCAGCGGCATAGCTGGCAATGATCCGTGCATTTGCGAGGGTGGAGGCAACAACACCGACCAGAGCGTGCTCCAGCGCGTCGCGCGCGCCCGGCGCGAGGGACGCGACATAGTCATGGCGACCCTTGCGGAACTCGCGGCGGAGCGCACGCTTGTCTGACATCGTAAAGGGTGGCTCCAGACGCGTGGTCGGCGGGACCACCATGGGTCGTTTGCACGAAGATCCTCTGACGCCAAGTACGTCAGGTGGGAACCAGTTAGGCAAACCAGGATCTGCCCAGTGCCAGCTCCCTTAGGATGTGAATCGCCTCAGGGATGCTCGCTTGCTCGTGCCGGGCAGTGCCCGCCTGCATTTGATATAGGGTGCCCGGACCCTCCGCTCAAGTGCGGCGATAATTATGTGATCCGAGGAGTTTTCAGCTGTCCAGGCGTGTTGCCAGAGCCTCGGCTCTCGCAAGAAGTGCGCCAAGCCTGGCGGACACCGTGGGATCCTGGGCAGCGTTCCTGCCGTTGCCGGGAACATGAATGTCGGACACAGCGCCGGGCTCGCCTGATTTTGTGTCATGCAGTTGGTCGGCAACCAAAAGCGCCGTCATCAGCAAAAGCCGCGCCTCGCTCATCGGGCCAAGCTGGCGCGTGAGATCGTCCGCGCGCCGGTCAAGGCCGTCGGCCAGTCCGCTCAGATGCGCCTCATCGCCATCGCGGCAACCGAGTGCATAGGCGCGTCCGGCAATGTTAACGGTGACTTGTCCCATGGCGCGCTATGGGGCCTCGCTGTCTATGTGGCTGAGCAAGCGGTCCAGATCTGCCAGAGCTTCGGTCGCCGCCTTTTCGATGCCGCGCAAACGCGATGCTTCCGCCTCCCGTTCAGCGACACGGACTTCCAGCCGTGCGAGCACGCTTTCCAGTCGGTCGATTACGGTCGTTTCTGAAAAGACGATTTCTGGAGCTGCCATCATATGCTTTGCAATCAGGGATTTGCAGGAAACGTATAAGACGGCGCTTTAGGCTAGGTCAACAATGGATGCAAATTCTCTGCTGGCGCTGGCAACTGGCTCGCGGTTGACGACCTCGCGGCGGTCTGGCCAATGAGATGGCGCGAATCGGTGACCGGCCGCTGCGCCAAGAAATTTATCATTTGATTCAGGCTTTTTTAACGATGAGCGATATGCGACCAATGGCAAATGCCATCCGCGCACTGGCGATGGATGCCGTTGAAAGGGCCAATTCGGGCCATCCCGGCATGCCGATGGGCATGGCTGATGTCGCGACTGTATTGTTCGCGAATCACCTCAAATTCGACGCTTCGGCGCCGCATTGGCCCGACCGGGACCGATTCGTGCTTTCGGCGGGGCATGGCTCGATGCTGATTTATGCGTTGTTGCACCTGACCGGTTACCAGCGCCCGACGATGACGGACATCCGCAATTTCCGGCAACTGCACAGCCCCTGCGCCGGGCATCCGGAAAATTTCGAGCTTCCGGGTATCGAATGCACGACGGGGCCTTTGGGGCAGGGGCTGGCGATGGCCGTCGGCATGGCAATGGCCGAGCGGCACCTGAACGCGGTCTATGGCGACGATCTCGTCGACCATATGACCTGGGTGATTGCCGGCGATGGCTGCCTGATGGAGGGGATCAGCCAGGAAGCCATCGGCCTTGCGGGACATCTGAAGCTTGGACGGCTCAAGGTGCTGTGGGACGACAATCGCATTTCCATCGACGGGCCGACGTCGCTTTCCACGTCCGAGGACATGGCGGCGCGATTCGCTGCAGCGGGCTGGCATGTGATTACCTGTGATGGTCATGACCATGGCAGCATCGATGCGGCGTTGACGGCCGCGCGCGCCGATCCGCGCCCCAGCCTGATTGCCTGCCGTACGACAATCGGTTTCGGCGCACCGAAAAAGGCCGGCACCAGCGGCTCACACGGTTCGCCGCTTGGGGCACCGGAAATTTCCGGTGCGCGCGAGGCCCTGAACTGGACCGCGCAGCCCTTTGAAATACCAGACGATATCCTTGGCGCCTGGCGCGAGATCGGTATGCGCGGCGGCGCGGCGCGGGCCGCCTTCGAGGCGCGCCTTGCAGCAGATTCAAACATGGCCGAGTTCAATGCCCGCATGGCTGGCGACATGCCCGCCGCTGCTATGGCGGCGCTTGATGGCCATATTGCCGGGCTCATTGCCTCGCCGCAGAAGATAGCGACTCGCAAGGCATCGGAGATTGCGCTGGCGGCGATCAACCCGGCCCTGCCGGCAATGCTGGGCGGCTCGGCGGACCTGACTGGCTCAAACAACACGAAAACGCCTGATCTGGGCGTTTTCGCGGCCGACGATTACAGCGGCCGTTATGTCTATTACGGCATTCGCGAGTTCGGCATGGCTGCGGCGATGAACGGCATCGCGCTGCATGGCGGCTGCATCCCTTATGGCGGCACGTTCCTGGTATTCAGCGATTACATGCGCGGCGCTGTCCGTCTGTCTGCGTTGCAACAGCAGCGGGTGATCTATGTGCTCACCCATGATTCCATTGGCTTGGGCGAAGATGGCCCAACTCACCAGCCCGTCGAGCATTTGCTGTCCTTGCGCGCCATACCGAACCTTGCCGTCTATCGTCCGTGTGACGCAGTCGAAACTGCCGAGGCCTGGGCGTGTGCGCTGGCCGATGGGTCGCGCCCGTCGGTGCTGGCGCTGTCACGGCAGAATTTGCCGCAACTGCGCCTGGCCGCGTCCGAGAACATGGTCATGCGCGGCGGCTATCGTTTGTCCGCAGCCAGCGCCCCGCGCCGGGTCGTGCTGGTCGCGACTGGCTCGGAAGTGGAAATTGCCTGCGACACTGCTGCCATTTTGGAGGCGGATGGTATTGGCTGCGATGTCGTTTCAATGCCCTGCTGGGAGCGTTTCGACGCGCAGCCAGCCCAGTGGCGCAGCGACGTGCTGCCCGCCGACGCGCTGATCGTTTCCATCGAAGCGGGGGTGACTCTGGGGTGGGAGCGTTATACGGGAAGCACCGGACTGCGCTTTGGCGTGGACAGTTTCGGGGCATCGGCACCGATCGAGGCGCTTTATGCGCATTTTGGTCTAACCGCCCCGGCTGTTGCCGACAAGGTGCGGGCGAAGCTGACGGCGTGATCGCCCGACGCAAGCAGCGAACGCAAATTCAGGACAGGGATTGAAGCGATCATGGCCGTCAAGGTTGCCATCAACGGTTTCGGGCGCATCGGGCGCAATGTGCTGCGTGCGATTGCCGAATCCGGCCGCACCGACATCGAAGTCGTCGCCATCAACGATCTGGGCGATGCCCAGGCCAACGCCCGGCTGTTGCGGCGCGATTCGGTCCACGGCGCCTATCACGGCACCGTTGAAGTCGACGGCAATGACATCATCGTCGACGGCAAGCGCATTCGCGTCACCGCAGAGCGTGATCCGGCGAAGCTGCCGCACGCCGAACTGGGTGTCGATATCGCGCTGGAATGCACGGGTTTCTTCACCGAAGCTGCCAAGGCCGGCGCCCATCTGACCGCCGGCGCCAAGCGGGTGCTGATTTCGGCGCCGGGCAAGGGCGTCGATCTGACCGTCGTTTACGGCGTCAACCACGACAAGCTGACGGCCGAGCATCGCATCGTTTCCAACGCCAGTTGCACAACCAATTGCCTGGCGCCTGTTGCCATGATCCTCGACCGTGAATTCGGGTTGGTGAAGGGACTGATGACGACGGTCCATGCCTATACCAACGACCAGAAGATCCTTGACCAGATCCATGATGATCCGCGCCGTGCACGCGCTGCGGGCCTGTCGATGATCCCGACCACGACCGGCGCTGCCCGCGCTGTGGCAGAAGTCTTGCCGCAGCTGAAGGGCAAGCTCGACGGTTCGGCCATCCGCGTGCCGACACCCAATGTCTCGGTTGTGGATCTGACGTTTGAATCCGCCCGCATGGTCACGCGCGAGGAAGTCAATGCCGCGCTCAAGGCGGCAGCGCATGGCGAGCTCAAGGGCGTGCTGGATTTTACCGACGAACCGCTGGTGTCGATCGATTTCAACCACAGCCCGGCCAGCTCGACCGTCGACAGCCTTGAAACAGCGGTAATCGGCGGAAACATGGTCCGCGTGCTCAGCTGGTATGACAATGAATGGGGCTTTTCCAATCGGATGGCAGATACGGCTGTTGCGATGGGAAAACTGATCTGACAATTGCCACAATCGGAACTCGCCATGCATTTTCGCAGCATCGATGATATTGCCGACGGCGGATCGCTGATTGGCAAGACCGTGCTGGTGCGGGCCGACCTCAATGTCCCGATGCAAGGCGGCGTGGTGAGCGATGCAGCCCGGTTGATGGCGGCGGTGCCGACGTTGACCGCGTTGGTGTCGCGCGGAGCGCGCGCCGCCGTGCTGTCACATTTCGGACGGCCCGATGGGCGCGATACGGCGAATAGCCTTGCACCTGTCGCAAAGGCGCTGGCCGCTGTCTTGGGCCGGCCCGTGACATTCATCGATGACTGTGTCGGCGACGCGGCGCAGGCGCAATTGGCGGCGTTGCCGCCCGGCAGCATCGCGGTCCTCGAAAACACGCGGTTCCATGCCGGCGAAAAAACCAACGATCCGGCACTGGCCGCGGCCATGGCCCGGCTTGGTGATATCTATGTGAATGATGCCTTTTCGGCAGCGCACCGCGCCCATGCATCCACCGAAGGCTTGGCGCATCTGCTGCCAGCCTATGCCGGGCGCTCGATGGAAACCGAACTCGCGGCGCTGACAAGGGCGCTGGGCCATCCCGAGCATCCGGTGGCGGCCGTCATTGGCGGCGCCAAAGTGTCCTCCAAACTGGCGGTGCTGCTGCATCTCGTGGAACGTGTCGATCACCTGATGATCGGCGGCGGCATGGCCAACACCTTTTTGGCGGCGCGCGGCATCAATGTCGGCAAGTCGTTGTGCGAGCATGATCTCGGCGACACCGTGCGCGACATCCTGGCGCGTGCGCAGGCAGCGGGCTGCACTGTGCATCTGCCCTATGACGTTGTCGTGGCGCGGGAATTTCGCAGCCATGCGCCGCATCGTACGGCCAATATCCACGACATTGCCGATGACGAGATGATCCTCGACCTTGGCGAATCCGCTGTCGAGGCGCTGGGTGATGCGCTCAAGACCTGCCGTACCCTGGTTTGGAACGGACCGATGGGCGCGTTCGAAACGCCGCCCTTTGATCAGGCCACAGTGGCGCTGGCGCGGATTGCCGGCGCGCTGACCGCCAGTGGTTCGCTGCTTTCGGTTGCCGGCGGCGGTGATACGGTGGCGGCACTGGCCCATGCCGGCGTGGCCGACCAGTTCAGCTATGTCTCCACCGCCGGGGGCGCGTTCCTGGAATGGATGGAGGGGCGTGCCCTGCCCGGCGTGGCCGCCCTGATGTGCGAGGAAGACTGACATGGCGCTGGACATCGCCCGGCTTTGGGAAAAGCTTTACCCGGCTGCGTGGAAACTGGCGCGATCGGCCGACCCGATCCATGACCGCATCGGCGAGGCATTTCGCGGTTTTCGCGACCTGAAGGGCGAGGAATTCGGCCCCGAAGAACGCATCATCTACAACGAGATCACCCAGCGCATGACCAAGGCCGGCGCCATCGTCGAAAATGGCGCCATCATCAAGGGCGCGGTTGCCAACACGCTGTCGGGCATGAGCGAAAACGAAGCGTGTGAAATCGCCGAAAGCATATTCGAGCTGTTCGTCCAGGTGGCCGAACTGCATTTCAAACAGCGTTGAAGCAGGAACCGCAACATGAGCATCACGCCGACCGTCAGGGCCATTCTTGCAGGCTATGAGAGCGATAATCCCGGCACCAAGGCCAATCTTGCCCGGATCCTGATGCAAGGCCGGCTCGGCGGCACCGGCAAGCTGGTCATCCTGCCGGTCGATCAGGGCTTTGAACATGGCCCGGCGCGCAGCTTTGCGCCCAATCCCGATGCCTATGACCCGCATTACCACTTCCAGCTGGCGATCGATGCCGGGCTTTCGGCCTATGCCGCGCCGCTGGGCATGATCGAAGCCGGTGCCGACACGTTTGCCGGCCAGATCCCGACCATCCTCA
>NZ_JANPCD010000095.1:0-12475 GCF_031430775.1 Sandarakinorhabdus sp. | reverse complement strand
TTCTCGATGGATTTCAGCAGCGCCAGGCTCTCCGGCGTCGCATCGGCGCGGATGCCTTCGTCGCTGGCGAACATCACCGGGTCGCCGCGTTTTTGGAGGATGGGCACTGGCACAAGTTCGTCGTCGAAGCGCCCGGCTGCCCAGGCGGCGGCGGCGCGGGCGTGGCTCTGGGCGGCATAGGCGTCGCAGGCTTCGCGGCTGATGGCGTAATCGCGCGCGAGATTGTTGGCGGTTTCGATCATACCCGAAATCACGCCGTAACGGCTGATCGGCTGGCTCATCACCCGGCCGCGCACCAGCCGGTCGTGCATCGTCGTGCTGCCCATGCGGGCGCCGCCCCGGTGGTCGATCGAGTAATATTCGACGTTGGACATGCTTTCGACACCGCCGGCCACGACCACATCGGCGGCGCCGGTCTGGATGCGCATGGCAGCGTCGATGACCGCCTGAAGCCCCGATCCGCAGCGCCGATCGAGCTGCACGCCCGGCACGCTCTCGGGCAGGCCAGCCGCCAGCCATGACCAGCGCGCGATGCACGGCGCCTCGCCATTGCCATACCCTTGGGAGAACACGACATCATCGACACGTTCGGGGTCGATCTTCGTGCGCTCCATCAGCGATTTGAGGATGTGCGCGCCCAGATCGCCGGCGGTCATGCCGGCCAGCGACCCCTGGAACTTGCCGACCCCGGTGCGGATCGGCGCCACGATTGCTGCGCGTCTCATGTCCTTGTGCCTTCTTTGATCATGGCCTTGGCGATGATGGTCTGCTGGATCTGGCTGGTGCCTTCATAGATGCGCAGCAGCCGCACATCGCGGTAAAACCGCTCGACCTTGTATTCGGCCATGTAGCCGGCGCCGCCGAGCACTTGCACCGCCCGGTCGGCGATGCGGCCCACCGCCTCGGAGGCATGGAGTTTGAGGACCGAACATTCCATGGCCGAAGCGTGCCCGGCATCGAAGCGGGCGGCAGTGCGTTCGAGCAGCGCCTCGGTGGTCAGCAGATCGACCTTCATGTCCGCAAGCATCGCCTGCACCAACTGGAAATCCGCAATGCGGCTGCCGAATTGCCTGCGTTCCAGCGCATAAGCCAGGCTGAGACCCAACAGCCGGTCGGCCATGCCCAGCGCAACGGCGGCGATATGGATGCGGCCTCGGTCGAGCACCTTCATCGCAGTGCGAAAGCCCTGGCCCGCCACGCCGCCGATGATGCTGGAGGCCGGCACCACGACATCGTCAAGGATGACATCGCAGGTCTTGGCGCCGCGCTGACCCATCTTGCGGTCGGGCTTGCCCAGCGTGATGCCCGGCGTGTCCGCCGGCACGATGAAAGCCGAAATGCCGGCTGCGCCTTTCACATTGGCGTCGGTGCGCGCCATCAGGGTGAACACCGTCGCGCGCGGCGCATTGGTGATATAGCGTTTGGTGCCGCTGATGCGGTAATTGTCGCCGTCGCGCACCGCGCGGGTGGTGAGCGAAGCGGCGTCGGACCCGGCCTCAGGCTCGGTCAGCGCAAAGCTTGCGATGGTCTCGCCAGTGGCAAACCTGGGCAGCCAATGCGCCTTTTGTTCGGGCGTGCCGTCCATCATGATGCCCTGGCTGCCGATGCCCACGGTGGTGCCGATCAAGGACCGGAACACCACGGATGCGCGGGTCAATTCGCGGATCAGCGCGGCTTCCTCGGTCATGGTCAGGCCCAGCCCGCCGAAACTTTCGGGAACGGACAGGCCGAACAGGCCCATGGCCTTCATTTCGGCGATGATGTCGGCGGGTATATCGTCCAGCTCCTCGACCGCATCTTCGGCGGGGATCAGCCGGCCATCGACATAGCGGCGCACTTCGGCGCGCAGCAGGGCAAAGATTTCACTGTCCATCAGGGCGCACTCGCTATGGCTGTCAGGGCCACCGTGCCGTCGCAGCGCACGGCTTGCAACCGGCCAAGCGTGTCTGGCTGGCCAAGCGTGTCTGGCTGGCCAAGCGTGCTTGGCTGATCGGGCGCGGTTTCCTGCAAGGCGATGGTCTGGCCGGCGAATGTCGGCGCGGCCAGCCGATAGGAAAAGCGCGCCGGCGGGCCATGCCGCGCCTGCCATTGGCCGAGCAAATGCGCCGCCAGCAAGGGGCCATGCACGACCAGCGCCGGATAGCCCTCCTCACCGCGTGCATAGGGCAGGTCGTAATGGATGCGGTGCGTGTTGCCGGTGGCGGCCGAAAAACGGAACAGGTCGACCGGGCCGGGGGTGATGTGGCCAAGGCCAGGTGCGGGCGTCTGCTCGGCAGGCAGCGGCACGGCCGGGCCGGCATCGCGATATACGATCGTCTGCGTCTCGCTCACACAGGTCTGGCCGTCCTGGATGATGCTGATTTCGACGCTGGCCAGCACCATCTGTCCGCTGCGGCCCGACTTGGGGGTCAAGCTGGCAAGCGTTCGCAGCTGCACCGCCGGCATGCCGACCAGCAGCGGAACGTGGAACAGCATCTCCGAGCCGAGGAACATGCGGCGCGGCAGCGTGACGGGTGGAAAGAAGCCGCCGCGCGCCGGATGGCCATCGGGACCCAGCGGGCCGGGCAGCGGCAAAAAGCAGGCCAGATGCCCCAGCGGCGGCCAGCCCAGACTATCGGTGTCCCAGCCGATGGCGGCGGCATAGCGCGCCACATCGGCGGCGTGCAGCACTTCGTCACGCAGTTCGGGCTTACCGCACCAGCCTTGCCACAGCGCCAGATCATCGTCGGTCATGCAACAAGCCCCGCGTCGTGCAACCGCCCGATGGCGCCGCAATCAAGGCCCAGCACATCGGCCAGCACGGCATCGGTATCGGCGCCCAGCCGGGGCGCGGGCTGCTGGGGGCCGCGCGCCTCGCCGGCCAGAGTCGCGGCCGGCCCGGAGGCGGGATAGGTCAGGCCGCTGGGGTGGCTGATGGTTTCAAATTGCGGATTGCCGGTGAACAGCCGCGCGTCATGCTGCACGGCATGGGCCAGTGTCTGATACGGCCCCCAGGTGACGCCGGCGGCATCAAGGCGCGGCGCCAGATCGGCCAACACGGCTGCGCCGAATGCCGCCTCGAACAGCGGGAATAGTGCGGCACGGTGGGTGAAGCGCGCGCCTTCGTCGGCGGCGAAATCGGCGCCGGTCGCGGCCTCGATGGCGCAAATGCCGTCCGCCAGTTCCAGCGCCGCCAACAGCCCGCGCCATTGGCGCGGCGTGATGGCCACGACATACAGGCGCGCGCCATCGGCCAGCGCAAAGTCCCGGCCAAAGGCACCATAAAGGTCATTGCCCATGCGCCCCCGGTCGCCCTGCGTCAGCGCCTCGGCGACAAAGCCCATATGGCCAAGGCTGGTGGCGGCAAGGTCGGACAGCGGCACGCGGATTTCGGCGCCCTCCCCAGATGTCCGCCGCCGCAGCAGCGCCGCCGTCACCGCAAAGGCCGCCCAGGCGCCGCCAAGCAGGTCCCATGCCGGCAGGACATGGTTGACAGGGTGCGTGTCGCCGGCTGGTCCCGTCATGTCCGGCACGCCGACGGCGGCATTGACGGTGTAATCCAGCGCCGGGCTGCCATCGGCCCAGCCCATGATTCGCAGGGTGATGATGTCGGCGCGGCGCGCGGCCAATGCGGCATGGGACAGGAAACCGGCGACCGGGAAATTGGTCAGGAACAGCCCGGCATTGTCGCCGGGCGCGGCGGCAAGCGCCACCGCCAGTTCCCGCCCCTCGGCACGGGTCAGGTCGATGGCGACGCTTTGCTTGCCCTTGTTCAGCCCTTCCCAATACAGGCTGTCGCCCGCCGGGGTCAGCGGCCAGCGCCGAAAATCCGGGCCGCCGCCCAACTGGTCGATGCGGATGACCTGCGCGCCCATCTGGGCCAGATACAGTCCGCCGGAGGGGCCGGCGACAAACGAAGCGGCCTCGATGACACGCAAACCGGAGAGGATATTATACATGTGTACAATAACGCTCCCCGATTGTGCGAAAGCTGATTTCAGATCAACGTGTTAGTAAGCCAAAAAAGCGCAAAAGTCCATCATATCCGTTCGATTATGATGGCTGGCGCCATGCCACCGGCGGCACACATGGTCACCAGGCCGCGTTTCAGGCCGCGCCGTTCCAGTTCATCAAGGATGGTGCCGATCAACATCGAGCCGGTGGCGCCGATGGGATGGCCCAGCGCGATGGCGCCGCCGTTGACGTTGACGCGGTCCCGGTCGAGCTTCAGGTCGCGGATGAATTTCTCGGCCACCACGGCAAAGGCTTCGTTGATTTCGAATAGATCGATGTCATCGATGGTCAGCCCGGCCTTTGCCAGCACCTTGCGCGCCGCCGGAACGGGCGCATTGAGCATCAGCGTCGGGCAATCGCCCATATTGGCCATGGCGACGATGCGGGCGCGTGGGCGCAGGCCGTTCTTGTCGGCATAGGCCTTGCTGGCGAGCAGGATGCCGGCGGCACCGTCCACCACGCCCGACGAATTGCCGGCGTGATGCATGTGTTCGATCTTGAGGTCGGGGTAGACCGAATTGATCAGCTTGCGGAACGTGGTGCCGCGTTCGTCCAAAGGCACATCGGCGAGCTTGGCAAAGCTGGGCTCCAGTGCCGCCAGCCCTTCGGCGGTGGTCTGCGGGCGCGGAAATTCTTCATGGTCCAGCGCCAGCGTGCCATCGGCGCGGAACACAGGGATCACCGACTTGGCAAAGGCGCCTTCGGATATGGCCTTGGCGGCGCGTTTCTGGCTTTCGAGGCCGAGCGCATCGACATCGGCGCGGCTGATGCCTTCCATGCTGGCGATGGCGTCACCGCACACGCCCTGATGGCTTTGCGGGTGATGTGCCTGCAGCCGGGCATTGCCGCTGCCCATCATCATCGGCGCCATGCCTGCGGCGCGCTCTTCTTGCGCCATGGTGGCGGTATAGCTCATCATTTCGGTGCCGCCGGCAATGACCAGGTCTTCCATGCCGCTCATGATCGAAGCCGCGCCGAAGTTCACCGATGTGATGCCGCCACCGCAAAACCGGTCCAGCGTGGTGCCCGATGAGCGGATGTCATAGCCGGCATCAAGCGCGGCCATGCGGCCCAGATCGCCGCCCTGGCGGCCCTTTTGAGTCGAGGTCGACCAGATGATGTCATCGACATGCGCGGTGTTGAGGTTGTTGCGCGACGCGATCGCCGACAGCACGGCGGCGGCGAGATGCTGCGGGTGCATGTCGGACAGGCTGCCCTTGCCGACCTTGCCAATGCCGCGCGGCGTGCGGACGGCGTCGATGATATAGGCTTCGGCCATGGTCGTTCCTTTGGCTGTGAATTGCACGGCGAGGGTAGCAAGGCAGGCGGCTGTGTCGACGCCCATTTGTAAGAGCATCAATAGCTGCGCGGCAGGCCCAGCACATGTTCGGCAAGATAGGACAGGATGAGGTTCGTCGAAATGGGCGCCACCTGATACAGCCGCGTTTCCCGGAACTTGCGCTCGACATCATAATCGGCGGCAAAGGCGAACCCGCCCAAGGTCTGCACCGCTGCCTCGCCGGCCTGCCAACTGGCTTCGGCAGCGAGCAGCTTGGCCATGTTCGCTTCGGCGCCGGCACGTTCCCCGGCCTCGTAGCGGGTGCAGGCGTCCGCTACCATCAGCGCGGCGCCGCGCATCCGGGCATAGGCCATAGCCAGCGGGAACTGCACGCCCTGGTTCTGCCCTATGGGACGGCCGAACACCTGGCGCTGCTTGGCATAGGCGCTGGCGGTATCCAGAAACCAGCGCGCATCGCCGACACATTCGGCGGCAATCAGGATGCGTTCGGCGTTCATGCCCGACAGGATGTAGCGAAAGCCCTCGCTTTCCGTGCCGATCAGGTTTTCGGCCCCGACGCGCACATCATCGAAGAACACCGCCGTCGTGGCATGGTTCATCATGGTGTCGATCGGCTGGATGGTCAGGCCGGGGCAATCGCGCATGTCGACAAGGAACACCGACAGGCCGCTCGTGCGCGCCGCCCCCTCGCCGCGCGGCGCCGTGCGCGCCAGCAGCACCATCAGGTCGCTGTGGCCGGCGCGGCTGGTCCAGAGTTTCTGGCCGTTGATGATGTAGTCATCGCCGTCGCGCCGCGCGGTGGTCTTGAGCGACAGCGTATCGCTGCCCGACCCCGGCTCGGTCACGCCAAAGGCCTGAAGCCGCAGTTCGCCGCGTGCGACGCCCGGCAGCCAGCGCGCCTTTTGCGCGTCCGATCCGTGGCGCAGCAGCGTGCCCATGACATACATCTGGGCATGGGCGGCGCCGCCATTGCCGCCGGACGCATGCACTTCCTCAAGGATCGCGGCTGCCGCCGACAAAGGCAGGCCGGCGCCGCCATATTCGGGCGGGATCAACGCCGCCAGCCAGCCGGCGCGGGTCAGCGCCGCCACGAATTCGGATGGATAGGCGCGCGCGGCGTCCTTTTCACGCCAGTAGGCGCCAGGAAAATCGGCGCACAACCGTGCCACGGCGCTGCGAATCTCGGTCCAGTCCTGCATGGCCGCCATCTGCGCACGGGACAGCGCAGCGGGCAAGCTGGCGGCTTGCGCGGGGGACGCCTGTGCGGCCACAGTGTCGGCAATGTCCGCGCCCGACGCCCTTTCCATCGCTGCCGGCGCCATCGCTGCTCGGCTTGCCAGCGCTGACGGCTTGCTGGTCGTCGGCATCACCGGCGCGCAGGGCAGCGGCAAGTCGACACTGGCGGCCGGGCTGGCGGCGCATTTCACCGCCGCCGGCTGCCAGACAGCCGTGCTGTCGCTTGATGACCTGTATTTGCCGCGAGCCGACCGGGACGTGCTGGCGGCAGCGGTGCATCCGCTGCTGGCGACACGCGGCGTGCCCGGAACGCACGAGCCGGCCCTGGGCATGGCGATCATCGCGGCGCTTCGTGCCGGGCACAGCGCCGCGCTGCCGCGTTTCGACAAGGCCGTGGACGATCGCAGCGACGTTGTGGTGACGGCGCCGGCGGATACGCAGTTGCTCATTGTCGAAGGCTGGTGCCTTGGCGCGCAGCCCGAGCCGGATGCGGCGCTAGTGGTGCCGGTCAATGCGCTTGAGGCAAACGAGGATGCGGACGGCGGCTGGCGGCAGCATGTCAACGCACAACTGTCTGGCGCGTATCGGGCGTTTTTTGCACAATTCGATTGCCAGATCCTGCTGCTGGCGCCCGACTGGCCAATCGTGGCGCAGTGGCGGGCGGAACAGGAAGCCGCATTGAAACACGCCGCCGGCGATCAGGCTGCCGGGATGAATGCAACCGAGTTGGAGCGTTTCATGCAGCATTTCGAGCGGCTGAGCCGCTGGATCATGGCCGACTTGCCGCCGCGTGCCGATCTGGTCCTGCGACTTGATCGCCAGCGCCGCGTTATTGCCTGACAGCACGGCATCGCCGCGCTATTGCCGCACAGCGCAGCAGCAGCGGGTGCGCAGGGCAGACGGGGCAAGATGACAGGCAATTCGGACCATGGCGCCGGCGCGGCAATGTTGCGGGCGCCGCGTTTTCTGGGCCGCGCGCGCAGCATTGCGGCGCCGGGCTTCAACCGCTGGCTGGTGCCGCCCTGCGCGCTGGCCATCCACCTGTGCATCGGCATGTCTTACGGTTTCAGCGTGTTCTGGCTACCGCTGTCACGCGCCATCGGTATTTCCGCGCCGCGCGCCTGCCCCGACCTGACGCTGGCGATGGCGCTGACCACCACGGTCTGCGACTGGCGGGTCAGCGATCTTGTCTGGATCTACACGCTGTTCTTTGTCGTGCTGGGCGCGTCGGCGGCGCTGTGGGGCGGCTGGGTGGAGCGCGAGGGGCCGCGGCGTGCCGCCATGGTGGCGGCCTGCTGCTGGTGCGGCGGCATGGCCATCGCGGCCGTCGGAATTGCCCTGCATCAATTGTGGCTGGTGTGGCTGGGTGTCGGGGTCATCGGCGGCATCGGGCTGGGGCTTGGCTATATCTCGCCGGTATCGACGCTGGTGAAATGGTTCCCGGACCGGCGCGGCATGGCGACCGGCATGGCGATCATGGGCTTTGGCGGCGGCGCGATGATCGGCAGCCCGTTGGCGGACTGGCTGATGGGGCGATTTGCCGGCCCTGGCGGCGTCGGCGTCTGGCAGACCTTGCTGGTGCTTGCTGCCGGCTATGGCGTGTTCATGACCGCCGGTGCGCTTGGCTACAGGGTACTGCCGCCGGATTGGACGCCGCCGAACTGGAGCGGACCAAAGACGCCGGCGGATGGCGCCGCGTTCCATGTGCCGTTGCAGCTTGTGCACCGCACGCCGCAATTCTGGCTGATCTGGCTGGTGCTGCTTTTGAATGTCTCGGCCTCGATCGGCATCATCGGCCTTGCCTCGCCCATGTTGCAGGAGGTGTTCGGTGGCCGGTTGGTCGGGGCGGACGGCCTGCGACTTACCGATCTGGATGCCGGCCAGCAAAAGGCCGCCGCCGCCATGGGTGCCGGCTTTGTCGGCCTGATCAGCTTGTTCAACATTGGCGGGCGATTTTTCTGGGCGTCGCTGTCCGACCGGTTGGGGCGAAAGCCCTTGTATGGGCTGATCCTGATGGTGGGGGCGCTGCTGTATGGCCTTGGCGTTCCGGCCTTTGCCAGCGCGTCGCTGGGCCTGTTCGTGCTGGCGTTCTGCGTCATCGCCTCGATGTACGGTGGCGGTTTTGCCGCCGTGCCGGCCTATCTTGCCGACACGTTCGGAACGCGGTTCGTCGGCGCCGTCCACGGCCGGCTGCTGACTGCATGGTCGGTTGCCGGCGTGCTGGGACCATTGCTGGTGGCCTATATGCGCGATGCCCGGATCGCTGCCGGTGCAGCGGGTGCGGGCGTGTACCAGCCGATATTCATGGCCATGGCGGCGATGCTGCTGGTCGGCCTTGTGATCAACCAGTTCGTCCGGCCCGTGAAACAGCGATTCCGAGTGGCGGAAACGCCGGCGGATGCAGCAGGCACGGCGGCGGTGGTAGCCGCTGGACCCGCCGGCGCGCCGTCCCGGCCGATTATCGTGGCGGCCGCATGGGCGCTGGTCGGGCTGCCGCTGGCGGCAGGGGCGGCCGTGGTGCTGGGCAAGGCGATGGTGCTGCTGGGTTAGCGTTTGCGAACGAATTCGGCGCGCAGAACCAGGCCCTTGATGCCATCGAAGCGGCAGTCGATTTCCTGGGCGTCGCCGGTGAGCCGGATCGACTTGATGACGGTGCCGCGCCGCAGGGTCTGGCCGGCGCCCTTGACGATCAAGTCCTTGATCAAGGTCACGCTATCGCCGTCGGCGAGGACATTGCCGACCGAATCGCGTACGCAAACGTTGTCATCTGCCGCGCTTTTCGCAGCGGCGTCGGCGGCGCTGATCCATTCTCCTGTGTCGTCGTCATACACGAAATCGTCGTCGCCCGGTGCCTCGGTCATGCTGAATCCTTTGCCATCGAGACCCGGCATAGCACGCGCGGTGCCGCACCGATGGACGAAACGTCAGGCGGCGCCCGGCGGGTCGATCAGGCGGCCGTCCGGGCCGGCGGTGAAGCTGGTCTGCGAGGGATAGGCAAACGCAACGCCAAGCGCCGTGAAACGTTCCAATATGGCGAGCATGATGGCCTGCCGCGCCGCCATCATCACCAGCGGATCCGGGGAAGCGACCACGAACACCAGTTCGATATCGAGCGAGGACAGACCAAAGCCCATCAGATAGGCGCGCTCGAACCGGCAATCGGGCTGGGCGCTGACCAGCGTCTCCAGTTCGGACGGCAGCCGGGCGAGCAGGGCCGGCGGCGTTTGCAGGATGACGCCGAGCCGCAGCACGACGCGGCGTTCTTCGATTCGCCGCAGATTGGCAACCTGCTGGTCGAGCAGCTTGGTATTGGCCATCACCAGCTGTTCGCCCGACAGCGAGCGGATGCGCGTTGTCTTGAGGCCGATGGCCTCGACGGTGCCGGTCGATGTGCCATAGCTGATGGTGTCGCCGACGCGGAACGGCCGGTCGAACAGGATCGCCAGCGCAGCGAACAGATCGGAAAAAATGCCCTGCGCGGCCAGTCCGATGGCGATGCCGCCGACGCCAAGCCCGGCGATCAACGCGGTGACGTTGACGCCCAGATTGTCGAGCACCAGAATCGCCGCGAGCAGCCAGATTACGACATTGACCAGCACCGAAATGACGCCCATCGCGCTGCCCAGCGAGGCATGGTCCTCGCCGCCGGGGGCCGCGCGGCGGCGCACCAGTTCCAGGATGATCTCACGCAGCCACAGCGCGCCCTGCACGGCAGCGGCGATTGTGAACAGCGCATCGACAAGGGTCAGCAGCGCGCCGGGCGGCGCGACGGCATGGGTGGTCAAGTCGATAGCGACCATTGCCAGGAACACCGTGAGCGTACGGTCCACCAGCCCACGCGCCAGATGGCGCCAGCCGGCGCCGGGCCGGCCCAGCCAGCGCGCCGCCAGCCAGAAAGCGCCCTTGAGCAGCACGAACAGCCCGGCTGCCACGACGACTGACAACACAGCGTCACCGCTGTCCTGACTCAGCCAGCGCCAGCCATCATCCGCCAAGGTTTCAACCCGCGCGGTGAGGCGCGGCAACAGGCCGGCGGTTGCCATCAGAATGCCGCTGCCAGCCAGGCGGGGCGTCCAACGCTGACCGGCGCGCCGCTTACAAACAACGGCGAATCGGCGGTTTCCATCCTGAGATGGGCCATGGCCGCCATGCCGACATGGCTGCGCAGGCGCCCGGCAACCCGGCCCTCGGCATCCCGCACATCGGCGTCTTCGCCGGGGTCGGCGGTGAGCATCAACGGCACGAGCCGCCGGCGCACCTTGTCGCGGTGGTGCATGCGGGCGGTGTTTTCCTGGCCGACATAACAGCCCTTGGTGAAAGACACGCCGTCAAGCAGGTCGGCCCCGGTCTCGAGCCAGAGCAGATCGTCGCTGCCGATGTCGGCGCTGTCGGGCACGCCGCACGCCAGCCTGTGCAGATGATAGGATTCGGCCCCGGGAATCACATGCGGTTTTGCCGGATCGCCCGCGTCTAGCCAGCGTGCGCCAAGGCCGGCGCCGCGCGGATCCGGCGTGTGCCCGGCCTCGCCGCCATTCCAGCCGGCATGGACGTGCAGCGGGCTGGGCGCGATCGTCACCGCCTTGCGCATCCGATACATGGCCAGCCGCTTTGCCAAGGCCTCGGCGCGGTTTGCGGCCACGTCGATCAGCACGGCGCCCTCGCCGCCGGGGTCCCCCGCGGAGTCTTTGGCGAACAAGATCATGTCGAACAGGGTCTTGCCCTGCGGGCTGAGCATGCCGGCATACAGCGGCCGGCCCGGCGCCAGCAGCGCCATGTCATGCGTGACCAGGCCCTGCAGGAAGCTTCGCGCATCGGCGCCGGCGATTTCAAGGACAGCGCGGTCTTGGAGATGGACAATGGTCATGCGCCCCAGATAGGAGGTCCGCAGCACGGTGCCAATGTCCGGTTTTGCAAGACCGGCCTTGACTTTGTGCGGCGCTGCCATCAATGCACACCCCTTCCCGTGCCGGGCTGCCCGTGCGCGTCATTTCAGTTTTGATTTTCGGGTAAGACAATGGCCAAGCCGACCACCATCAAGATCAAGCTCGTGTCCACTGCCGACACCGGTTACTATTATGTGACCAAGAAAAACCCGCGCACGCAGACTGACAAGCTCAGCTTTCGCAAATATGATCCCGTCGTGCGCAAGCATGTCGATTTCAAGGAAGCCAAGATCAAGTAAGCCTGCATTTGCCTGACGATTGTCAGGCAGACATGCTCATGCGGCCCGGCTCATGCCGCGGCGCTGACTCTGTTTCGGCCAGATGCCTTTGCCGCATATAGTGCAGTGTCTGCGCGGTTGATGAGCGATTCGCTCGAATCGTCGGCCTTCAGCGTGGCAACCCCGATACTGATGGTCATCGACATCGGCGCATTGGCTGTTTCACAACAGGCCTTTTCCACGGCTGCCAGCAGCGTGGTTGCCATGGCATGGGCCAGCAGTCCATCAGCGCCGGGCAGCACCACGGCGATTTCATCTCCGCCATACCGCGCGACGGTGTCGCCGGGGCGCACATGTGACTTGAGCGTGCTGGCCACGCAGTGCAGCACATAATCGCCGGCTGCATGTCCCCAGCGGTCATTGTACGGCTTGAAACCATCGAGATCGATCATCAGGAAAGACATGGCGCTGCGCGCGCGCCGAGCGCTGTCGATGGCGGCCGGCAGCACCGATCGCAGATGATGGCGGTTGTGCAGGCCTGTCACCGGGTCGATGGTCGCCAGTTGCAGAACAGCACGGGTTTCCGCCAGCCGCGACAATGCCACCATGCGGCGGCGTACCAGCGCAGCCAGCCTTGGCCGCAGTTCGTGAGGGTTGACGGGCAGCCCGGCCACATCGGCAACATTATATTCAAACGCGATGGCAAGTGCTTCGGGATCGGCTCCGGGCACCAGCGCCAGCACGGCCAAGGGTCGCTTTTCCCCGACGAGGTGCAAATTGTCGAT
>NZ_JANPCD010000094.1:0-6276 GCF_031430775.1 Sandarakinorhabdus sp. | reverse complement strand
CGGCATCGCCTCGCCTTTCCAATCTGGCGCGTTGCAGCCGGGGCAGCTGCGCGTGTCACGCCGCCAGATGACCTTGCCGTCGCGGTCCTGCACATAATCGATGAGGCTGGTTTCGAGCTTGCGCCCGGCGTTGAACATCTGGGCATAGGCATTGGTGAGTTTCAGCACGGTGGTTTCGCCGGCACCCAGCGCAATCGACAGCACCGGCAGATAACTGCCGACTCCCAGCGCCTTGGCTTGCGCAGTGATATTCTCGATCCCGGCGGCATCGGCCACCCGCACCGTCATCAGGTTGCGCGATTGCTCAAGGCCCCAGCGCAGCGTCTGGGCGCCGGCCGAACGTTGATTGTCGAAATTCTTGAAGCATTTCTGGCCCAGCGACTTGTTCTGGAACACGCAATATGGGCCATCGACCACGATAGATGACGGGGTGAAGCCATGGTCCATGGCGGCGGCATAGGCGATGGGCTTGAAGGTCGAGCCGGGCTGGCGTTTGGCCTGCACGGCGCGGTTGAAGCTTTGGGCGCGCGCATCGAACCCGCCGACCATGGCAAGGATGCGGCCGCTATGCGGGTCCTCGACAACCATGCCGCCCGATACCAGCGGCGCCTGGCGCAGCGCCCAGTTGCCGCCATTGCGCACGACGGGGATGACATCGCCGGGTTTGAGTACTTGCCCTGCCGAACGGTTCGATCCGCGATAGGGACGCACTGCCGACGATGACGGTAACAGCCCGGTGGTGCCGTCGGAGAAGCCCAATGTCGAATCGGCGCCGCTTTTGGCAAGCACGACCGCTTTGCGCCACGCCGGATAGCCCAGCAGGATCGAAGTCGCCGACAACCGGCCCTGCCAGCCACCGCCCGGCTCGATATGCGCCGGCGGGCCACGCCACGCCCGGCCCGCTTCGTATCGCAGCATGCCGTCACGCATGGCGGTTTCCGCCGCCGCTTGCAGGCGCGGATCGAGAGAGGTGCGAATCCACAGCCCCCCGCCATAAACGCTGTTGCGCCCGTCGGTCTGGTCGGTGCCGAAGCGCGCAATCAGCGTGCGCCGCACTTCCTCGACGAAACTGTCGTCGCGCGGGCGCGGCAGCGCGCGGCTGGGTGCAGCGACCAGCGGCAGGGCGGTGGCGGCAGCGCGCTCGGTTTCGGTGATGAAGCCGTTGGCCAGCATCTGGCGCAGCACATAGTCGCGCCGGACCACCGCACGTGCGTTCTGCGTGACCGGGCTGTAGGTGCTCGGCGCCTTGGGCAGTATGGCCAGATAGGCCATTTGCGCCAGATCAAGCTCGGCAACACCCTTGCCGAAATAGGCCTGTGCGGCCGCTTCGACGCCATAGGCATTGCGGCCGAGGAATATCTGGTTGAGGTAAAGTTCGAGGATCTGCTGCTTGGTGAGCACCTGTTCGATGCGCCGCGCCAGAATGGCCTCGCGCAGCTTGCGCCACAGCGTCACCTCGTTCCCGATCAGTGATTTGGCCACCTGCTGGGTGATTGTCGAGGCACCGACCGGGCGCTTGCCGGTAAAGATCGATTCGATGTTGCTGACCACGGCGCCGGCAATACCGATGTAATCCAGCCCGCCATGTTCGAAGAACGTCTTGTCCTCTGCCGAAATATAGGCCTGGACCAGTGTTTCGGGAATTTCGTTATAAGGCAGATAGATGCGCTTTTCGCGGGTGTAGCTGGTGACGATGTTTCCCGACACGTCGCGCACCGTCGAGGGCAGCGCGGAAGCAAAATCGGCAAGGTCATTTTCGGTCGGCAGGCCGCGTGTCGCCGACCACAGCACGGCGCCAGCTCCGGCCAGCAGCAAGAGGGCGAGGATGCCGAAACGGAAAAGCAGGCGGCGCGTCACGGAAGCCAGATAGCGCCTCGCCAGCCCTGTGGGAACCCCATGGGACGCACCTCAATCACCGATCAGATGGCGCTGCACCGCTTCGGCGATGCCCTTGGCGATCGTGCGCTGGCCGGTTTTGGAGAACAGGAATTCGGCGTCCTGTGCATTGGTGACATAGCCGGTTTCCAGCAGCACCGACGGCACATCGGGCGCCTTGAGGACGGCAAAGGCGGCAAAATGGTGGAACTCGCCGCGAAAGCGGATGCGTTCCTCAAGCGAGGCCTGCAAGGTGTCGGCAAAGGCCGCAGAGACATTGCCCGTGGCGCGCCGCACCAGGTCGGCCATGATGTCGCCCACATCCGGCGCTTCGACGCCCAGGTTGACGCCGCCGATGATGTCGGACTTGTTTTCGCGAGCCGCAAGCCGCGCCGCGATGGCATCGCTTGCCACTGCCGACAAGGTGTAGACGCTGGCGCCGCCGGCGTCGGGATTGGCGGCGGCATCGGCATGGATGGAAATGAACAGGTCGGCCCGCGCCGTGCGGGCGATGCGAACGCGGCCGCCCAGCGGGATGAAGATATCGCCGTCGCGGGTCAGCCGCACGCGCACCTTCCCGGATTTTTCGAGGATGCGCGCAGTTTCGCGGGCGATGGCCAGCGTCACGTCCTTTTCATGGCCGCCGGTGACGGCAATGGCGCCGACATCCTTGCCGCCGTGCCCGGCATCGAGGACCACCAGCGGCTTTGACCCGTCGCGCGGTTTGACGCCGTAAGCGCGCGGGCGCGGCGGCGGCAAGTCGGGCTTGCGGTCAAGCATGTCGGCCGCGGGTTGGGCCAAGGGTGGCTGGGGCAGAGGCATTTCAAGTGGTTTCGCGCCGGGCCGGGCGGTTTGCGGTACCGAAACCGGCGGGCGGGCGAAATCGGCCGGCAGGCTGAAGCTGTCGGTGGGCAAGGTCGGCGGCGGCGGTGGGCCATCTTCGCGCAGCAGCGGGAGCGGGCGGCGGCCGCGCGCCACCTGGGCCGCAAAACCGGCCGCCGTGGTACGTTTCAATGTGATGACGACCCGGTTTCCCTGTGCCCGTGCCGACAGGATTTCCACAGGCGCGGTAATGTCGATGACCAGCCGCGCGGTGCCAGGCGCAAACATCGCCACGCGCACCCCGGCCACGCTGTTCGCACCGACTGCCGTCAACACGCCATCAACGACGCCGACGAAATCCACCACGAGCCGCTGCGGATTGCCCAGTGTGAAGCTGTTGGCCACTGGCAGCGGTGCATCGGCAGTGATGGTGACCATGCCGGGCGTGGCGGACAGCGCAGTGATGCGCGCCGCCATGGCAGGAGACGCAAGCAGCAGCAGAAGCAGGAGGAGGACGCGCACAATCATCCGATACGGGCGCGCCCCGGCAGGAGCAAGCCGGGCGTTAACCCCGGAGCACGCTCCGGCCGGCATAACGCGCGGTCTGGCCCAGTTCTTCCTCGATGCGGATCAGCTGGTTGTACTTGGCGAGCCGGTCCGAGCGCGCGAGGCTGCCGGTCTTGATCTGGCCGCAGCCGCAGGCCACCGCCAGGTCGGCGATGGTCGCATCCTCGGTTTCGCCCGAGCGGTGCGACATGACGGTGTTGTAGCGGGCGCGGTGCGCCATATCGACGGCGGCGAGCGTTTCGGTCAGCGTACCGATCTGGTTGACCTTGACGAGCAGCGCGTTGGCAAGGCCGGTCTTGATGCCATCTGCCAGCCGCACGGGATTGGTGACGAACAGGTCATCGCCAACCAGTTGCACCTTGTCGCCCAGCGCGTCGGTCAGCATTTTCCAGCCGGTCAGGTCGTCTTCCGACATGCCGTCCTCGATCGACAGGATCGGGTAGTTGCGCACAAGATCGGCGTAATAGGCAGTCATCGCCGCGCCATCGAGGCTCAGGCCTTCGCCGACCAGCTCATATTTGCCGCCATGGTAGAATTCGGTGGCGGCGGCATCGAGCGCGAGGAACACGTCCTCGCCGGCCTTGAAGCCGGCCTTGGCAATGGCGGCCATGATGAAGTCCAGCGCGGCGCGGGCGCCGCCCAGATTGGGGGCAAAGCCGCCTTCGTCGCCGACAGCGGTGTTGTGGCCGCCGGCCTTGAGTTCGGCCTTGAGCGTGTGGAAAATCTCGGCGCCCCAGCGCACGGCCTCGGTGATGCTGCCGGCGCCGACCGGCATGACCATGAATTCCTGAATGTCGATCGGGTTGTCGGCATGGGCGCCGCCATTGATGATGTTCATCATCGGGACCGGAAGGAGACTGGCCGAAACGCCGCCGACATAGCGGTGCAGCGGCAGGCCGCGCGCATCGGCTGCGGCCTTGGCGACGGCGAGGCTGACCCCCAAAATGGCATTGGCCCCCAGCCGCGATTTGCCCGGCGTGCCATCAAGTTCGATCATGGCAGCGTCGATTTCGCCCTGTTCCTCGGCCTCCATGCCCGACACGGCATCGAAAATCTCGCCATTGACGGCCTCGACCGCTTTCAGGACGCCCTTGCCCATGTAACGGGCCTTGTCGCCGTCGCGCAGCTCGACAGCCTCATGGGCACCGGTGGAAGCGCCCGATGGCACGGCGGCGCGGCCGGTGGAGCCGTCCTCCAGCACAACATCGACTTCGACGGTGGGATTGCCCCGGCTGTCGAGGATTTCGCGGGCGTGGATATCGATGATGGCGGTCACGGCAGGATTTCCGTATCTTGGGGGGAACTGTTGAACTGATCGGCAGTTGCACCAACGGCCTTGAAGCGCCATCTAGGACCGGCAAGCCCGCGCGGCAAGACGAAGGATTGGAAAAGGCCTGTGTCGCAACCCAACACCTACAGCCCCGCCGGACTGATCGGCATGGCCAATGACCAGTTGATGAGCCTGGCAGAAGGCGGCAAGGCCAGCCTGCTGGACAGCGTGTCCGATCTGGTTTTGACCGTGAACGAACTGGCCGGTCGCTTTCACGGACCGGCAGCGCCGGTGGCCGGCCTGTTGCGCGAGGCTGCCAATGGCATCGATACGCTGCGCCGTGACATTGCCGACCGCGATCTGGGCGACCTGATTGCCGATGGCCGGCGGCTGGCGACCGAGCAGCCGGCGCTCGCCGCCGGACTTGCAGGAGCGCTGGGCTTTGTCGCTGTGCGCCTGCTGAAGGCCAATATGCCGCCGGCGCAGAGCCGCTGAGCATGGCGCAAGGCCCCCGCCCTGAACCGCGACGCACGGGAACGAGCGCCGGGCTGCTGGAATTGATCCGGCAGTTGGTCGCCGACGCTGCGGCACTGGTGCAGAGCCATCTGGACCTGGCCAGGGCCGAGATCGGTGCGGGCGCGCGCGTTGCCGGCGGCGGCATTGCCCTTGTTGCCATTGGCCTGTTTGCGCTTTGCCTTGCCATTGCCGCGCTGGCGGCAGCGCTGGTGATGGCGTTGGTGCCGGCTATCGGGCCTGTGTTGGCCTGTCTGGTCGCGGCACTGTTGATTGCGGCTGGCGGCGGGGCGCTTGTCATGTTCGGCCTGTCGAGAATCAAGCGATCGAGTCTTGCGCCGCGCCAGGCAATCGCCAATGTTGGTCAAAGTGCAGTGATGCTGATGCGAAAGTCCCGCCGGACCCCGGCGGCCACTGGTGGCAACAGCAAGGGAGAGTGAGTGATGGCGTCTGAATCGATCGATGTCGAAGGCCGTGCCGCCGCTGCGAGCGCCGCCCGCGACCGTATGGCCGGCAGCATCGCGGCGCTGGAAACCAAGCTTGATCCCCGCCGCCTGTTGAATGTCGCGGGCGCCAAGGCCAAGGCCAGCGGCGAGGAAATTGCCAACCGGGCCGGCGCCGGCCTGAAGGCGCATCCGATCGCCATCGGTGCCGGCATCGCAGCCGTGGCCGTGGCGATATTGGCCGGACGCCAGATCGGCGGGGCCACGCTCGATCTTGGTGATGATCTGGATGGTTACACCGACTATGAAGAAGCCATGGGCGAAGCGCCGCGTTTTTACGACGACGAATTCCTCGAAGACGAACCGGCACCCGCGCCTGCCGCGCTTCTGGCAACACCGGCATCCAATCCCTTGATGGCGATCCTCGCCGGTCTCGCTGCGGGCGCCGTGCTCGGGCTGCTGCTGCCCAGCAGCGAGGCTGAAAAACGCCTGTTGCGCGGTGATGCGTAATTTGCGGTTCAGCCGCGCTGCGCGATAATGACATCTCGAGTTTAATCTTGGGGCCCGGTGATGATCCACCGGGCCTTTGCTTATGGATGAATATGATGCGCCGTCTTGCCCCTTTGCTGCTGCTGTTGCTCGTCGCCCCGCTGCCGCTGGCCAGTGCAGCGGCCCAGATTGCTGCGCCTGCCGCCGCCAGCCCCGGCGACCCGGCCGCGCGCGGTTTCATCGAAACCATGGTCGGCGACGGCTTTGCCACGCTGCGCGACAAAACGCTGACCAAGG
>NZ_JANPCD010000093.1:0-25825 GCF_031430775.1 Sandarakinorhabdus sp. | reverse complement strand
GAGCGCCGCGAGGAAATTGCCCGCATGTTGTCGGGCGCCGATGTCACCGAAGAAGCCCGCGCGCAGGCCGCACGATTGTTGGAGAGAGCGATATGACCGAAATGACCATCGACCGCCGCAGCATGATGGCGGCCGTAGCCGGCACGGCGCTGGCCAGTGCGGTGCCGGCGGCGGCGCGCAGCAGCGAGCCTGTACTCAGCACCGGTGCGCTGCAATCGCTGATTGATTCCTATGTATCGGCCGGACGCGTGCCGGGCGCGGTAGTGGCACTGGTGACGCCCGGCAAGCATCGCCCGCAGTTCCTCAGCGCCGGGACAATGGCCTTTGGCGGCAGCGAAAAGGCCACGCCGGATTCGCTGTGGCGCGTCTATTCCATGTCCAAGCCGATCACTGCCATGGCGATCATGCAGCGCGTGGCCACCGGCGAGCTCAAGCTGGATCAGCCGGTATCCGAAGTGCTGCCGGAATTTGCCGGGCAGCGCGTGCTGGTCGATCCGGCCAAGGGGCTGGACAGCGTGCCGACCGACAAGGTGATGACGTTCCGCCACCTGCTGACGCATACGTCGGGCCTGAGCTATGCCATCAACGGCGAAGGCGCCCTTGAGCGGGAATATCGCCGTGTCGGCGTGCAGCCCGGCTCCATCAACGGCTTTCTGCGTCCCGGCGACGCGCCGCTGCCCGATCTGACCGGCATGGTCACGGCGCTGGCCGGGCTGCCGCTGTGGCAGGCGCCGGGCACCGGCTGGCGGTATTCGGTCGGGCTGGATGTGGCCGGCGCCGCGCTGGAACGGCTGACGGGGCAGGGCTTCGACAAGGTGCTCGATACGCAGTTGTTCGGGCCGCTGGGCATGAAATCCACCGGTTTCTGGGCGCGGGAGCCAAGCCGGCTTGCCGATAACTACGCCTGGTTCACGCCCGATGGCCGGCTGCTCGACAAACCGCAGCCGATCCGGCCCATCGAACGCGACGGTTTCACGACACGGCCGAAACTTCTGTCCGGCGGTGGCGGGCTCGTGGCCTCGGCGCGCGATTATGCGCGATTTGCCCAGATGCTGCTCAACGAGGGCGAATTCGAAGGGCGCACGGTGATGCCGCGCGGCACTGCCCGGCTCGCCATGTCCAACCTGATGCCGCAGGGGCTGTTTTTCGAAGGCAGGAACGGCTTTGGCGCCGGCGGGCGGCTGACGCTGTTCGACACGCGCAATGGTGATGCAGGCGGCAGCGTCAACGGCAGTCCGGCAGAGGCTTATGGCTGGGGCGGCGCCGCCGGCACGTTGTTCATGGTCGACCGGGTGCGGCAGTTGGCCGTGGTCGTGATGTTGCAGTTCATGCCGTTCAACCGCTTCCCGTTGGAAAAGGACATGGGCCAGGCGCTCAACCGCGACGCAGCGTCCCGGTGACTCTGGAGGGGGGCAGGACTGCCGCACGGCTGGTGCTGGCCATCATCTATGGGTTTGTCGGCTATGTGCATCTGCGCAGCCCGGAAGGGTTTCTGCCGATCATGCCCGATTTCGTGCCGTTCCCGCGCGAGGTCGTTCTGCTGACCGGTGTTGCCGAAATTTTCGGTGCCATCGGGCTGCTGCTTCCCCGTCTGCGCCGCGCCGCCGGCTGGGGGCTGGCCGCCTATGCGGTGTGCGTGTTCCCGGCCAATATCAAGCATGCGGCCGAAGGCATCGCGCTGGGCGGCACGGTCATGGGCTGGGGTTATCATGTGCCGCGATTGATGCTGCAGCCGGTTCTGGTCTGGTGGGCGCTGTTCGCCGGCGGCATCACGTCCTGGCCGGTGCGGCGGGGATAGGGCAATTTTTGTGGTCGCCGCGACATTGCCGGGATAGCATGCCGTAGCGGCGAGGAGGCTGGTCATGCGCGTGATGGTATTTGTGAAAGCGACCGAGGAGAGCGAAAGACCCCTGCTTCCCACGGCCGATGATATGGCGGCTATGGACTTGTTCAACGACGCGTTGCAGGCGGCGGGCATATTGCGCGCCGCTGACGGACTGAGGCCCACATGTCACGCCGTGCGTGTGGCTTTCGATGGTCCCGGTCGCACCGTCATTCCTGGCCCGTTCACCCCGGCGCACGAGCTTGTCGCCGGCTTTTGGCTGTGGGAAGTCAAGGACATGGACGAGGCCATTGCATGGGTAAAGCGCTGCCCCAATCCCATGCCTGGCCCAAGCGAGATCGAGATCAGGCCGTTGTACGAGGAAGCTGATTTCGCCTGAGGGATCACATGTTCATCGGTCATTTCGCCGCCAGTGTCGCGGCCAAGGCGCTGCGACCGGCGCTGCCGTTCTGGGCCTGTGTCGGGGCGGCGCAGCTGCTGGATATCGGTTGGGGCACGCTGGTGATGGCGGGGGTGGAAAAACTGCGGCTGGTGCCGGGGCTGCCGGGCTCGCCGCTCGATCTGTATTTCATGCAGTATACCCACAGCCTGCCCGCCGCGCTGCTCTGGTCGCTGCTGGCCGGGCTGGTGGCGGTGCGGCTGTGGGGCAGGGACGGCTGGTGGATTGCTGCCGTGGTGTTCTCGCACTGGCTGGCCGACTTGCTCGTCCACCGGCCCGATTTGCCGCTCGGGCTGGGCGGGCCAAAGGTCGGGCTGGGGCTGTGGAACCTGCCGATGGCCGAGATGATCGTGGAACTGGGCCTGCTCGGCCTTGTGATGGGCATGTGGGTGGCGGCGCGCCGGGATGCGGGGCTGGCGGCGCGGCCGGCGATCGGCTGGTTTGCCGCGATGCTGGTGCTGGCGCTCGTCAATGCGCTGCCCGGCAAGCCGCCATCACCCGCTGGCATGGGCGCGTTGGCGCTGTTTGCCTTTGGTGTGGCGATTGCGGTCGGCTGGCTGGTGGACCGGGCCGATGCGGCTCAGGCGCGGTTGGCGGGCAGTCCTTCATAGGCGCGGCACCAGTCCGCGTTCTGTTCGAACGCCTGGCCGATGCGGCACAGCAGCGCCTCGGCACCGGCTGCGCCCATCAGTTGCAGGGCGACAGGCCGGCCATCGTCGCTGACGCCGCAGGGCAGCGTGAGGCTGGGCGTGCCGGCAAAATCGGCCGGCACTGTGTGGACCATCCGCACATGGTTGAACCGCGCGGACGTGGCCGCCATGCCGCCATACAGGTCGATGTCCATCTCGAATGTGATGCCGCCTGCCGGTGCGACCAGCGCGTCGCAGCCTGCAAGCACAGCGGCAAAGCGCTGGTTATAATCCGCACGCGCGGCCCTTGCCGATGCGATGCTTGCGGCATCAAGGCTGGACCCGAACGACAGGAAATCGCGGAAATAGTCGCCATAATCCGCCGCGCTTGATGGCCAGGTGGAGGCATGGGCCAGAACCGCTTCGTGCGAGCACAGCGCAAACCACACCGGCACCATCGATTCCGTGTCGGCTGGCATGGTCACATCCACGATCGTCGCGCCCATCGCCGCAAATCGTGCCAGCGCAGCCTCGATGGCCGCGACAACCTCCGGCGCGGTGCCATCGGCGTTATACCGCCGGTCAACACCCAGCCGCAGGCCGGCAATAGCGCCGCCGATGCCTGTCATCATGTCCGGCGCAGGGCCGGCAAGGCTGGTCGGGTCGGCTGGGTCGGCGCCGGCCATGGCCTGCACCAGCAACGCCGCATCACCGACATGCCGGGCCAATGCGCCGATGTGGTCGAGCGAGCCGGCCAGTTCGAGCACGTCGGCGCGGCTGACCCGGCCATAGCTGGGCTTGAGGCCGACAACGCCATTGGCCAGTGCCGGAAAGCGAATCGAGCCGCCGGTGTCGGTGCCGATGGCGGCAAAGCACAGCCCGGCTGCCACCGCGACGCCCGAGCCGCTGGACGAGCCGCCTGGCCACAGCGTTTTCCCCCATGGATTCACCGGCACGGCAAAGCTGCGGTGATAGCCGGCCATGGCGCCTTCGGTGAGGTTGAGCGTGCCCAGAATGACCGCGCCGGCGGCGTCTAGCCGGGCGACACAAAAGGCGGTGACTGGCGATACGGCATCGCGCCGGAATGCCATGCCGCCGGTTTGCGGGACGCCGGCGATGGCGCACAGGTCCTTGACCGCCACCGGAATACCGTGGAGCGGGCCATGGTCAAGGCCCGCCGCAAGGTCTGCATCGGCGCGCGCGGCTGCTGCGCGGGCGCGATCAGCGGTAACGGTGACATAGCTGTGGAAATGCCCGTCGCGCGCCGCGATGCGCGCCAGCATCATGTCGGTCAGCGCGGCGGATGTCACCGTGCCGGCCCGCAGTTGCGCGCCCACTTCGGCGATGCTGGCAAAGGCGAGTGTGTCGGAAGTTGTCATGCCGCCAGTCTTAGCGCGGCCGCAGCCCTTCGCCAATCAGTCTGGCTGCGACTTCGGCGACGGCATCGGGCGACATGCTTTCGTCCCAGACGCCGAAACGCAGCCCGAGGAACACGTTCATGCCCATGATGGCCCAGGCCCGCACCATCATGTCGCCATCGGAAATCTCGCCGCCCCCGAACGCCTGAGTGAGCGAATGGGCATAGCCTTCGGCAATTTCGACATAATGGCGGCGATAGGCGTCCTCGGCGACAAACGCGCTTTCGTCGATGATGCGGTACATCGCCTTGTGGTGCCGGACAAAGCCGATGAAGGCGGCAATGCCGGCGCGCTCACCCGCCAACCGGTCGGGCGCGGCAAGGATGTGGGGCGCAACATGTTCCCGCATTTGCCGGCTCATGTCGGCGACAAGGGCGCGGAACACCGCCTCCTTGGACTCGAAATAGGTGTAGAAGCTGCCAGTCGCCACACCGGCGCGCTGGCAGATCCGCGTGATTCCGGCCTCGTAGTAACCGGCTGCGCCAAATTCTTCTGCGGCTGCATCGAGAATCGCGCGCAATGTTCGTTGCCCGCGCGCCGTGCGCGGCACCTTGCTTCCACTGGATGCACCAGCGGCAGGGAGGGCTGGATAAGGCGGTTGCGGCTTTCCGGCCACATTCAGCGACTTTGGCATGATCCCCCTCATGAACCCTAGTTGAATAGTGGTTCATGTTTCACTATGCTGGTTCCAACAGGCGCGCAAGTCTTGTGCGCCGCACGCTGGGGAGACTGTCATGGCCACAAAGTCAACATTGCGCAGCCTGTTGCTGATTGGTGCCGCTCTGGGCGGCGTCACGCCGGCGCTGGCCGCGCCGCAGGAAGTGGCGCCCCAGCCAATGACGACGCCGGCCGCCGTGCGCGATACCTTTGCCGCGGTGCCAGCCGACATGGAGGAAGGCGAAATCATCGTGTCGGCGCGCCGCCGTGATGAACGCCTGCTCGATGTGCCGGTTGCCGTCACTGCCTTTGCCGCTGCCGATCTCGAACGTCTTCAGGCTGTTGACCTGACCGGTCTGCAGGCTGCCGCCCCCAATCTCAATCTGGTGCAGGGACGCGGATCGGCGGCCAGCGCCAACATCTTCATTCGCGGCATCGGCCAGCCAGACGCGCTCCAGACCTTCGATCCGGCCGTCGGCGTCTACATAGACGGTGTGTATCTCAGCCGCATCCAGGGCGCGCTGCTTGGGCTGTTCGACGTCGAGCGGATCGAAGTGCTGCGCGGGCCGCAAGGCACCTTGTATGGCAAGAACACCACCGGCGGCGCCATATCGATCGTGTCGAAGAAACCCGATCTCGAAACCTTCAAGGCTGCCGGCTCGGCGCTTTATGGCAGCTATGACCAGATATTGCTCAACGGCTATGTCTCCGCGCCGCTGGTCGGCGACCGGCTGGCGCTCAGCCTTGCGGCACAATGGGACAAGCGCGATGGCCTGGTGACCGACCCGCGCACCGGCCGGCGTTACAATGACCGCAATTCAGCAACGGTTCGCGGCATCCTGCGTGCCAAGCCGACCGACACGGTCGAAGTGCTGCTGTCTGCCGACTACAACCGCCAGCGCACTGGCCTGACCTTGGGATATGCGACCGCACCGCTGCTGCAAACCAGCCTGTTCCCGGCTGGCGTGACGACGCTGGTGCCGGCCGAGCCTTATGGCCGCTATGATTTCCGTGCCTCGACCAGCTTTCGCGGCAACGAGGGCCAGCGGCTCGACCATTGGGGCCTGAACCTGACGGTAAATGCCGAATTGTCGGACGTGTACAGCCTGTCGTCGATCACGTCCTATCGCAAGCTCAGTCCCGACCTGTTCATCGATATCGATGCCAGCCAGGCCGAGCTTGGCGATGTCTTTGTCGGCATTCGGCAGCAGCAGTTCTCCCAGGAATTGCAGCTGAAATGGGATACCGACAATTTCACCGGCGTGGTCGGGCTGTTCTACCTTGATGAAGCCGTGCGTTCGCATCAGGAAGCTTATGCCGACGACCTGTTCACCTTTCTGGGTGGGCCGGTCAGCTTCACGCGCTTCATCGACGACCGGCAGAAAACCCGCAGCTACGCCGCCTTCGGCCAGGCGAGCTACAAGTTCACCGACCGGCTCAGCCTGACGGGCGGCCTGCGCTATACGCATGAAACCCGCGCCTACAACCGGTTCACCACGACCAGTTCCAGCGCGGCGTTCCTCAACAATGTCACGTTCCGTTTCCCGGACAATCTGCCGGCGCCCCTGAATGCCAACAACGAATTGGCATTCGATGCCTGGACGCCGTCGATCAGCCTCAGCTTCAAGCCTTCGCCCGACCAGACGCTGTATGTCTCGGCCAGTCGTGGCTTCAAATCCGGGGGCTTCAATGGCCGTGCCAACAGCCTCAACGACCTGACGCTGGTGGTGAACGGCACCCCGACGCTGGTGACAAGTTTTCGCCCCGAAACGGTCTGGACCTATGAAGCCGGCGCACGCGGCAGCTTCCTGAATGGCCGGGTCTATCTTTCGGCGACGGCCTTCCTGTCGGATTTCCGGGATTTCCAGGCGCGGGTCGGCGGCGGGCTAGTCGGCGCGACGGGCGTGTTTCCCGTGTTGAACGCGGGCCGGCTGCGCATGTTCGGATTTGAGGGCGAAGCGGTCATCAAGCCGACCAGCCGCTGGAACCTGCGCGCCTCGATCGGCACGCTCGATGCGAACTACCGCGAATTCAACGATGGCCGCCGTGTGCCCCCGCAGACCTTCAGCTGCAATCCCACCGGCCAGGCCATCACGTGCCAGCCGGCGTTTGCACCGCCGATCACACTGGCACTTGGCAGTGATTATCGTATCCCGATTGCCGGCGCCGGCACGGTGACATTCGGCAGCGATGCGCGGTTTGTCGACGCCCATTGGCTGAGCGTGGACAACCGCCCGGGCCTGCGCGAACCCGGCTATTGGGTTGCCAATGCCACCATCCGCTTCGACGCCGAGGACGCCCGCTGGTATCTGCAAGGCGGGGTGAAGAACCTGTTCGACACGCTGTATCGCACTGACGGGCAGGAATTCAGCTCGGTCGGCAACATCCAGACGGTCTATTACGGCGACCCGCGTACATTCAACGTGATGGCCGGCTTCAAATTCTAGGCCCTGCATCCTGCGCGACCTTTCCCCGGCGGGGAGAGGTCGCACGCCGTTACCGCCCCGTCACATGTTGCCGCCGCGCCCCCGCGCCTGATAAGCCAGCCGCATGACCGCATTGCCCCAGACCGACACCGAAGCCGCTGCTGAACTGGCGCGGCTTGCCATCGTCATCGCCGAGCATGGCCGGCGCTATCACACCGAAGACGCGCCCGAAATCAGCGACGCCGACTATGACGCGCTTGTGCAGCGCAATGACACCATCGAGGCGGCGTTCCCGCATCTGGTGCGCGAGGACAGCCCGCGCTGGCGAGTGGGATCAAAGCCTGCCGCCGGATTTGGCAAGGTCGTCCATGCCAAGCCGATGCTCAGCCTCGACAATGTGTTCTCGGATGACGAGGCGCTGGAATTCGTGGCGCGTGTCCGCCGCTTTCTGGGGCTGGCCGATGACGAACCGGTGGCCCTGTTGGCCGAGGCCAAGATCGACGGCCTGTCGGCATCGCTGCGGTTCGAAAATGGCCGGCTGGTCACGGCGGCAACGCGCGGTGACGGTGCCGAGGGCGAGGATGTCACCGCCAATATCCGTCATGTCAGCGGGCTTGCCCTGTCGTTGCCGCCGGGCGCACCGGCCATCACCGAAGTGCGCGGCGAGGTGTACATGACCAAGGCGGCCTTTGCCGATCTGAACGCCCGGCAGGCCGGCATCGCCGGCAAGATCTTCGCCAATCCGCGCAATGCGGCGGCAGGGTCCTTGCGCCAGCTTGACCCGTCGATCACGGCGCAGCGTCCGCTCGCCTTCATTGCCCATGGCTGGGGCGAAATGAGCGCCATGCCCGGCGAGACACAAACGCAGGTGATGGCGGCGCTGGGCGACTGGGGATTCGACCTTGGCCCGCTGCGCCGGTCGTGTGCGGACATGGCCGAAGCGCTGGATTTCGCCCGGGACGTGGAGCGGCAGCGCGCCGACCTGCCGTTCGATATCGACGGCGTTGTCTACAAGGTCGAACGGCTCGACTGGCAGGCGCGGCTGGGGCAGGTGGCGCGCTCGCCGCGCTGGGCCACGGCCCATAAATTTGCTGCCGAACAGGCTGAAACGACGCTGATTGCCATCGAAATCCAGGTGGGCCGCACGGGCGCGCTGACGCCGGTAGCGCGATTGCAACCTGTGACGGTGGGCGGAGTCGTTGTCACCAATGCCACGCTGCACAACGAGGACGAAATTCGCCGTCTGGACGTGCGCCCCGGCGACCGCGTGCGGTTGCAACGCGCCGGCGATGTCATCCCGCAGATTCTGGCTGTTGTCCCCGGTGCAGCGCCGCGCTGCGAACCTTGGGTGTTTCCCGATCATTGCCCGGTGTGCGGCGCCGCCGCCGTGCGAGAGGAAGGCGAAGTCATCCGGCGCTGCACTGGCGGCCTGACCTGCGCGGCACAGCGGCACGAACGGCTGCGCCATTTCGTGTCGCGCAGCGCACTCGATATCGAAGGGCTTGGCACCGAGCGGCTGGAGGTGTTTGCCGACCAGGGCCTGATTGCATCACCGGGCGATATTTTCCGGCTGGCGGGCAAGCGCGAGGCGCTGCTGGCGTTGCCGGGCTTCAAGGAAAAATCCGCCGACAAGCTGCTTGAGGCCATTGCGGCGCGGCGCGGCGTGGGGCTGGACCGTTTCCTGTTCGCGCTGGGCATTAGCCATGTCGGCGAAGTGACGGCGCGTGACCTTGCCCGCCATTATGGCAGCGCCGAAGCGGTGAGGGACACTGCCGGCGCGCCCGATGCACTGGCGCAATTGACGGCGATAAACGGCATCGGGCCGATCGTGGCCGAGGCCCTGATCGATTTCTTTGCCGAGCCGCACAACCGCGATACCTTTGCCGATCTGCTGGCCGCCATCGCGCCAACGCCGCTGCCTGCGGCGCAGGCCACGGCGCTTTCGGGCAAGACCGTGGTGTTCACCGGATCGCTGGCCGGCCTGACCCGGGACGAGGCGCGGGCGCAAGCCGAAGCTCTGGGCGCGCGGGTCGCAGGTTCGGTGTCGGCCAAGACGGATCTGGTGGTGGCGGGCGCGGATGCCGGCTCGAAACGCGCCAAGGCTGAGGCGCTGGGCGTTGCAGTCACCGACGAGGCGGGCTGGCTTGCCATGGTGGAGAACGCAAAAGCAGGATAATTTGCCGCATATGCAGAAATTGCATGGCTGATGGCTGTAATGCTGCACTGCAAAAGACTGTCATGCTGCCGTAATCCCCTACTCATCCGGTGGGAATTGGCCCGCCAGATGGGCAGGAGCCTGAACCATGAAGATCATGACCACCGAACTCGAACCGCAGCAGCGCCCCCGGTCGCATGTTGCCCTGGCGCAGCCCGCGCCCCTGCGCCGCAAGCCGCGCCTGATGCTGATACCGGTTACCGGCGAAACCCGCCTGTTCCACGCACTCTAAACGCCGGCTTTGCGCGTCAGCACCAGGCAGGGCCATTCGGCCCGGCGCGGCCATTGCGCCGGCACAAGGCCGTGCTTTCGATAGGCATTGGCCACCGCCCGTGCCTGGTGGCGCAGCAAGCCCGCCAGCACCAGAACGCCGCCCGGCGCCAATGCGCAAGCAAGATCCCGGCTGATGGCGATCAGCGGCGGCGCGAGGATGTTGGCGAAAATCAGGTCATAGGGCGCGCGCCGCGACAGCCCGAGTGATTCCATGCCCGGCGCCACCAATGTCAGGGCATGGCCGGCCGCTGAACCCAGTTTCTGGCCATTGTCCCGCACATTGGCGTTGGTCACGGCGATGGAGATCGGATCGATATCGCTGGCCGTGATCCGCGCATCGGGCCAGCGCATCATTGCCGCCAGCGCCAGCACGCCGGTGCCGGTGCCGATATCGGCGATATTGTGAAACCGCTGTCGCCGTGCCAGCCGGTCCAGCGCCGCCAGGCAGCCAAGTGTCGTCGCATGCTGGCCAGTGCCAAACGCCAGCCCCGCCTCGATGGCGATGGCCCGGTCGCCGGGGCGCACCTTATCGGCATGGGCGCGGGTGTGGACGATGAAACGCCCGGCGCGCACCGGTTCAAGCCCGCGCTGTGACAGGGTGGTCCAGTCGTCCTCGGGCAGTTCAGCGACCAATATGTCCCGCGCCGACGGAAAATGCGCGGTGATGCGGTCCAGCCATTCCTGCGGCGGCGTTTGCGCGAAATAGGCGGTCAGCAGCCAGTCATCCGGCTGGTCCGGGTCCGGCTCCTCGACGTTCAGCGTCGGCGGATCGATCAGTTCGGGAAAGATATCGCCGATTTCCGGAAGGTTTTCGGCATCGCGGCGATTGCACCAGAGCGTGAGCGTGACGGTCATCGAACGTAGCTGGCGCCGTTGATATCAAGTGTCGCGCCGGTCAGCGAAGCCGGCGCCTCCAGCGCCAGCCAGCGGATGGTTTCAGCGACTTCCTCGGCACCGGCGACGCGCCCTAGCGGAATGTCGGCCAGCAGCTTGTCGCCGCCGCGACTGGAGAGGTATTCCTCGGCCATGCCGGTCATCGTAAAGCCCGGCGCCACGGCAAAGGCCAGTATGTTGTCAGCCGCAAAGCCGCGCGCGATCGATTTGGTCATGCCGATCATGCCGGCCTTGGCGGCGGCATAGTGCCAGTGTTTGGGCGAATCGCCGCGATGCCCGGCGCGGCTGGCGACATTGACGATGCGGCCGCCGCCAGACGCGCGGAAATGCCTGACTGCATGGCGGCACAAGTCGGCGGCGGATTGCAGGTTGATGGCGTGGCTGCGTGCCCAGGCTTCGGCAAAGGCGTCGTCGCTGTCATCGATATCGGCGGTTTCGAACACGCCGGCATTGTTGACCAGCACATCGATGCGGCCGCCGCAGCGTTCCAGCGCTTCGGCCCAGAGCGCGTCGGCAGCGCGGGGCAGGGCGAAATCCGCCCCAATGAACCCGCCTCCGCCCTTTGTGGATTGGCCGACGACGTTATGTCCCGACAAAGCCGCCACAGTGGCTGCGCCAATGCCGCGTGAGGCGCCGGTGAGAAGAATATTGACCATGTGCCCCTGTCGCGCGGCGCGGCATATCTTGTCCAGAGCTAAACCGGTTCCAGCCCCAACAGCTGGATGGCCGCCTGTGCCGCCATGAAGCGCGCGCGCCAATCGCCGCCGATGGTCACGGCACGAATACCGCGCTGCTGCAGTTCCTCGCTGACTGCGCTGGCGAAACGCAACCGGTCGGTCCCGGAAAACTGCCGCGTGCCATCCTCGATCCAAGGCGTATCGGGCGACATCAACAGGTACAGGTCGGCGTCTGCCGGCATCGCCGAAAGCAGCGCATCGCGGCTGCCATACAGCATGAACTGCCAGGCCGAAGTCATCACCACATCGGTGTCCTCGACAATCAGGCGCGGCGCAGCGGCCTCCAGTGCCATGCGGCGGGCGACATGTGTGGCGGCAATCTCCCGAAGTGCAGCCGTAGTAAAGTCGAGGCCATTGGTCTCCGCCCATTCCCGGCCATATTCGGGCATGGTGATCCCGCCGAATTTCGCCGCCAATCGAGGCGCAAGCCGCGATTTTCCGGTGCTTTCCACGCCGGTCAGGCAGACACGCAGCGTCATGGAGCCGTGTCTGCGGCCAGCATCAGCGTCCACGCCCGCCAGGAGTAGAGCGCGATGGTCAACAGCAAGCCGTAAAGCCCCGCCGTGATCCACAGGTCTTGTCCGGCAAACAGCGCAATGGACATGATGTTGACACCGGCCCAAAGCGGCCAGCTCTGCACATAGCGGCCATTGGTCAGCACCTGGGCGACCAGCGAAAAGGCAGTGACTATGCCGTCGCTGATAGGGGCAGCGGCATTGGTCTGGTGCAGCAACAGGGCCAGCGCCGCGCTGCCCAGCACACCGGCCATCATGACGCACGGCCACCACCGCGCCGGCATGGTGCGCACCGCGACCTCGCCGGAATCGGTCGGCGCCCGCCGCCAGGCCATTAGTCCGGCAAGTTGTGCCAACAGAAAAAACATCTGCAATCCGGCCACGGCGTAAAGCCGCGCATCGAAGAACACCCAGGCGTAGATCGCCACCGCCGCCATGCCGGCCGGAAAGTTCCAGACCGAACGCCGCGCCAGCAGCGCGCTGTTCATCAGGAGCAGGATCGCGGCCAGTGTTTCAAGCGGTGACATGGCGGCCCTTCACGCAAAAGGGGGTGCCCGCATTGCAGACACCCCCATATCGCAGGCTGAATGCAGAAGCGATCAGAAGCGGTAGCGCACCAGGCCGCCCCATGTGCGCGGCTGGTTACGATAGCCGGACAAGGTGCCGGCCTGTGCCACGCCCGGGAAGATCGTCGTGATCCAGGCTTCGTTGGTGATGTTGCGGCCCCACAGCGCCACTTCCAGACCATTGGTCATGGCGAGCGTGATGGCGGCGTTCATGTTGTTGACGCTGCGCTTGAGCTGCACAGTGCCTTCGGCGAGCTGCGTCGGGCTTTCATGCTGGTAATCGGCATGCAGCATCAACTTGGCAGTGTCGCTGACTTCGATCTTGTAATCGACGCCAAAGGACAGTGCGAACTGCGGGATGCCGGCAGGACGACGACCGGTCAGATCGGTCGGGACGACGCTGAACGTGCTGGTCTGCAGCGCGGAGCCACCAGTGAACTTGTCGTATTTCGGATCAAGATAGGTGAAGTTGGCGGTGATGCTGAAGTTGCGAACCGGCGTGATGACCGTATCGAGCTCGATCCCGAACGTGGACTGCTGCTCGGCGTTGGCCAGCACAAAGCCGGTGCCGTTGAAGATGTTGCCCTGGAAGCCATTCAACGTCTGCTTGAACATCGCAAAGTTGAAGGCAAAGCCCTCGAAATTGCCCTTCAGGCCGATTTCGAACACCTTGGCATCCTCGGGACCGGCGAAACGCGTGCCGGTGGTGAGGTTGACCGGCAGGTTGGCGCCAAGCGCAGTGCGGATCGGCGATGTGCCAGGTGCCGGCGACTGTGCCGGCGATCCGGGGATGAAGTTGGCAGCCGTGGGACGCGAATCCGCAGACAGGTTGATCGACGATGCCTTGAAGCCGGTGGCATAAGTCACATAGGCGTTCAGATTGTCGGTCGCCTTCCACGCGAGGCGCACGGTGTAGGACAAGTCATTGTCTGCAGTGCGGCCATCTTCGACAGCGTTGGGGTAGTTGAGGAACGGCGGCAGGAACTGCAGCGCGCGCAAGCCCAGGAACGGGTTGGCTGCTGTGTTGGCAACCGACGCCGGTACACCGGCGCGCACGCCGGCCAGCACCAGGTCAAGGCCGGAGAACACGTCCGTGCTGCTGTTGTTGGTTGCTACCTTCTTGCGGTCGCGGGTGTAGTTGGCACCGACGCTGAAGGTCAGGCGGTCGTTCAGCTCGTAATCGGCCGAGCCGAAGATCGAGATGGCACGGTCCTGATAGTCATATTTTTCGAAACGGCCCTGGCCCTGACCGCCGAACTGGCCAGCGGGGGTGCCCGGCAGCAGCGCGCGCAGCGTCGGCTCCAGGCCGCCATAATTGCCGCCAGACAGCAGGTTGGCATAGTTGCGGAAGTCCCGGCCGAACGTCAGGGCGGCATCGACATCGATGTTTTCATGGAAGTAGAAGGCGCCCACCAGGAAGTTCAACGGGCCATCGAAGTTCGATGCCACCCGCGCTTCGGCGGTGAAAGTGTCGATGTTGGTGGTGTTGCGGTTGGAACCGATGATGTCGGCGCTGGTGAAGTCGGAATCGGCGTTGGTGTCCTGACGCACGCCGCGATAGGCGCCGATGAAGGTCAGGTCGAAGTCGCCGACATTGGCATCGGCCTGGCCTGAAAAGCCGTAGTTCTTGATCTTGTTCGATGACGGGAAGTTCGTCGCGCTGGTCAGGGCCAGCGGCTGGTTGGAGATCAGCCGGCCGCCCACGGCGCGCACGGCATTACCGGTCGGGCCATCGACGATGTTGACCACCGAGCAGCAATTCTCGTCGATGTTGTCGTAATCGGCGATCAGGCGCAGCTTGAAGTCATCGCTGGGCTTGATCAGCAACTGGCCGCGGACGCCCCAACGATCACGCTCGTTCTCGTTGATGTTCTGCGTGATGTTGCGGACATAGCCATCGCGCTTGTTGACGTTGACAGCGGCGCTGAACGCCACCTTGTCGGTGATCGGCGCCGTGATTTCGGCGCGGGCTACGATGGCGTTGAAATTGCCGTAGGAAAATTCGCCGCTGCCGCCCAGTTCAAATTTGGGCTCGGCGGTGATGATCGAGATGATGCCGGCCGATGCGTTCTTGCCGAACAGCGTCGACTGCGGGCCGCGCAGCACTTCGACGCGCTCGAGGCTGGGAAGATCGCCGATCTGGGCAGCCGAGCGCGAACGATAGACGCCGTCGATGAACACGCCGACCGACGGTTCGATGCCGGCATTGTTGGCGCCGTTGCCGAAGCCGCGAATGATGAAGTTGGTGTTGGCCGAGCTTTGCAGCTGCGAAACGCGCAGCGACGGCACGAGCGTCTGGAGATCAAGTGCGTCACGAATCTGTGCGTTTTCGATCTGCTGCTTGCCGGTCACCGACACCGAAATCGGCGTGTCCTGCAGCGTCTGGGCGCGCTTGGAGGCAGTGACGATGATTTCAGCCGATTCTTCGCCTTCGTCGGCGGCGACTGCCTGTGCCGAAACGGCTGTGGCGGCAAAGGCAGTGCTGGCAAGCGATGCGAGCAAGGTTGCTCGCAGGGTGGTGGAGATACGCATTATGGACCTTCCCAAAGGATAAGCTGGTAGCGGGCTTCGGGCACTTCGGGTCCGTATCACCCGTATCGGATGGGCGACCCCCAGCCGAAACAAATGGTGGATTACCGGCGTTTGCGGGTTTTGGGAACCCCGCAACCGTGGCATGATGGCAACAGTTGCGCGCTGAATGAGCCGAATCTGGCTCTGGCGCTTGTTCCCGCTGACACTATGGTGACGCATCGGAACATGGGGCGGGGAGCCGGGCATTTTGCGTGAATGGTTGTTGATGAGCGATCGGCTTACGATCCGGCCGATGCGGGTCGCCGATGCCGAGGACTGGCACGGAATCCGCAGCGCAGCGCCGTTTGATCCCCTTGAGCGGCCGGTGTCGGAAAGCATTGCCATCATCAGCGCGATGCAGGACCGCGCCGGGGTGGATTCTGATGGTTGGCAACAGTTCGCCATCCTCGACCGCGCCGACCGGCTTGTCGGCGATCTCGGCGTGCGCTTTTCGGCGCCGCGCCTTGCCCAGGCGGAAATCGGCTTTGCCATCGCGCCTGACTGGCAGGGGCAGGGGCTGGCGACCGAAGCCCTGGAGCAGATGGTCAAGGCGCTGTTCAAGGCCGGCCGCCGGCGGCTTGCAGCGGTGACGGATTCGCGAAATCGCCCGGCGCAGCGTGTACTCGAACGCTGCTGGTTCCGTCTCGAAGGCCGCTTTGTCGAAAGCTGGCGCGACGGCGATGACTGGTTCGACGAACTGGCCTATGCGCGGCTCGTCCATGACTGATCCGTCGCCCGGCGTCGTCGCGCGTATCATCGGCGCCGAAGTGACCCGGATCGAGGCGTTGTCGGGCGGTGCATCGTCTGCGACCTGTGCGGTTGATGCCATCAAGGACGGTCAGGTATGGCCGCTGATCCTGCAATGCGCGGCTGCCGGGTCGGTGCCGGAAGGCGGCCTGCCACGCGTGGCGCAGGCGATGTTGCAGCGCCGGGTCTATGAACACGGGCTGCCCGTGGCCGAAGTGGTGGCGATCCTGTCGCCTGAAGATGGCCTTGGCGAAGGTTTTGTCATGGCGCGGTTGCCCGGCGAGGCGCTGGCGCCCAAGTGGCTGAAACTGCCGGAATATGCCCCGGCGCGGGCGGTCTTGACGCAGCAATGCGCCGCTGTGCTGGCGCGGCTGCATGCCCTGCCGCTGACAATGGTGGCCGATTTGCCGCTGCCGGCCGGCTCGACGGCGCAGATGCTGGCCCGGATGGAAGAAAATTACCGGCATTTCGGCGTTGCCTCGCCGGTGTTCGATCTGGCCTTTGCGTGGCTGCGCGAACGCTGCGGCGACCGGGCGCCCGTCAATATTGTCCACGGCGATTTTCGCAGCGGCAACCTGCTGGTGGCGCCCGATGGCCTGACCGCTGTGCTCGACTGGGAACTGGCGCATCTGGGCGACGGCGCCGAGGATCTGGGCTGGCTGTGCGTCAATGCCTGGCGCTTTGGCGTCTGGCAAAAGCCGGTGGGCGGTTTCGGAGAGCGCGAAGACCTTTACGAAGCCTATGCGGCGGCCGGCGGTGCGGCGGTGGACCGGACCCGCGCCCATATGTGGGAAGTGTGGGGCACGCTGCGCTGGGGTCTGTCGTGCCTGCAATTGGGCAATGACCATGTGTCGGGCCGGGTGCGGTCCGTCGAGCGCGCTGCCATCGGCCGCCGCGTCTCCGAAGTCGAACTCGATCTCGTCCACCTTATCCGTTTCGGGGACATCTGATGGCCGAACAGATCGAAGCCGCCGCGCTGATCGAGGCCGTGGCTGGCTTTCTGGCCGAGGTCGAGGGCACATTGTCGGGCCGCCGCGCCTTTCATGCCAAGGTGGCGCAAAACGCGCTGGCTATCGTGGCGCGCGAACTGGCGCAGCAACCGCGTGACGCCGAACGCGCCGCGCTGGCAGGTTTTCTGGGCGCCGACAGCCGTGCTGATGCCGGCCTCGATGCCCTGCGCGCCGAACTGTGCGGACGATTGCGCGCCGGGCAACTGACAGCCGAAACGCCGGGGCTGCTGGAGGCCCTGCAAGTCGCGGTCATGGCCAAGGTGGCAGTGGACAACCCCCGTTATGCGACATTCAAGCGGCTGTCAGGGGGCGGCTGATCCGCAGGGGCCACCTCAGGGCGCTTATTTCCGCCGAAAGCCTTCGCGGTCCAGGTGCATGTCGATATCCGGGTAATGGCATTCATCCGTGTCGGGCATGTCGGTGCCGATGGCGACAAAGCTTGCTGGCTGGTTGCTGCGGTTCTGCAGATGATGGCCATTGGCGGCGCCGGCCGGGAAGATCGCAATGTCGCCGGGACGCAGCAGGGTTTCGCCCTCTTCCTCCACCAGCACGGCTTCGCCCGAGATCATCACCACCATCTCGTCCTCATGGCTGTGCCAGTGGCGCTGGCTTGACCAGGCGCCCGGCGCGAGCGTGACGAGATTGGCGCCGAACTGGCTCAGCCCGCCTTCCTCGCCGACCGCCACTCGGCTGCGACCTGCCACTTCGCTGTCATACGGCGGCAGATAGCCACTGCCGGTCAGGACGGGCAGGGCGGCGGGATCGACCTTGGGCATCAGTGTCGCTCGATGATGACCGGCATGGTTCGGAAACCATGGACAAAGCTTTGCGGAACGCGTTCTACTGGGCCAGTCTGGCGCACGGTCATGCGGCGGGCGAGCATTTCCTCGAACAGGATTTGCAGCTGCAATTCCGCCAATCGCGCACCGACGCAGCGGTGGACGCCGAAACCGAACGACAAATGCCGCCGGGCATTGGGGCGGTTGATGTCGAAACGCTCGGCATCGGGAAACACGCTTTCATCGCGGTTGCCCGAAATATACCACAGCACGATCTTGTCGCCCTGTTTCACTGGCACGCCGGCGATATCGGCATCGCACAGCGCCGTGCGCCGCATATGCGCCAGCGGCGTCTGCCAGCGAATGATCTCGGCGACCGCGCCCTGGATGCGGCCCGGATCGGCGATCATCTTTTCCCATTCCTGTGGATACAGGTTCAGTGCCTCGATAGCGCCAGACATGGAATTGCGCGTCGTGTCGTTGCCGCCGACGATGAGCAGGATATAATTGCCGGTGCGTTCCTGAAACGGCATGTCGCCCATCGCATCCGAATGCGCCATCAGCGAAATGAGGTCGCTGGTTGGCGGCAGTGCTTTGCGCTGCGCCATCAGCGCATCGAGCGCATGTGTCATGTCGATGAGATGCTGCTGCCGGATATCCTTGGTGGCAGGGTTGAGCGCTGCTTCGATATCGCCGCCCCAGTCGGACCACAGCGTCAGGTCGCGCCGCTTTTCCCAGGGATAATCGAACAGGATCGCCAGCATCTGGGTGGTCAGCTCGGTAGACACCGTGTCCACCCAATCAAACGGCGTCCCGATCGGCAAGGCGTCGAGCAAGTCAGCCGTACGCAGCCGCACCTGCTCGGCCATGCGCTGGATTTCGCCGGGGCCAAAGGCGGGCGAAACCGTGCGGCGCTGCTCGCCGTGGCGCGGCCGGTCCATGGCGATAAACTGCGGCAGATTGAATTCACCGAACAGGTCCACGACCGTAATGCCGCCGAATTCATGGCTGGAGGAAAAAATGTCGGGCCGGGCCTCCACGGCCTGGATATCGGCATGGCGGCTGACGGACCAAAAGGGGCCGAACGGGCTATTGGCCTGATAGTGCACCGGCGCTTCGGCGCGCAGCCGGGCGAATACCGGCCGCCAGCTGTCTTGCGCGTACAGGCTGGCATCGCTGGGGTCGATGGCCTCAAGTGGCACATTCATGTCATCCGAAAGGTCGCCGCGCGCGATGGTCGCCATGTCATCCTCCCCAAAATGCCTGCGGCTTTTGCCGTCTGATGGTGGGATGCTAACCTTGATTGTTCCTTCTGCCGAGTCCCCTCATATGACCAGTATCGACCGTTCCATTGACCCTAGCGCCGATCAGGTGCGCAGGCTTCGCGATGCGGGCCGCGATGGCCCAGTAGTCATGCTCAACCTGCTGAAATTCAGGGCTGATGCCGACTATCCCGCCGACGCCGGCATGGCGCCGTGCAGCGGCATCGAGGCCTATGCGCGCTACCAGCACGCCTTTACCGTCACGGTCGGCGCCATCAGCCAGGCGCAGGTGCTGTACGATGGCCCGGCCGAGCAGGTGTTCATCGGCATGGCCGGCACGCCCGAAACGGATTGGGACAAGGTGCTGCTCGTGCGCTATCCCAGTCGTCAGCATTTTCTCGGCATGATGGCCGATGCCGGCTACCGCGGCGCGCTGGTCCATCGTTATGCCGGGCTGGCACGCACCGTTTTGCTGCAATGCGGCGGTTAGGCAGTTGCGCTGACCGGCACAGGCATTAAGGACTACGGCATTGTCGGTGCGCCGGCACAGTTTGTTTTACTGGGGAGTCTCATGGGCAATCGTCCCACTGCGCCGCGGCCCTTGTCGCCGCATCTGACCATCTGGCGGTGGCAGGTGCATGCGATCGTGTCGATCATGCACCGCATCACCGGCAACGCCATGGCGCTGGGCGCGGCCTGGCTGTTTCTCTGGTGGCTGCTTGCTGCGGCCAGTGGCCCTGCGGCCTATCAGGATTTCCGCGCTGTCGCGTTCGGTCCCATCGGCATGATCATCGCCATTGGCTGCACCTGGCTGCTGTTCCAGCACATGGCATCGGGCGTGCGGCATCTGATCATGGATACCGGCGCCGGCTATGATCTTGTCGTGTCGCGGCGTTCCGCGATGCTGACATTCGTGTTTTCGGCCGTGGCCACCGCACTGGTCTGGGGTTTCATCATGTTCACCAAGGGGCTTTGACCGTGGGTGCGGGAACCGATCTCGGCCGGGTGCGCGGCCTTGGTGCCGCCAAGGAAGGCGTGCACCATTGGTGGCTGCAGCGCGTCACCGCCGTTGCCAATCTGGCGCTGATGCTGTGGTTCGTGGCGTCGCTCGCGCGGTTGCCGGCGCTGGATTATGCCAGCGTGACGCTATGGCTGCGGCAGCCTGTCGCTGCGGTGCCGATGCTGCTGATGGTCATCAGCGTTTTCTGGCACATGCGGTTGGGCGTGCAGGTTTTCATCGAGGATTACTTGCAAGGTACGCGCCGCATGGTCGCCATGCTGGCATTGAATTTCTACGCTTCGGCGGGCGCGGCGGCCGGCATGTTTGCCGTGCTGAAAATCGCTTTCGCCGCCGCCTGACTGGGTTTGGAGAGTAACGTGGCCGCAGCCTATCAGATCATCGATCATGTGTATGACGCCGTTGTCGTCGGTGCCGGCGGCTCTGGCCTGCGTGCGGCCATGGGCATCGCCGAAGCCGGGTTGAAAACCGCCTGCATCACCAAGGTGTTCCCGACCCGCAGCCACACGGTCGCGGCGCAGGGCGGCATCGCCGCCAGCCTTGGCAACATGGGTCCGGATCACTGGACCTGGCACATGTACGACACGGTCAAGGGCAGCGATTGGCTCGGCGACCAGGACGCCATCGAATATCTGTGCCGCGAGGCGCCGGCCGCTGTCTATGAACTCGAACATTTCGGCGTGCCGTTCAGCCGCACCGAAGCGGGGCGCATCTATCAGCGCCCGTTCGGCGGCATGATGCAGAACATGGGCGCCGGCCCGCCCGCGCAGCGCACCTGTGCCGCCGCCGACCGCACCGGCCACGCCATGTTGCACGCGCTCTATCAACAAAGCCTCAAATACAGCACCGACTTCTATATCGAATATTTCGCCATCGACCTCATCATGGACGGCGGCGAGTGCAAGGGTGTCATCGCCATCAACATGGACGATGGCAGCATTCATCGTTTCCGCAGCCATCAGACCGTGCTGGCCACCGGCGGCTATGGCCGCTGCTATTTCTCCGCCACGTCCGCGCACACCTCGACGGGTGACGGCGGCGGTATGGCGATCCGGGCCGGCGTTGCGATGCAGGACATGGAATTCGTGCAGTTCCACCCGACCGGTATCTATGGCGCCGGCGTGCTCATCACCGAAGGCGCACGCGGGGAGGGTGGTTACCTCACCAACGCGGCCGGGGACCGTTTCATGGAACGCTATGCCCCGTCCGCCAAGGACCTTGCCAGCCGCGATGTCGTCAGCCGGTCGATGGCCATGGAAATCCGCGAAGGGCGCGGTGTCGGTGCCGAGGGCGACCATATCAACCTGCACCTCAACCATATCGACCCGGCCGTTCTGCACGAACGCCTGCCGGGCATTTCGGAAACCGCCAAGGTGTTTGCCGGCGTCGATGTCACCCGGCAGCCGATCCCGGTCACGCCGACCGTGCATTACAACATGGGCGGCATCCCGACCAATTATCACGGCGAAGTCGTGACGCTGAAGGACGGCAACCCCGACAGCGTCGTGTCAGGGCTGTTTGCCGTCGGTGAAGCGGCTTGCGTCTCGGTCCACGGCGCCAACCGCCTTGGCTCCAACAGCCTCATCGATCTGGTGGTGTTTGGCCGCGCCACTGCGCACCGCATCGCCGCAATCCAGAAACCCGACACACCCCATGCCAAGGTGTCTGCCGCCGCCAGCGATTTCGCCATCGGGCGGCTCGATGGTTTCCGCCACGCCAAGGGCGGCAGCAGCACGTCCGAGGTGCGGCTGGCCATGCAAAAGACCATGCAGTCGAACGCCGGCGTGTTCCGCACCAGCGAAATCCTCGACGAAGGCGTGCGCAAGATCGACGCCGTCTATCAGCGCATGGCCGATATCGGCATTTCCGACCGATCACTGGTGTTCAACACCGACCTGATCGAAACGCTGGAACTCGACAACATGATCGGGCAGGCCGTGCTGACGATGCACATGGGCCAGGCCCGCCACGAAAGCCGCGGCGCGCACATGCACGAGGATTTTCCGGCCCGCGATGACGACAAATGGATGGTGCACAGCCTCGGCTGGTTCCGCGACGGCGGCGTCGAATTGGCTGCGCGCCCAGTGCATGATTACACGCTGTCGGACGACATCGAATATATCAAGCCCAAGGCACGGACGTATTGATCGCCATCAGAAGAATCTGACAGGAAGTTGTAATGGCTGAGTTTTCTCTCCCCGCGAACAGCAAGATTTCCAGCAATGGCAAGGCGTATCCCGCCCCCGCCGGTGCGGCACGAACCAAGACGTTCAAGGTCTATCGCTGGAACCCCGACGATGGCCAGAACCCGCGCTATGACAGCTATGCGCTCGATCTCGATGCCACTGGCCCGATGGTCCTGGATGCGCTGATCAAGATCAAGTCCGAGGTCGATTCGACGTTGACCTTCCGCCGTTCGTGCCGTGAAGGCATCTGCGGATCATGCTCGATGAACATCGATGGCACCAACACGCTGGCCTGCACCAAGGCGATTGCGGACGTGAAGGGCGAAGTGGTCATCACGCCGCTGCCGCACATGGAAGTCGTCAAGGACCTGGTGCCCGATTTCAAGCATTTCTATGCGCAATATGCCTCGATCAAGCCGTGGCTGCAGACGGTCACCCCGGCACCGTCCGGCGAGGAACGGCTGCAAACCGTCGATGACCGCGCCAAGCTGGATGGGCTGTACGAGTGCATTCTGTGCGCCTGCTGCTCGACGGCGTGCCCCAGCTATTGGTGGAACAGCGACAAGTTCCTCGGCCCGGCCATCCTGCTCCAAGCCTATCGCTGGCTGGCCGACAGCCGCGACGAGATGACCGGCGAGCGGCTCGATGCGCTGGAGGATCCGTTCCGCCTGTATCGCTGCCACACGATCATGAATTGCTCCAACGTCTGCCCCAAGGGGCTGAACCCGGCCAAGGCGATTGCCGAGATCAAGGTGATGATGATGGAGCGGGCCGGCTAGGGCTGCGGCGCCCCCCGCGCCGCCCGCGCCGCGCCACGGTGCGACGTCACCCCCGCGAAGGCGGGGGTCCATCTCCCGCCTTCGCGGGTTAGGCGCAACCTGATCTGTCCTTGCCTTAGCAGCAGTCCGGCGATGGACCCCCGCCTTCGCGGGGGTGACGGGGGAGCGCGGGCCTTGAAGGGCTGACCCGGAACACCTCTCCCACTGGACGCTGCGGCGCGTGGGCGCTACTCCGCAGCCATGACACGCGAACTCATCACCGATGGCCCCAATGCGGGGTGGATCTGCTGGCGCCGAGAGCCTGACGGGCGCTTTGCGTCGCTTTTGGGCGATTTCTATTTTCGGCAGGGCGATCACGGCGTCGAATGCCGGATGGAAACCGACCGCCGGCACAGCAACGGGCTGGGATACATCCATGGCGGCTTCATCATGTCGTTCATCGACATGGCGATGTTCGCCTTCATCTTTCGCCAGCTCGAAAACTCCGCAGCCGTGACCCTGTCCTGCGCCACGGATTTCCTGTCGGCAGGCATTGTCGGCAAACCGATCGAGGCATCGGGCGAAATACTGAAGGAAACCGGCAAGATGCTGTTCGTGCGCGGGCTGGTGACGCAGGACGGTGTCAATGTCGCCAGTTTCACCGGCACGATGCGCAAGATCCCGCGTCCGGCGCGCCCGCTGGGTGACGGCGCCAGCAGCCGGCCGGAATCGCATCAGGTCGATTGAATTGGACAAGGTTGCCGCCGCCTATGCCCGGCTGGTGGCGGCGGGCGAACTGAAACCCGATGCCGCGCAGTCGCAGGTTGCGGCGCGGCTGGATACGCTCGCTGCGGCGCTGGCCGCTCCGCCGCCGCAGTTCGGCCTATGGGCGCGCCTGACCGGCAGGGCGCCGGCGCCTGTCCTGCGCGGGCTTTACATCTGGGGCGGGGTCGGGCGCGGCAAGTCCATGTTGATGGACCTGTTCTTCACGCACGCCGATGTGACGCCCAAGCGCCGGGTGCATTTCCATGAATTCATGGGCGAAATCCACAGCGCCATCCATGACGCGCGAAAGGCCGGCCAGCCTGACCCGTTGATGGCCGTGGCCGCCGATGTGGCGGCGGGCGCGCGCCTGCTGTGTTTTGACGAGATGCAGGTCAAGGACATTGCCGATGCCGCCATCGTTTCGCGGCTGTTCACCGCCTTGATGGATGCCGGCGTGTGTGTGGTGACGACCAGCAACCGTGCGCCGGACGACCTCTACAAGGACGGGCTGAACCGCCATCTGTTCCTGCCGTTCATCACGTTGCTGCAACAACGCCTTGATGTCGTGGCGCTGGACGGCCCCACCGATTACCGCATGCAGCGGCTGGCCGGCACGCGCGCCTGGCATGTGCCGAACGGTCCGGCGGCGACGCAGGCCATGGCGGCGGCGTTTTTCCGCATGACCGATTATCCCGTCGAGGACCGCGCGATGGTGCCGACCGAAACGCTGGAAGTGCCGGGCGGGCGCATGCTTCATGTGCCCAAATCGCTCAAGGGCACGGCGGTGTTCTCGTTCAAGCGGCTGTGTGCCGCCGCGCTGGGTGCTGCGGATTATCTCACCATCGCAAGGCATTACCATACCGTGTTCCTGGTCGGTATCCCCGTGCTCGGCCCGGAAAACCGCAACGAGGCGGCGCGGTTCGTGACGCTGATCGATGCGCTGTATGAATACAAGGTCAAGCTCATCGCGTCGGCAGATGCGCAGCCGGCGGCGCTGTATCCGGCCGGTGACGGCGCGTTCGAATTCCAGCGCACGGTCAGCCGGTTGATGGAAATGCAGTCGCAAACCTATCTGGCGCTTGGTCATGGCGAATAAAACGCCGTAACTTCCTGTGACTTTTGTCCGTCACCCTCATGCTGCGGTTGCACAGCCGCCCGCACCGGACTATCCCGCACTGCGACATTCAAAGCCGACTCAAGAGGAAATTCCATGGCCCGCAAGAAGATCGCGCTGATCGGCGCTGGCAATATCGGTGGCACGCTGGCGCATCTCGCCGCCGCCAAGGCGCTGGGTGATGTGGTGCTGTTCGACGTGGTCGAAGGCGTGCCGCAGGGCAAGGCGCTCGATCTGTCGCAGTGCGGCCCCGTCGAAGGCTTTGACGTCAATATCAAGGGCACCAACGATTACGCCGATATCGCCGGCGCCGATGTCATCATTGTGACGGCCGGCATCGCCCGCAAGCCGGGCATGAGCCGCGACGATCTGCTCGGCATCAATCTCAAGGTCATGAAGGCTGTGGGCGAGGGCATCAAGGCCAATGCGCCGGGCGCCTTCGTCATCTGCATCACCAATCCGCTCGATGCCATGGTCTGGGCGCTGCGTGAATTTTCCGGCCTGCCGCATCACATGGTGGTCGGCATGGCTGGCGTGCTCGACAGCGCGCGGTTCCGGCATTTCCTGGCCGATGAATTCAAGGTTTCGGTCAAGGACGTCACGGCCTTTGTCCTCGGCGGCCACGGCGACACCATGGTGCCGGTCATCGAATATTCGACCGTCGCCGGCATTCCAGTGCCCGATCTCATCAAGATGGGATGGTCCACCAAGGAGCGCATCGACGCCATCGTGCAGCGCACCCGCAGCGGCGGCGGCGAGATCGTCGCCTTGCTCAAGACCGGCTCGGCCTATTTTGCGCCCGCCACCAGCGGCATCGCGATGGCCGAGGCGTATCTGCATGACCAGAAGCGCGTCATCCCCTGCGCCGTGAACCTGACGGGGCAATATGGCGTCAACGACCTTTATGTCGGTGTGCCATGCATCATCGGTGCCGGCGGCGTCGAAAAGGTGGTGGAAATCGCGCTGACACCCGAGGCACAGGCCAATTTCACCGTCTCGGTGG
>NZ_JANPCD010000092.1:0-6717 GCF_031430775.1 Sandarakinorhabdus sp. | reverse complement strand
TCGCGCTGCTGGATGGTGTGCGTCAACTCATGCGCGATCAATTCCAGCCCCTCGCTGCTTTCGGGGGCGAAGGCGCCGGCGTTGAAGAAAATGTCGCGGCCGTAAGTAAAGGCGCGCGCGCCCAGCCGGCTGGTGAGGTTTTCGGCCTTGGCGCCGGTATGGATGCGCACCCCGGCAAAATTCGCCTTGAAGCGCGGCTCCATGAAGGCGCGAGTGTCGGCGGGCAGGGTGCTGCCGCCGCCAAGCTGGCCCTTGATGGCCGCCGTCAGTTCCGGCGAAGTCTGGTCATCGCGGGCAGCCGGCGCAGCAGCCGGCGCAGCAGAAGGCGCTCTGGCCGCCAGGATCGACACCCGGCCCTGCACCTGTGCGCCTGGTGATTGCGCTGGTGCCGGCATCGACACCACGCGCCGGGCAATGCTTTCTGCCTCGCGCTCCGATGAATCACCGGGGCTGGACACCCTCAGCGCTGTCTGCACGCGGTGGCTGCGCCCTGGCTCGGGTGCACGCACCGGGGCAGGCGCGGCAACGGCGCGGCTCGCCATCTCAGATTGCCGCCCGCAGCATGGGCTTGAGCGGGCAATGGATTTCCAGCTTGCGATATTCGCGCACCACCGCACGGCGCAGATCATCGCCGCATACCGCCCGGCCCGCATCCATGGCCAGCAACCGGGCGTGCAAAGCGATGTTGCGCAACTGTCCGCCCGTCAGCACACAGCGCACAGCCACTTCCTGCAGCAGATCATCCGCGATGGCCGCGCCGTCCAGATGATGGGCCAAGATCGCATAGCGGCGAATTTCGTCGGGCGCCCGGAACGGCACTACCACGTCCATCCGCCGCGCAAACGCCGCGTCGATGCGCTCGGCGGCGTTGGTGGTGACGATCAATATCCCCGAAAACGCCTCGATGCGTTGCAGCAGGAAATTGGTCTCCAGATTGGCGTAACGGTCATTGGCATTGCCCACATCAGTGCGCCGCGCCATCAGCGCATCGCCTTCATCCAGCAGCAGAATAATATCGCGCTCTTCGGCGGCAGCAAACGCCCGGTCCAGCGCCTTTTCGGTCTCGCCGATGTATTTGCTCACCGATGCCGCCAGATCGATGCGCCACAGGTCGCGCGCCAGGTCCTGCGCCAGCCGCCGCGCCGCCAGCGTCTTGCCGGCGCCCGATGGCCCGCTGAACAACGCCCGCACCCCCAGCGCACCCGGCCCCGGCCCGGCATGGGCGGCCAGTGCCTCGCGGTGGCGGCAGCGGGCAGCCAGCGCGTCCAGCTCCTCGCTTGCGTGATCCTCCAGCACCAGAAATTCCGGGTGGGGCGGCGCCGCGATGCGAGTCGCCAGGCTTTCGAGGCGATTGTCCTGCAATTCCATCAGCGCCAGGCGGACATGGTCGCGGGACGGCGTGGCATCGCCGCTTTCGCGCGCCATCACCATTGCGGCAACGGCTGCCCGGTGAATGGTGCCGCTCGACAGCCGGAAACTTGCGGCAAGTTCGGCCGCGCCCGCACCGTCCAGCGCCGGCACGGCCTGCCGCCACAGACGCTGGCGCAGGACCGGACCGGGCGCCGGCAGCGAGACGGTAACAGCTGGCCGGTCAGGCAGTGCGATGCTGCCGGTGTCGGCCATGGCCGCGATCATCCGCACCGGCCCAAGCGCAAAGCCTGCCAGCGCGCGGCATTCTCCCGGGGCCAGTGCCGGCGCAATGAACAGCACGGCATCGGTCAGGAACGCAAACAGCCCGGCGCGCGCCCATGCAGCAGCATCATCGGGCAGCGCGGCATCAACCGTCATCAGCGGCCGGCCAAGACTGTGAGCAATGGCGCCGGCCAGGCTGCTGCGGCCATTGCGGTGCGGGCCGCGAATGACCAGCACGAGATCTGGGTCGCCGGACAGCGCGGAAGCGGCTGCGGCCGCGCGGGACATAACTGCGTCATCAGCAATCACATCGGTCATGGCCGGCAAATTTGCGGCCGCCACCAACACGCACCCCGGCGGCGCAGCAGCATTGCCGCCCAGTGTTTCCCAGATTGCTGTCGGCACGCGCAGCCGCTGCACCAACCGCGGCGCATCGGGGTCGATCACCATGATCAGCCCATACTGAATCAGCCGCATGATGGCCTGCCGCACCCCCTGCGGATCATCGCTGCCACCGGCATGGCGCAGCATGGCGATGACCCCGCCGACCATGGCATCGCCGTCATCACCCAGCAACGGCGCCAGCCGCGGATCCTCCGCCACCAGCCCGGTCGCAAGCAGCACGGCAAGGTCGATCGGCTCCAGCCCCGCCGCAGCCAGCCGGCGCAGAGGCAAATCATCGGCGCCCAACGCTTGACCCTGTGCCTGTCCCTGCGTCCATGCGGCCAGCGCGCGGTGCCAATGTGCCGCATCGAATGGCGCGCCCAGCAGGCCGGCCGCTTCGTCCAGATAGTCCGATGCGAACGGAGCATCGCCGGTATCCACATCGGCCAGCAGGCCGGCAGCAAGTCCGACCAGCGCCAGCCGCAAATGCGTGGCCGGCGTGCGCGGCAGGCGGCCCATGGTCATGAAAACACGAATCCGATTGTCCGGGCGGCAGCCGGCACAAATCCGGGGTCGCGGTCCAGCCCGGCGAGACGCAGGGAAATGGGGTGGGTTTCGAGCGCAAAGCCAACCATTATGGCGTCGGGCTTGACCGTGATAACGCCCGGCAGTGACAGCGCGCCAACGCCGCCATCGGCCGCACGGTCCATGCGTGCCTGAAGGTAACGGGCAAAGGCGTGTAGCCAGCGCTGCCGCTGCCGCGCCGGGGTTGGCAATGCAGCCCTACCCTCGAAATCGTGCGCCAGCACAAAGCCGGCGGGGTGCCACAATGCGCGGCCCCGGCGCTGCGGGCGCGCGCGGGGCCAAGGCACCAGCCATTCCGATGGTACCGCCCAGACCGGCGCTTCGAACTGCGCCGTCAGGCGCTGGCGCGGCCCAAGCCCGGCAAGCTCGCGCAGCAGGCCGTGTAACGGATCGGCTACAAAGGCCGCGCCGAACCAGCGACGCCCCAGCCATGCCAGCAGCGCAAACGGTGAAAGTCCCGGAAGGCGGGCGTGCGGCCGAGTAAAATCACCATAAAGAGCAAGGGCGGTGAAGGCATTGAAAAGAAAAAACAGCCCGGCAAAATTGCTGCCGATCTCCAAGCTGCTGGCCGCCAGCAAATCTGCCCGGATGGGCGTCGGTGGCGCCGTTTCGGGCAAGCTCCGCGGCGCCGCCACAGGCGCATTGGCTGCGTGCGGTGCGCGTGCGGTGGCGCGCTGCGGCGACGCGGTCGGAGTCATGTCCCGGCTTGCAGGTCTTGCCTGCGCCATGACCGGTTTTGGCCCGGTGTTTCCGGTATTGGCAGGTTTCGCTGCCGCAGTGGCAGGCTGCGCCAACGCCGCCGCGGCAACCTGCGCCGACCGGGAGGTTCGGGCCGACGCCGGACCCAGTGCGTGCACAAACGGTGCTGCCATTGTGATATCCGCCAGCAACCGCGCGAACGCAGTGCTGGCCAGCATGTCGGGCCGGCTGGCGGCACAGGCCGCGACCAGCGCCAGGCGCCGGGCACCCGGTGCAGCCGGCATCGCCATGACGCGGGCGCGGGCCAATGCCAGCACGGCCGGCAACTCTCCCGGCGGCGGCAATGGCACGACCGGCGGCGGTGGGGCCTTGGTCGGCGCCTCGTGTGCGGCCAGCAACCGATCGGCCGCCAAACGCAGCTCGCTATCCTCAAAATGCGCCAGCCAAGCCCCCGCGAGGCCGCTTTCGAGCAACCGTGAAAGAACAATCGGCAGATGCCGCACGTCAGTCAGAACATGTCGGCGCCAGCGCAGCAGCGGCGCCGCCCCGTCCGGCAGGGCGGCGGCCAGCAACGGCGCAGGATGGCCCGCCAGCATACCCCTCACCAGCGCCGCGTCCGCCGCGGCCAAATCTTCGAAATAGAGATCGCCTTCCCCCGCTGCGCCATCGCCGGGCCGCCGCGCGCCTGCTTTCGCTGCCCTGATCCCGTCCACCAGGGCGGCGGCAAAACGCGCGCGGCGACCCGGCGCCCCGCCCAGCGGCTCGGCCAGCGCCAGGCGCCGGATGAGCAGCAGGCCATGGTCCGGCACTCCGGTGGCAGCCGGCGTGGCCGCTTCCAGCGCGGCAGCCAGCCTATCGGCATCACCGGGCTGCGCGCGGTGGAGCCGGGCCAATCCGATCTGCAAGGCCGGCGGCGCGGTCACATTGCCAGCGCTTGCAGCGCCTTGGCAGGGTCCTTGGCCTTGAGCGCGCGGAGCAGGATTGCGCGGGTTTCGTCCTGAGCCGCAACCATGGTCCGACTGGCCAACGGGTTGTTACCCTTCATCGCCAGCAACACCGGGCCATCTGTCTTGAGCGCACCGCCGATATCACCAATCATGCCGCGTTCGGCACTGAACAAAAAGGCACGGCCGGTGGCGTCGCCGACCGTCTGTACGTCCTTGCGCTTGGCGGTGCCCAGGCGGCTCGCGGCCACCGCATAGGTCGGCACCTTGTCGAGGTTCTCTCCATAGAAAACCCCGATCGCCGATCCATCATCTGTCAGCGCGAAAATGGCGCGGCTCAGCTTGATGCCGGTCTCCGTATCCTCGGGCTCGTCATTGGTGTCGCCACCGTCTTGCCCTTCCAGAAAATCCTCAACCGCCACCAATCGGCGATGCAGGCTGAGCATCCCGTCGACCAGCCCGTTCATATAGGCCGCCGTGATCAGATCGCCGGGCCGCACCGGATTGATCGCCAGATCGACCATGGCCACCCCGGTTACGCGGGTGAAATCGGCGCCCAGGTCCGCGCCGGGCCGGGCGGCGGGGCTGTCGGTTGCCAGCGTGGCCGGTCCGCCTTCTGGCTCGGCGCTGGGACGTGTAGCCGGATCGGCAGGCGCGGTTCTGCCGCCACCGGCAAACTTGGCTCGCTCCAATTCCCTGAGAAGGGTGTCGCGGCGGAAATCATCGGCGGCTGCCGCGCGAAAATTGGCTTCATCGCGCTTGAAGCGGTCGACGCGGCTGCCTTGGACAAAGCCTGTGATGGGAAGCATGGGCGGTCTCCTTTCAGGGGTTCAGCGCGTAATTGGCGAAGTTGAAATGGCCCAGGTTCCAGCGGGCGTCGCCGCGATAAGGCAGGTGCCCGCTGGCAAAAAGCGCGAGCGGCGTCTTTCCAGCCATGCGGTTCTGGGCGATGCGGTAAAACCAGACGACATGATTGCTGCTGGTGTCGATGGCCGGCGCACTCAAGCTCTCGCGGATCAGCGGCTCGACCGCGCTGGCATCGATGTGCAGCGGCCCGCGCAATTCCATGCCGGCGAAAAACTTGCCCACCAGTTCGGTATCAAGTTCCGGGATCAGCCCTGCTGCCGGCAGGAAGTCGAACTGATCCTTCGCCTTGCCGCGCAGCACGCCCGGCGCCGTGATATGGTCGGCAAACTGGCGGAACATCGCCTCACCCACGCCCGGGCGCCGGTGATCGACCAGATCGGCAAGCACCAGCGGGTCGCCGCGCGGCGCCACTGGCCGGCGCACGGCATGGGCATCGGTGAAAATATGCCCGGTGCCGCCCGAAAACGCCAGCAGCGCCAGCGGCACTTCGCTATCCGTCAGCAGGCCGCGACCAAGCAGCGTGTCCATCAGGTCGTCACCGCGCGGATCGCTGCCGGCAAGGTCGGCTGGCCAGGATGGCCGCACGCCCAAGCCAAAGCAGCGATAGGCCAGCCGGTTGCGGGCGTTGGCGGCAATCAGCGAGACACCGTGCAATTCGGGGCGTATCTCGATCAGCCGGAATTGCACGCCTTCAACAGTCGCATCGGTCGCACAGCGCCCCGGCGTATCGCTCATGCCGCTGACTTGCGCCCGCCCTTCGGCGGTGAATGCCGGTGCGATGGAAAGCAGATACAGGCCGGCGCCGCCGACATAGTCGCCAGTGGCCAATGGCTTGCAATCGCCGAACAGGCATTCGCGGGCATTTTCGCCGGCCGGGGCCGCCCGGTCCAGTGCCAGCGTTATCTGCCGGTCAAGCTGCAGCACGCTGCCGCGCCGGCTGATGGCCAGACCGGGGCTGACGCTGGCTGCCGGCCTGCCACCGGGGGCGATGTTGCCGGCAAAGCGCACCATCAGGCCCGACGCGATGCCATCGCCCATCGCGGCGCCCAGCCGGGCATCTGCCTCGCGCCGGGCGGCTTGTTCCCGGCTCAGGTCGGCGCCGGTCAGCAGCCGCCCGTTGAAAAAATTGACGGTGCGGATGCCGCCATCGGTGAAGGGCTGCTCAAGCGCGGTGAAATCCATGTCCCGGCCCTCCCTCAACTGGTCTTGTCGGCGATGACGAACCAGGTTCCGATGCCATCGCAGATGACAGTGACGGCCTGCGGTGTCGCCAAACCGATCTGCGGAACCGGTGTCCCGACAAAGCCGCTGACGATTTGGCCGCGGGGCGCAGCGATCAGTTCGGCTGTGCCCCGCCCGGCGATACGCACCGTGATCGTCCGCCCGCGGCCCGCGTCGGCCGGCGGCGGCAACACGACATTGAGCTTTTCGGTGCGCGCTACCACCAGCACATCGGTATCCTTGTCGATTGCGAATGTGTTGCGCACGATCCGGGTCTGGTCATCGACAACAGTCAGGTTAAGCTGGAACTGCCCGCCGCCGGTGCCTGTTCCCGGCGGGCCAGCAGGACCTTGCGCGCCGGCAGGACCCGCCGGACCCGCCGGAC
>NZ_JANPCD010000091.1:0-12690 GCF_031430775.1 Sandarakinorhabdus sp. | reverse complement strand
TTCTTGTCGATTTAGGGTATTGGCTATGACCGCATTATTTAAGGACAAGATCTTATTGGATCGATTAAAGATCTCTATATACCAGCCCGCCGATAGCTGATCGCGCAGCCGCGCACAGACGCTGCAACGACCCCCGCCAGTGCTGCTGGCGGGGGTTTTTGTTTGTGCAGGGCGGGGTGATTGCATCCCTCGGAGCATCGCAACCGTATTAACAAAATATACTAAGAAAGTGTTAACTGCGCCTTACACTTGGCATGTTGCCGTTCCGGGCGCCATTGCGGCTTATGCTTCAATATCAATGATTTGTTAATTCTTCTGAACATTGGCACGAATCGTGCATGTTTCCCTGCGTGAGATCATCGGACGGGTGCCAGCGCGCCGGCGAGGATGGTCAAGCACCGGACGGCCAGTACCGCCCGGTCAACCGCAATAGGGGACAGACCATGTCGTTTCGCAATCTGATCATCGCCGGCGCATTTGCTGCCACGGCTTCCATGGCATCGGCCGCCACTGTCGTTCTCGACTTCACCGGCGTCGTGAATCCGGGCCTTGGCAACAGCACGAGCGTTGACAATTTCTACAACGGCGGCGTCAGCGGCCATGGCACCAGCGGCACCAACTATGGCGCGGGCTTCTCCGCCAACGGCTTGGCTATCAATGGCTACAATGGCTGCTGCGAGCCGGATCAGTACCTGGTGCCAGCGCGCAAGGGCATCCTGTTCTTCCTGTCCGGCGGCGCTGTCACCGTCAACTATGCCGCAGGCTTCACGACCGGCTTTTCCTTCTATTATGCGTCGAACTCGAACGCCACGATCCGCGTCTATGACGGTTTGAACGGTACCGGCAACGTGCTGGCCTCGCTCGCGCTGGCAACACAGGCCAACCAGAATTGCCGTCCTGGCGCCACCGGCTTCTATTGCAACTGGACCCCGGTTGGCGTCGCCTTTGCCGGCACCGCCAGATCGATCGATTTTGGCGGCGGCGCCAACTTCGTCGCCTATGACAACATCACCTTCGGCAGCGATCGTCCCGGCGGCACCGTCCCGGAACCGTCGAGCTGGGTGATGCTGATCGCCGGCTTCGGCCTGGTCGGCGCTGCGATGCGTCGCCGCAAGGCTGCCCTCGCCGCCTGATGCTTGCTGGCCCGCAAGGGCCGGTGAAGATGAACAGACACGCGCCCCGCCGGCTCAGCCGGCGGGGCGTTTGTGTATGTAAAGTGTCGGTAGAGTTTACAGTGGTGATCGGGCCTGTTCCGCGAACCGCCGCGCCGTCGATGGACCCCGGACCAATTGCAACAATTGGCATGATTTTTGCTGATATTGGTATCAGCCACCACACCGAATTTGGCGCTAATGCATTGTTAACTCGAATGGGGAATATCAGATGAAGAAGTTTTTGCTTGTATGCGTTGCAGCGGCCGCAATTGCCGCGCCTGCTTCGGCAGCCACCTTCGTTGGCAGCTGGCGCGTCGATGCCGGTCCGTCGTGGACCGGCGGACCCATTGCCTACACCGGTCAGGCTGCTGCCGCACTGCTCTTCGGCGGCACTGCCAGCCAGTATCGTATTTCGACGATCGACAGCAACGTGGCCAACATCGACAATCTCGCATGGGTCAGCACCTATGGCGGCGCTTGCGGTGGTACCTTCCCGTGCGGCACCAAGGTTGCGCACAATTCCGTCAATTCGTCGGGCGGCTTCTATCTGGCCGGGGGCAACCAGTCTGCCTATGTTCAGGATTGGGCCGTCGGCCCGCAGTACGTCAACTATGCGTTCTTTGACGCCGTGCCGGAATCCTCGACCTGGGCCATGCTGATCGCCGGCTTCGGCCTCGTTGGCGCTTCGATGCGCCGCCGCAAGGCTGTCCTCGCCGCCTGACGTTTGCCGGCCCGCGAGGGCTGGTGAAGATGAACAGACACGCGCCCCGCCGGCCCAGCCGGTGGGGCGTTTGTGTACGCAAAGTGTCGGTAGAGTTTACAGTGGCGAATAGCCGCACATGGCTGCTGCCGCCCGGTCGATGACGGATTGGCAAGCGCGAAATTTGGCACGAACTTTGCATTAATCGCACCAGTTAAATCGGCATCGATGCCGGTTTACTGAAACTTAACTATTGGAGGGGTGTTCATGAAACTTCACATGCTCATTGTCGCCGCTGCCTTGGCGTCGGCGCCTGCGGCTGCTGCTACCTACCTGCCCGTCGGGCCGCAGAATGACGTCGCCATTGCGACGGTCACCTCTGGTGGCTGGACGCAGTGCTTCATCGGCAACTATGGCACCGGCGGCGCATCGATTGCCGGCATTCTGAGTGCATGCGGCGGCACCCGCCTCATGATGGCCGGCCGCGTCACAGGCAGCAACACGCTGCAGCTGCTCGCCCAGGCCCTGCGCGAAGACGTCACCTTCGAAACCGGCACGGGCGGCAACAGCACGCACAACGCCAATGGCACCGACTGGTACTTCAACGACAGCTATTCCTGGGGCTTCGCTCCGGAAGGCGTGGGCGTGTTCCGCACAAGCTGCGATGCCTCGGGCGTGTTCGATTCCAACACCGCCGGCGGCGCGCAGCGCCTGTGCTGGCACACCGGTAGCGGCACGCTCAATGGCGGTTGGCGCCTGGGCAATGATACCAGCCTGAACAGTGCGTCGAATTTTGAACGGCTGATGTTCACCAACACTGGCGGTGCCATTCCGGAACCTGCCAGCTGGGCGATGCTGATGGCCGGCTTCGGCCTGGTCGGCGCCGCGATGCGCCGCCGCAAGGCTGCCCTCGCCGCCTGATCCGTCCTTTTTGGACAATTGAAAGCCCCGCCGGCGATGCTGGCGGGGCTTTTTCTTTTTGGGGCATGCTGCCGCGCCAGTGCCGTGCCTGTGCCGCAAGGCGGACACAATGCACGGCTATCCCACGAGTTGAACCCAAAGGATTCGCCACTTGGCTACTGCCTTTCAATTGCCTCACGATGGCGCCGATCCGGCCCGCCCGCTGCGCATCGCGCTGTTTTCCGGCAACTACAATTATGTCCGCGATGGCGCCAACCAGGCGCTGAACCGCCTTGTGGCCTTCCTCGAACGGCAGGGCTGCACGGTGCGCGTCTATTCGCCGACCAGCGATACGCCTGCCTTTGAACCCGCCGGCACGCTGGTTTCCGTGCCTTCGGTGCAGATCCCCGGCCGCGCTGAATACCGGGTCGCGCTCGGTCTGCCCGAACGGCTGAAGCGTGACATCCGGAATTTTGCTCCCGACATCATCCATCTGTCGGCGCCCGATCCGCTTGGCCATGCCGCCAAGAAACTGGGCCGCGCGCTTGGCGTGCCGGTCGTGGCGTCCGTCCACACGCGTTTCGAAACCTATCTCGAATATTATGGCTTTGGCTGGCTGCGTCCGGCTGGCGAAAACATGTTGCGGCGCTTTTACGCCGGCCTGGATGCGGTTTTCGCCACCACCAGCGGCTTTGCCGAAACCCTGCGCGAACAGGGCATCGTCGAACACGCCACTGTCTGGAGCCGGGGCGTCGACAAGGCGCGCTTCAACCCCGGGCGGCGCTCGGCGGAATGGCGCTGGAGCCTTGGCATCAAGGATGATGAGGCGGTCATCGCTTTTGTCGGCCGGCTTGTGCTGGAAAAGGGCCTCGACAAGGTCGCCGCCGCGGTCACCGAGCTGAAGGCACGCGGCGTGCCGCACCGGCTGCTGGTGGTGGGCGAAGGCCCGGCCCGCGAACGCTTTGCGGCGCAAGTGCCCGATGCGATCTTCGCCGGCTTTCTGGATGGCGACCGGCTGCCGCGCGCCTATGCCAGCGCCGAAGTGCTGATCAACCCCAGCACGACCGAAACATTCGGCAACATCAACCTCGAAGCCATGGCGAGCGGCATTCCCGTGGTCGCCGCCGATGCCTCGGGCAACGCCTGTCTGGTCGAAAACGGCGTGACGGGCCGGCTCGTGGCGCCCGATGACATCGCCGGCTATGCCGATGCGCTGACGCTGTATCTGACCGACCCCGCCGCCCGCGCCGCCGCCGGTGCCGCGGGCCTCAAGGCCGCGCAGGCCTATGACTGGGACGAAATCAACGGCGCCGTGCTGGCACGCTATCGCCAGCTGGTCTGATCACGGCTCTTTTGCAGCGGCCACCTTGCGCCGCACATCCCGCACCGTGGACACGGCGCCGAATATGACCAGCGCCGCGAGCAGGCCCCACACCCAGATCGGCACGCCGCGGCCCACAACGGCCAGATACAGATAGGCCGAGACAAAGAAGAACCCCGAACTCAGCACCGGTACGACGATCGAACCATTGCTGCGCAGCCGGCGCACCAGCCACGCAATGCTGGCGAGAAAAAACGGGATGGCGCCAACATAGATGACCCCGAAGATCACCGGATCGACGCCATAGGTCGGCCCCAGCGACCAGAACCAGCGTGTCACATCGGCCCAGGCCGTTTCCATGGTGTTTCTCCTGTCGGCTCGCCTTGTCGAATCGCTTGCCCGCGCCTATGTAACGCGCGTCGGGCTTGCCCGGATATGGCGATAAATCATGCCGTGTAATAGACGCAGCGGACCCGGGGGCAGTACCCGGCGGCTCCACCATTTCCCCCCCGGTTATCGCGGGATTGAATGGGGCCGAACCAGGATCGACGTGTGTTCAAAGACGGTGTTTTTGCCCGGCATGAATAAGCCGTTAAATGTTTCAAAACACCTAAATGCCAACGATAACGAGGCATTCGCAATCGCAGCGTAACACAAGGTCCTCAGGGACTTAGTTACACTGGCCGAAAGCGCGGTTGGACCGAACCGGGCAACAGAATCGGATTCCAGCGGCCCGGGGGGCGCCGGGCAACAGAAGCCCCCCACCAGCATGCACGAACCGAGGCGCACCCCAGACCTCAGCAACGCGGGCGCCGGGCAACAGAACCCCCCGCACTTCGCGCGCCCTTGACCCGGCGGCGCGTGCGCGCCACTGAAAACGCGCCCCCGCACAAAGGCCGCCAAACGTGACCGAAACCACCCCAGACAGCCTGATCCCCTATGACGAGATCGTCCAGGACGCGCTGCGCGGCGTGGTCAAATCGGTGCTGCAACGGATCATTGCCGATGGCGCGCTGCCCGGCGCCCATCATTTCTATATCGCGTTTCGCACGCGGGCGCCCGGCGTCGACATTCCGCGCCACCTCATGGAGCGGTATCCCGACGAGATGACCATCGTCATCCAGAACCGATATTGGGACCTGATGGTCGATGATGTCGGCTTTGGTATCGGCCTGAGCTTCAACCAGGTGCCGTCCAGCCTCTATGTGCCGTTTGCGGCGCTGACCGGCTTTGTCGATCCGGCGGTGAATTTTGCCCTGCAATTTGCAACGCAGGGCGACGACGCGCCGCCGCCAGAGCCGGAACCCGAACCACCGTCCGAGGACGAGCCCGGCAGCAATGTCGTGACGCTCGACCGTTTCCGCCGCAAATAAGGCCCGGACCCATGCCGCGTCAGGAAAACGACAGCTTCGGCGCCATCGACGTTCCTGACCATGCCTATTGGGGCGCGCAAACGCAGCGTTCGATCGGCAATTTCCCCATCGGCCATGACCGGATGCCACTGCCGCTCATCCATGCGCTCGGCCTGGTGAAACAGGCCGCTGCACGGGTCAACCGCGCGCACGGCCTGCCTACCGATCTGGCGGACGCCATCGAGGCTGCCGCCGCCGAGGTTGCCGCCGGGCGCCATGATGACCAGTTCCCGCTTGTGGTCTGGCAAACCGGGTCGGGCACCCAGACCAACATGAACGCCAACGAGGTCATCGCCGGCCGCGCCAATGAAATGCTGACCGGCGCGCGCGGCGGCAAGGCGCCGGTGCATCCCAACGACCATGTCAATCGCAGCCAGTCGTCCAACGATACCTTTCCCACCGCCATGCACATCGCCGTGGCGCTGCAACTGCGCGGCCGGCTGCTGGCGGCGCTGCGCGATCTTGCTGCTGTGTTCCGCCGCCACGAGGCAGACTGGGCCGATGTCATCAAGATCGGCCGCACGCATCTGCAGGACGCGACGCCGATGACGCTGGGGCAGGAAATGTCAGCCTTTGCCCAGACCTGCGAGGACGGCGCCGACCGCATCGTCGCGCTGTGGCCGCGCCTGTCGCGGCTGGCACAGGGCGGCACGGCGGTCGGCACCGGCATCAACGCGCCAGCCGGGTTCGGCCCGGCGTTCTGTGCCGCGCTCGCCGATGTGACCGGCGGCGTGCCCTGGGCCAGCGCGCCCAACAAGTTCGAGGCGCTGGCGACGCATGACGCCATGGTCGAGGTTGCCGGTGTGCTCAACACCATCGCGGTGGGGCTGACCAAGATCGGCAACGACCTGCGGCTGCTGGGCAGCGGGCCGCGCGCTGGCATTGGCGAGCTGGCCTTGCCCGAAAACGAGCCCGGCAGCTCGATCATGCCCGGCAAGGTCAACCCGACCCAGGCCGAGGCGCTGACGATGGTGTGCGCCCAGGTGATGGGCAATTGCCACGCCGTGACCATCGGCGCCCTGCAGGGGCATCTTCAGCTCAATGTCTTCAAGCCGCTGATCGCCCATGCCCTGCTCGGCAGCATCGCGATACTGTCAGACGCCACCAACAGCTTTCGCCTGCGCATGGTGGAAGGCATGACCCCCAACCGCGCCCATATCGCTGCATTGGTGGAACGCTCGCTTATGCTGGTGACGGCGCTGGCGCCCGAAATCGGCTATGACAATGCCGCCGCTATTGCCAAAAAGGCGCATCATGACGGCACGACCCTGCTCGAAGCTGCGCTGGCGCTCGGGCTGGTCAGCGAAGACCGGTTCCGCGCGCTGGTGCGGCCGGAGCAGATGATTTGATTGCGGCACATCCATCCGCTATCTGCCGCAGATGACCCAGTTCAGCCGCCCTGCGGCCCCCGCCCGGCGCGGCCTCATGTTCGTGATGTCTTCCCCCTCGGGCGCGGGCAAGACCACCTTGTCGCGGCGGCTGATGGCCGAGGATGACGGGATCACGCTGTCGGTGTCGGCCACGACCCGCCCGCCGCGACCCGGCGAGGTCGATGGCAGGGATTATTATTTCGTCAGCCCCGAACAGTTCCAGCAATTGATCGCCGACGACCAGCTGCTCGAATGGGCCACCGTGTTCGGCAACCGCTATGGCACGCCGCGTGGGCCCGTCGAGGCCGCGCTCCAGGCTGGCCGCGATGTGTTGTTCGACATCGACTGGCAGGGCACCCAGCAATTGCAGCAGACCGATGCCGCCAGCGATCTGGTGCGCGTGTTCATCCTGCCGCCCGACCTGGCCGAACTGGAACGCCGGCTGCACGGACGCGGCACCGATTCGCCGGACGTCATCAGCGGCCGCATGTCCCGCGCCCGCGACGAGATCAGCCATTGGGGCGAATATGACTATATCCTGGTCAATGACGATGCCGATGCCTGCCTCGACGAGATTTTCGCCATCCTGAAGGCCGAACGCCTGCGCCGCAAACGCCAGCTTGGCCTTGCCAGCTTTGTTCGCGCCATGCTGGGCGACTGATGGTGCGTGCAGCACTGTTCCTGTGTGCGGTTCTGGCGCTGGCCGGCTGTGGCGGCGGCGATGAGGTTCGCCCCTATGCGGTCGTGCGCCGCCCCGACATCTGGCAGAATATCATCCAGGAATCCGACCGGCCCCGGCTTGCCGGTCTGTACAGCGCCTGGGCGGCGATACGCCGCGACGTGCCGCCGGCTGATCTGGCGGCGCTGGGCGCGGTTGTGAGCGACACCGCCGTGCGTGCCGGCGGATTTCCCGGCGCCGGCACGTATCGCTGCCGCATGGTCCGGCTCGGTCGGCGCCGCGATGCGCCCGCCGGGCAGCCGCTGGTGCAGGTTGGCGACTGGCAGGCCTGCACGCTGCGCGCCGATGGCACCATGATGCGGCTGGTCGGCAGCGGAGACGGCCAGACCCTTTCAGGCACCCTTTTCACCGATAACGACCGGCTGGTGTTTCTCGGCACGGTGCGGCTGCCCGGCGAAATGGGCGTGCTGCCCTATGGCACCGACAGGGACCGCAGCCAGGTAGGCGCGCTGCAAACCGTCGGCGAGGCGCATTGGCGCATCGCGCTGCCATGGCCGCGCTGGCAGTCCAAGCTGAACATCCTGGAACTAGTCCCGGCCTGATCGCCGCGGCCCCAGCTGTGCCAATCGACCCGATTTTCTATTTCGCGGCCATTCCGGCGGTGATCATCATGGGGCTGGCCAAGGGCGGCTTTGCCGGGCTCGGGATTCTGGCCGTGCCGATCATGGCGCTGGGCATGTCGCCGGTCGAAGCCGCTGCCATCCTGCTGCCGATCCTGCTGGTGCAAGACGTGTTCAGCGTGCGCGCCTTTGGCGGCCAGCGCGACGATTCCATCCTGCTGCGAATGGTGCCTGGCGCAGTGCTGGGCATCTTTGCAGGCTGGCTGCTGGCATCGTTCGTGTCGGTGGCGGCCGTCGAGGCGGCCATAGGCCTCACCACCATCGGTTTTGCCTTCCAGCGCATCATCGCCGAACGGCGCGGCGTGCCGGCGGCGGCTGCGCGGCCATGGGCGGGCGTCCTGATGGGCGCGGTGTCGGGCTTCACCAGCCAGATCGCCCATGCCGGCGGGCCACCGTTCCAGATGCATGTGCTGCCGCGCAAGCTGCCGCGTGATGTGTTCCTGGGCACAAGTTCGGTGTTCTTTGCGCTGATCAACTGGCTCAAGGTGCCGGCCTATGCCGCGCTCGGCCAGTTCACGCCGCAAAATCTCAAGGCTGCCGCCGTGCTGATGCCGGTGGCCATCATCGCGACATGGGCCGGCACGATACTGGTGCGCCGGGTCGATGGCCCGCGTTTTTATGCGATCATCCATGCGCTGATGATCATCGTCGGCGCCAAGCTGGCATGGGACGGTCTTGCAGCGCTGATGTGACCCGCTAAGCTGACGCGCATGAAAACGCTTCTCGCACTCGCCCTCTGCACTGCCGCGCCCGCCATGGCGGCGCCGGTCGATCTCGTCACCCTCTACAAGGACTTGCATACCCATCCCGAACTGTCGCTGCAGGAAGTGCGCTCGGCGGGCATCATGGCCACCGAAGCCCGCGCGGCAGGGTTTACCGTCACCGAAAAGGTCGGCGGCACCGGCGTGGTCGCGGTGATGAAGAACGGCCCCGGCCCCACCGTGCTGGTGCGCGCCGACATGGACGGCCTGCCGGTCAAGGAAGCCACCGGGCTGGCCTATGCCAGCGCCGCGCTCGGCAAGGCGCCCGATGGCGGGATGACACCGGTGATGCACGCCTGCGGCCACGACATTCACATGACGGTCTGGATCGGCACGGCGCGCGCACTGGCGGCGGCAAAGGACAAATGGTCGGGCACCATCGTCATGATCGGCCAGCCTGCCGAGGAAGTCTCGCGCGGCGCCGCCGACATGATCGCCGATGGCCTGTTCACGCGCTTCCCCAAGCCGGATTTTGCACTGGCCCTGCACGATGACAGCCGCATTCCGGCCGGCACGGTTTCGGTGCCGCAGGACCGGGCGCTGTCCACAGCGACGATGATGGACATGACCGTGCGGGGTGTCGGCGGCCATGGCGCCTCTCCGGCGACAACCAAGGACCCGGTGCTGCTCGCCAGCCGCATCGTGACTGGTCTGCAATCGCTGGTCAGCCGCGAAAACGACCCCTTCCACCCCGCCGTGGTCACGGTTGGCGCCATTCACGGCGGCACCAAGCACAACATCATCCCCGATGAAGTGCGGCTGCAATTGACCATCCGGTCATACGACATGGCGCAGCAGCAGCGCATTCTGGATGGCATTGCCCGCGTCGCGCGCGGCGAGGCCATTGCCGCCGGCATACCCGAAAACCTGATGCCGCAGATCAGCAACAGTGCAGCAACGCCGCCAACGCTCAACACGCCCGAACTGGCCGCGCGGGTGCAGGCGCGATTCGTCCAGACGCTGGGCGCCGACCGCGTCATCACGCTTGATCCCAGCATGGCGTCCGAAGATTTCAACCTGTTCGGCACCGTCGCTAAAATCCCGTCGGTCATTTACTGGCTGGGCGGCGCGCGGCGCGACAAATGGGATGCGGCGCAAAGTGGTGGCCCGGCCATCCCCAGCCTGCACAACAGCGGCTGGGCGCCCGACCCGGCGCCGACCATCGCAACCGGCGTGACGACGATGACCGATGCAGTGATGATGCTGCTGCCGAGGCAATAGGGGCAAGCGCCCGAACCGGAATTGCCAAAAAATGGTAGGGCGCCGGCCTGCGCTGGCCATGCTAATACCCAAGGCAACAATCCTTGGGAGACACGGCAATGCGTGACTATCGCAAATTCTACATCGGTGGTGCCTGGGTCGACCCGGCGGTGCCAAAATCGCTCGATGTCATCAACCCGGCGACCGAGGCTGTTGCCGGCGTGATTTCCATGGGCAGCGCCGCCGACGCCGACCGCGCCGTGATGGCGGCACGCGGCGCATTCGCGGGTTATTCGCAGACCAGCCGCGCCGACCGCGTCGAACTGCTGCAGAATATCCTGGCCAAATATCAGGAGCGTTTTGCCGAAATCGCCGCCGCTATCACCGAGGAAATGGGCGCACCGGGCTGGCTCGCGATGCAGGCGCAGGCCGCCATCGGCGTCGGCCATCTGATGACCGGCATCGAGGTGCTGAAGAACTACGAATTCGAAAAGCTGCGTGGCACCACGCTGATCACCCATGAACCGATCGGTGTGTGCGCCTTCATCACGCCGTGGAACTGGCCGATCAACCAGATCGCCTGCAAGGTCGTGCCCGCCATCGCCACCGGCTGCACCATGGTGCTCAAGCCGTCCGAAATCGCGCCATTCTCGGCCATTTTGTGGGCCGAAGTCATGCACGCCGCCGGTGTGCCGGCCGGTGTCTTCAACCTCGTCAACGGCGATGGTCCCACAGTCGGCGCCGCGCTGTCGTCGCACCCTGAAGTGGACATGGTCAGCTTCACGGGCAGCACCCGCGCCGGCGTCGAGGTGGCCCGCAGCGCCGCACCCACCGTCAAGCGTGTCCACCAGGAACTGGGCGGCAAGTCGCCCAACATCATCCTCGATGACGCGGACCTGCAAGTCGCGGTTGCCGGCGGCGTCAAGTCGGTGATGATGAACAGCGGCCAGTCGTGCAATGCCCCGACCCGCATGCTGGTCCCGGCCGCCAAGATGGAAGCCGCCAAGGCCATTGCCAAGGCTGCAGCCGAAGCCACGACCGTCGGCTCGCCAGACGGCAATGCTGCGATGGGACCGGTCGTCAGCGAGACGCAATGGACCAAGATCCAGGGCCTGATCCAGAAAGGCATCGACGAAGGCGCCACGCTGGTCAGCGGCGGCACCGGGCGGCCCGACGGTCTTGAAAAAGGCTATTACGTCAAGCCGACGATCTTTGCCGATGTCAGCAACGACATGACCATCGCCCGCGAGGAAATCTTCGGGCCGGTGCTGGCGATGCTGCCCTACCAGTCCGAGGAACAGGCGGTCGCCATCGCCAATGACACCGTCTACGGCCTTGCCGGCTATATCTCCGGCGAGCCGGAACATGCCCGCAAGGTGGCGCGCCAACTGCGCACCGGCCAGGTCAACATCAACCAGGCGCCCGGCGACATGATGGCGCCATTCGGCGGCTACAAACAGTCGGGCAACGGCCGCGAATGGGGCGACCATGCCTTCACCGACTTCCTCGAAACCAAGGCCATCATCGGCTGGGGTGACAAGGCAGCGGCGCAATGAGCCTGCATACACCCATTTGTGACCTGCTCGGCGTGCCGCACCCGGTGCTGCTCGCCGGCATGGGCGGCGTGTCCTATGCCGAAGTGTGCGCCGCTGTCAGCGAGGCCGGCGGTTTCGGCAGCCTCGGCATGGCCGGCCTGTCGCCGCGTGTCATCGCCGACCAGATGGCACGGGTGAAGGATCTGACCGACAAGCCGTTCGGCGTCGATTTGCTCACCGCCCAGCCCGAAACGCTGACCGCCAGTGTCGATGTCATCATCAAGGGCGGCGCAAAGGCGTTCATCGCCGGGCTGGGCGTGCCGGTCGCGATCATCACCGAACTGAAACAGGCCGGCGTTGTCGTGATGTGCATGGCCGGCAATGTCCGCCACGCCGTCAAGGCCGCCGAAGCCGGCTGCGATGTCATCATCGCGCAAGGCACCGAGGCCGGCGGCCACACCGGCAGCGTCGCGTCGGTTGCGCTGTGGCCGCAGGTCGTCGATGCCGTGGATATTCCGGTTGTGGCGGCTGGCGGCCTGTTCGACGGGCGCGGCCTGGTTGCGGCCCTTTCGTTCGGCTGTGTGGGCGTGTGGATGGGCACGCGCTTCATCGCCAGCCACGAGGCCCACGCCGGGCAGAAATACAAGGACGCCATCGTCGGCATGAGCGAGAGCGACACGGTGGTCAGCAAGGTGTTCACCGGCAAGACGCTGCGCGCCATCGTCAACGACAGCAATCGCGATTTCGACAACAGCAGCGCCAAGCCCTTTGTCGCCCAGGTCGCCGAATCGGTGCAGCTCAACCGGCTGGGTCCGATTGCCGGCGTGCTCGATGTCATTCCAGAAACCCAGTGCCTGGCGGCAGGGCAGGGCGGCGGCGGCATCACCGAGGTGCTCCCGGCCGGCGAAATCGTGCGCCGCACCATGGCAGAGGCGGAAAGCGCGCTGAAAAGCCTGCGGAACCTCGGCTGATGCGAGC
>NZ_JANPCD010000090.1:0-25904 GCF_031430775.1 Sandarakinorhabdus sp. | reverse complement strand
GTATCGATTCCTCGGAACTGATGGTCATCGCCCTGGTGGCCCTGCTGGTCATCGGCCCCAAGGACCTGCCGCGCGCCATGCGCTGGCTGGGCGGCTGGATCGGCAAGGCCAAGGCGATGTCGCGCCATGTCCGGTCGGGCTTTGACACAATGATGCGCGAATCCGAGCTGGAAGAAATGCAAAAGGCCTGGGCCGCGCAGAACGAAGCCATCATGAAGGCCAGCGCGATCGACCCGAACGCCCTGCCGGGGCCGTTTCTGGCAAATGATGACTGGATGGCGCCCAAGGATGCGCCGGCTGCTGACGAAATCGCGTTCGACAGCGCACCAGCGCCGGAAGCAGCAACGACACCGGCAGTGCCCGAAAAATCAGCCAAGCCCCGCGCTCCGCGCAAGGCCAGAACACCAAAGCCGGTGCCGTCCGAATGAACGCCGAGGCTGACCGGTCCGACATCGACGCCAGCAAGGCGCCGCTGCTCGATCATCTCATCGAACTGCGCTCGCGGTTGCTACGCTGCGTTGTCTATTTCGTTATCGCCTTTGGCCTGGCCTTTACACAGGCGGCCAAGGTCTTTGCCTTTCTGGTGCAGCCTCTGGTGAACGCCTTTGGCCCCGGCGTGCAGGGCAAACTGATCTACACCAAGTTGTACGAAGCGTTCTTCGTCGAGATCAAGGTCGCAGCCTTTGCAGGGCTTTGCATCGCCTTCCCGTTCATCGCCAATGAACTGTGGCGCTTTGTGGCGCCGGGCCTGTACCGCCGCGAGCAAAAGGCACTGTTGCCGTTCCTGCTGGCCACGCCGCTGCTGTTCACGGCGGGCGCGGCACTTGCCTATTATGGCGTGATGCCGGCAGCGTTCAGGTTCTTCCTGGGTTTCCAGAAGCTTGGAGTCGTCGACGGCATCGACCAACAGGCGCTGCCGGCCATGGGCGAATATCTCGATCTGGTCATGAACCTGATCCTCGCCTTTGGAGTCGCATTCCTGTTGCCTGTACTGCTGATGCTGCTCGAACGCGCCGGCATCGTCACCCGCCTCCAGCTCAAGGCCGGGCGCCGCTATGCCATTGTCGCGGCCTTTGCCGTCGCCGCCGTCATGACGCCGCCGGACCTGTGGTCGCAATTCGCTCTCGCGGTGCCGCTGATCGGCCTGTACGAACTGTCGATCATCGGCATATGGTTCACCGAGCGGCGGCGCGCGCGCGACGCTGCTGCCACGACGACGGCCTGACAGCGGGCATGCCGGCACCAGCGTTTCTGCTGCCGCCGTGCGAACCCCCTGCCGACTTGCTGGCGGTTCTGCCGGCGACGCTTTCGCCCTGTCTGGCCACTGCCGCCGCTACTGCCTGGACTCAGGCCCCGTTCCTCAAGGGCCTGCTGCGTGGCCGCCGCCATGTCATGGCGGCCATCGCCGGCCACGGCCCGGACGCGGCACTGGCTGACGCCCTGACACTGGCACGCGACACATCGCAGCCGATCATGCCCCGGTTGCGGGCGGCGCGACGCGATGTGGCGTTGACCGTTGCCATGGCCGATCTGGCCGGGCTGTGGCCGCTGGAGCGAGTGACGGCAGCGCTATCGGATTTCACCGACCTTGCCATCGACCTGGCAGTTGCCGAAGCGCTGGCAGAACGCGGCGCTGCCAATCGGGGCTTGGCCGTGCTGGCGCTGGGCAAGCTGGGCAGCCACGAGCTCAACTATTCGTCCGACGCCGATCTCATCCTCACACACCAGCCCGATCTGATTCCCTGCCGCACGCATGAGGAGCCGGATGAAGCTGCCGTGCGCATCGCGCGGCGCGCCGTTGCCATCCTCGCCGACCTGACACCCGATGGTTATGTCTGCCGCGTCGATCTGCGCCTGCGCCCGGCCAGCGAAGTCACGCCCATGACCATTCCGGTCGCTGCGGCGGAACATTACTACCAGTCCGAGGCGCTGACCTGGGAACGGGTGGCCTTTGTGCGGGCACGCGCCTGCGCCGGCGACTTGTCGCTCGGCCAGGGGTTTCTCGATCACATCCGCGCCTTTGTCTGGCGCCGCAGCCTGGATTTCACGGCGGTGCGCGATATCCAGTCGGTGTCGCTGCGCATCCGCGACCATCTGGGCGGTGCCGATGCCGGGCCGGGGTTCGACGTCAAGCGCGGGCGCGGCGGCATCCGAGAAGTGGAATTCTTCACCCAGATCCATCAGTTGATCCGCGGTGGCCGCGACCCGGCACTGCGCGCGCCGGCAACGCTGGACGGACTGGCGGCACTGGCCCATGCCGGCTATGTGCCGCCCGCCGAGGCACAGGCGCTTGGCGACAGCTATCGTTTCCTGCGCACGCTCGAACACCGTTTGCAGATGCGCCGCGACGAACAGACCCACGCCGTGCCGCGCCTTGCGGCAGACCGCAAGGCCGTGGCCGCGCTCAGCGGTTATCGCGACTGGGCCGCGGCGCAGGCCGCGCTCGCGCGCAGAACCGCCCCGGTGGCGCACGCCTATGACCAGCTGATCGCCGCCGCTGCGCCCGTGGCCACGGCGATCCCGGCTGATCCGCGCGCCTGGCTCAAGACCCATCACCGTGCCGTGCTGCCATTCATGCCGGCTCTGCTGGCCGGCTGGCGCGCCGGCCGGCTGCGGGCGCTGCGGTCCGAAGCGGCGCGCGCAGATTTCGAAATCGTGTTGCCGGCGCTGATTGCCGCCGTGGCAGGCAGCGCTGATCCGCCGGCCACTGCGGCGCGGCTCGATGCCTTTCTTGCCGCGTTGCCGCAGGGCGCGCAGTTTTTTGCGCTGCTTGGTGCCAATCCGCGTCTCATCGGCCTGCTTGGCAATTTGCTAGGTGTCAGTCCGGTGCTGGCAGGCGCGCTGGCCCGGGACCCGGCGCTATTCGATGTCATGCTCAGCCCCGATGCCTTTGCTGCGCAGCCCGGCCCCGCCGCGTTGACCGCCGACTGGCTGGCCGGCAGCCAGGGCACCGCAGGGCTGGAAGATGTGCTCGACCGCATGCGCCGCTGGACCGGCGAGCACCGCTTTGCGCTTGGCGCCCAGCTGGTTGAAGGCAATGCCGACCCGCTGGTGGTAGCGCGCGGCCTCGCCAACCTTGCCGATGTCGGCATAAGGGCGATCTTGCCGGCGGTTGAACAGGATTTCGCCCGCCAGCACGGCATGGTGGCGGGCGGGCAACTGGTGGTGCTGGCGCTGGGGCGGCTAGGTGGCCGCGCCCTCACCCATGCCTCCGACCTTGACCTGGTGTTTCTGTTCACCGGCGGCCATGAAACCCTGTCGGATGGGTCAAGGCCCTTGCCGGCCAGCCTGTATTTCAATCGGCTGGCGGCGCGGCTGACCACGGCGCTGTCGGTGCCGACAGCCGCCGGCGCGCTGTACGAGATCGATACGCGGCTGCGGCCCTGGGGCGCCAAGGGCATGCTGGCCGTGTCGGTGGACAGTTTTGCGCGCTACCACGCTGACGAAGCCGAGGATTGGGAGCATATGGCCCTGACCCGCGCTCGGGTCGTGGCAGGCCCATCAGCCGATGCCGAGGAGGCGATTGCCAGCGTGCTGACCCGGCCACGTCCCGGCCCGGCACTGGCGCGCGCCGTGACCCGCATGCGCGCCGACATCGCTGCCGCCAAGCCGCCGCAGGGCAAGTGCGACGTCAAGCTGGCGCCGGGCGGGCTTGTCGATCTCGAATTCCTGGTCCATTTTCGCCAGCGCGAAACTGGCATCGGCCTGTCGCCCGAACTGCCGACGGCCATTGCCGCGTTGACTGCTGCCGGGCTGTTGCCGCCCGATCTGGGCGCGGCCCATGACGTGCTGACCCGGCTGCTGGTGCTGCTGCGGCTGGTGTTCCCGGGCGCCGCCGTGCCCGCCAATTTTCCAGCGCCGGTCGAGGCGTTTCTGGCCCGGGCGATGGGTGCGGCAAATTTCGCCATGGTCGAACAGGCCTTGCTGATGGCGCGACAGTCCGTGAAAATGGCATGGAAGGATGCGCTGAGAACCGATACCCTGCCAAGAAAGGGACCCCAGCCATGACAATGCCCCAGCCCGGCGACACCGCCCCCGATTTCACGATTCCCGGCGAAACCGGCCCGATCAGCCTGACCGATTTCGCCGGACGCAAGCTGGTGGTCTATTTCTATCCCAAGGACGATACGCCGGGCTGCACGACACAAGCACGCGAGTTTTCGGCGCTGAAGGCGCAATTTGCAGCAGCCGACACGGTTGTCATCGGCGTGTCGCATGATTCGCTGGCCAGCCATGCCAAATTCCGGGGCAAGCACGGCCTGGAAATCGCGCTTGGTGCCGATGACGGCACGGTCACCGCAGCGTTCGGCGTCTGGGTCGAAAAAGCCATGTATGGCAAGAAATACATGGGCATAGAGCGCAGCACCTTCCTGATCGGCCGCGACGGCAAGGTCGCTGCCACTTGGCCCAAAGTCAAGGCCGCCGGCCATGCCGCACTGGTGCTGGCCGCCGCGCAGGCGCTGGCCTGAGGGCCGCCGTAAACACCTGCTAAACCTTGCTGAACGGGGAGATACGCGCTGCCACGGCAATGGTTGCACGGCTGAACAGAAATATTGCGCTTCGTCGCAGCGACGCCACGCTTGGCCGGGCCGGGCCCGAACTGCGGTTGCGGTCTCTGCCCGCCCCTGCTTGAACATCCTTAGGAAATGGCCGGCGCAATGCTGGTCCTGGTCGGGGCGCAAGGGGTCTTTCGTTGGTCGCAAAGCGGATCATGCATGTGCTGGGGGCGTTCGCCGCCCTTGCCTTGTCGTCCGCCCTGCCGGTGGCCGGCGCCTTCGCACAGACCGTTTCGGCTGCCACTGCGGCTGATGTCATGGCGATGGCTTCCGAGGCCATAGCCTCGCCGCGTCAACGCGGTGTCGCCGCCGCCCGCCACGAATTTCTCGACGCGCTGAGCGCCCGGACCCGTGACGCCGACGCACTGGCCGGCCTGTTGCCGCGTCGCGGCGCTGGCACGGTTGCAGACCTGATGGCAGGTGATGTGCGCGATGCCGATACGCTGGCCCGCCATCTCGGCCTCGACCCGCAGCGCTTCGTTGCAGCTGGTGGTCCGTTCATCGCTGCCGGCACACAGGTTTCCGTCACGGCGGCCTCCCCGGCCGAAGTGGCTGCGGCCATGGCGGTCATCCCCGCGTTCCTGCCAGTCAAAACGATCCGAGAATCATCGGATTTCGGCTACCGCGCCGACCCGATCAACCATCGCGGCGCCATGCACATGGGCGTCGACATGATGGGCAGCAAGGGCGAGCCCATCTATGCCGCCGCCAATGGCGTGGTTGCCCGCGCCGGCGGCATGAGCGGTTATGGCAATCTGATCGAGCTGCGCCATGCCAAGGGCGTCGACACCCGTTACGGTCATCTGTCGCGCATCCTGGTCAAGGCCGGCGAAAGCGTGCGGCAGGGCCAGATCATCGGCCTGATGGGCTCCACCGGCCGTTCGACCGGGACGCACCTGCATTATGAAGTGCGTATCGACGGCAATGCCGTGAACCCCGAGCCGTTCCTGGCCGCCGCCGGTTTCGTGCTGGCGGCGCAGCACAAGGCCAGCGCCTTTGGCCCGCCAGCGCTGCATCAGGCCATCGTGCCGGTGCTCGGGTCGCTGATGGCGGATGACCGCGTGACGGCCGGCGGGCGCTGATCCGCTCCTGGTTGCAGTTGCCTGCATCCAGCCCTACATTGCCGTTATGGATATGCCCCCCCGCCTGATGCCTGCTGCCGCTGCTCGTGTGGCCGTGATTGCGGCGCGGCAGGGCAAACCCGGCCTCAAGCTGCGGCTGGCCGTCGATGGCGGCGGTTGCGCGGGCTTCCAGTATAAATTCGGACTGGAAAGCGAAGCCGCAGCCGATGATCTGATCGTGGAAACCGATGGCGTCACCATGCTGGTCGATCCAGACACCCTACCGTTCGTTGCCGGCGCCGAAGTGGACTTCGTCGAGCGCATCGGCGCTGCCGCCTTCGAGGTGCGCAACCCCCAGGCCGCATCGGGCTGCGGCTGCGGAACCAGCTTTTCGATCTGATTCGCAAGTGAAATGGTGCCGGATGAGGGGATTGAACCCCCGACCTTCGGTTTACAAAACCGCTGCTCTACCGCTGAGCTAATCCGGCGCGGCACCGGCAATACCGCCGCCGCGCCGTTTCAGCAACAGGTTCGCGCGGATGGGCTCAAGGTGTCGCAGCAACGGCAGGTGACGGGTCGGGCATCACCTTGGCACCAATGTCGTCGCTGTCGACATATTTGAGATCGCCGCGCTTCTTTTCATATTCTTCGGCTGTAGACGGCGACAGATTTGGTCGGCCTACCATGATTCCCATCTTGATCGTGCATTTCACATAGCTTGTCTCACCGGGCTTGACCTCGACGTTGAGGACATCCTTCGCTTCGCTCTTGGCGTTGAACTGATGTGCGCCGGGCGGCAAGGGCAGGATGAAATAATGGCCGGCGCCCAGCGCACTTATGCGCTCCTTGCCGATATTGACGCCGCAGCCCATGCCGCCTCCAACAACGGTACCTGAACGCCAGAACAGCACCTGCCCCTGACCCTCGGCTGGCGCCGGCAGTGTGGCCGGCGCAGGCCGGCCTTCGGTTTTGTCGGCGGCTGCGCTTGCCGCGGCCGCGAAAAGCGCGACCAAAGTCGCCGCAACAAATCTGATTTGCATGATGCCTCCGATAAAATCACCCCACCGAATGCGGGGTAAAGCGTTGATGGCACGCGTGGCAGGCAGCAGGCAAATATGGCTGCAGTTTCAGCAACCGCCGGCACAGGCCGGGTCCGGATTCCACCAGACGATGCGCACGATCATGCCGCCCTGTTCCCGGCGGGGGTCGGTAAAGCTGCTGCTGATGCGCCCAGCAAGCGGCGCCGTGATCGCATCGGTCACCCGGCCAAAAGCGTCTGTCATCACGGCCACGGCCTGGCCCTTGGTGACGGCGCTGCCCAGCGGCACCAACAGCCGTGCCCAGCCGGCACGCGGGGCGCGCACCGATTCGCTGCTGTTGGCGACAAAGCTGCCCGGCGGCAGCGGGGTGACGGCGCCTTCCAGCATTTTCTGCTCACGCATCAGGTTGCGGATGCCGGCCTCGCCGCGCGCAATCATGCTGTCGTCGAACATTTCCGGTCGGCCCAGTTCCAGCGTAATTGCCGGCACGCCATCGTCCGTCAGCGTGTTTTCGACGGTGCCTTTTTCGCCCTTGTCCATCTTGATGACATCGGGCGCCATCAGTTCGGCCATGCGCCGCGTGCGCGCCGTCGAGGCAAAGGCATACATGACATAGGCGGTGCCTCGCGATTGGGTATGCAGATCAACGGCCAGATCGGCGTTGGGCCGGATCAGCCGCGCCCATAGCCGCCCGGCATAATCATCGACATCGCGGCCGCCCTCCTTGCCGGGCATGACGCGGTTGAGATTGGGGCTGGCGCGGCTGAAATCCGCCGCCCATTCCCGCGACGACTGTAGCAGCCCCGGCGTGTTCAGCCCCGGCACCAGCGTCACCGTTCCGGCCAGCCTGGCCGGGTCGATACCTTGCGCCAGCTTGTGGATGACCGCGATGCCGTTCAACTCGTCGCCGTGGATGCCGGCCGTGATCATCAGGCGCGGGCCGGGCCGGGCACCGCGGATGACGACAACCGGCACCAGCCACGGTTGCCCCAGCACCGATGTGCCGGCGCGAAACCAGTAGCGTTGCACTGCCCCAGCCGGCTGGTCGCCGACTTCGAGCCGGTCGATGATTGCGGTGCCGTCAAGGCTGCCGCTGGCTTCCGTCGCGGCCATTCCAGCACTGGCAGCCAGCAACGCCGCCGCAGCCATGACGGCCTTCATTCGCCGGGCGCTCGGGCCATTATCCGCAGCGCATGGACGCGGTCGGCCGCGACCAGATCTCCCAGCGCCGCATACACCAGCCGCTGCCGGGCGACGCGGCCAAGACCGGCGAAGGCGGCAGCCGTCAGCGCGACGGTGAAATGCGATTCTGCATCATCGCCCCGGTGTCCGGCATGGCCGGCGTGATGATGGCTGTCGTCAATCACGTCCAGCGCCTGCGGAGACAGGGCGGCGACCAGCCTGCTCTCGATTTCTGCGGCAACCTTGCCCATATGCACTCCCTTTGTGGCCGTTATAGCAAGCTCGCGCCAACAACATAGGGACATGCCGTCATCACCGAATTGCCGCCCAGACGCGCCAGCCGCTTTCATGGCCGCATCGACACGCCGCAGCCCCGGCGCTGCGACCATGGCGGCTGCGCCCAGCCCGGCGAATTCCGCGCGCCGCAGTCCAACCGCACGCCGGGTGATCTGGGCGGCTGGCAATTTCTGTGCCTCGATCATGTCCGCGCCTTCAACGCCGGGTATAATTACTTCGACGGGCTTTCGTCCGACGAGATTTTTGCCGCGCAATCACCGATTGCCGGCTGGGAACGCAGCCCGACCGGCAGCGTTGGCCGTGAGGCGTTCAGTTTTGGTCATGAGGGCAGCTTTGCCGATCCGCTCGGGCTGTTCGGCGGTGCAGCGAGCGGGATCAGGCCGGGGCGTGGCCCCCTGCGCGAATCGTCGCGGCGCTGGGCAGGACCGGGCGACGGCGCGGCGCTGCAAGTGCTCGGCCTCGGCGACAGTGCCACCGCAAATGACGTGCGCCGGGCCTACAAACGCCTCGTCCGGCGCTACCACCCTGACAGCAATGAGGGGGACCGCACGCAAGAAGGTAAGTTGCAGGCGGTGGTGAACGCCTATACGCACCTGAAACAGACGCCAGTTTTTCGATCGGAGTCCTGAACACCGTGGCCACCAAGACGCATGACACCCCGCCTTCCGCAGCGCCAACCGCAATGGCAGCGCCCGACACGAGCGTCGATGCGCGCGAGATGTTCGGTGTCGATACCGACATGCAGATACCCGCGTTCAGCATTGCCGATGAACGCGTGCCCGATCTCGATCCGTCCTATGTCTTCGACCCGGACACGACGCTGGCAATTCTGGCGGGCTTTGCCTTCAACCGTCGCGTGATGATCCAGGGCTATCACGGCACCGGAAAATCCACCCATATCGAACAGGTTGCCGCGCGGTTGAAATGGCCGTGCATCCGCATCAACCTCGATAGCCATATCAGCCGCATCGACCTGATCGGCAAGGACGCCATCGTGCTGCGCGGCGGCCAGCAGGTCACCGAATTCCGCGAAGGGCTGCTGCCCTGGGCGCTCCAGACCCCGACCGCACTGGTGTTCGACGAATATGATGCCGGCCGCCCCGACGTCATGTTCGTGATCCAGCGCGTGCTGGAAGTGGAGGGCAAGCTGACGCTGCTCGACCAGAACCGCGTCATCCGGCCCAATCCGTATTTCCGGCTGTTCGCCACTGCCAACACCGTCGGCCTGGGGGACACCACCGGGCTGTACCATGGCACGCAGCAGATCAACCAGGGCCAGATGGACCGCTGGAACATCGTCACCACGTTGAACTACCTGCCGCACCACACCGAAACCGCGATCGTCATCGCCAAGGTCAAGCATTTCGACACCGAGGCCGGGCGCAAGACGGTATCGAACATGGTCAAGGTGGCCGACATGAGCCGCGCCGGCTTCATGGGCGGCGATATCTCGACGGTGATGAGCCCGCGCACGGTCATCACCTGGGCGCAGAATGCCGAAATCTTCGGCAATGTCGGCTTTGCCTTCCGCCTGAGTTTCCTCAACAAGTGCGACGAGGCCGAACGCAGTATCGTGGCGGAATATTACCAGCGGGTGTTCGGCGAGGAGCTGCCGGAGAGCGTCGCGGTCAAGGGTCGGCGTTAATCAACGCCGGGCCGGCGGCGCAATCCCCGGATCAATCCCCGGATCAATCCTTGTACAACTTGTCGAGACGGGCGCCGTACACCTCGCGCAGCACATGGCGGCGGATTTTCAGCGATGGCGTCATCTGCTGGTTGTCGGTTGAAAAGGGCTCGTCCGCGACAATGACGCGGCGGACCTTTTCGGTGACCGACATGCGGGCATTGACCCGGTCGACCGCCGCCTGCATGGCGCGCTGGAATTCCGGCTCGGTGCGCAGTTTGGCCATATCGGCCGGCAGGCCCTTGTCGCGCGCAAAGCACATTGCCCATTCCGCCTCTGGCACGACCACGCCGACCAGATAAGGGCGGCGGTCGCCATAGACCATCGCCTGGGCGATTTCGTCCTGAAGCGTCAGCATGCCCTCGACGCGCTGTGGCGCGACATTGTCGCCCTTGTCGTTGATGAGGATGTCTTTTTTCCGGTCGGTGATGACGACATGGCCATCCTTGTCGATATGGCCGATGTCGCCGGTGTGCAGCCAGCCGTCCTGCAGCGCCTTGTGACTCTCGGCGTCGTTCATCCAATAGCCGTCCATGACCAGTTCGCCGCGCACCAGGATTTCGCCATCGGCTGCGATCCTGACTTCGACGCCGCCCAGCGGCGGCCCGACGGTGTGCATTTTCAATATGGCGCGCGGGCGGTTGCAGCTGATGACCGGCCCGGCTTCGGTCTGGCCATAGCCTTGCAGGATCGGCAGGCCGATGGCGGTAAAGAAGATGCCGACTTCGGGATTGAGCGGCGCACCGCCTGCCACCATTGCCAGCAGGCGCCCACCGAATTTGGCACGGATCGATTTCCTGATCGTGCGTTCGAGCAGCTGGTCGAGCAGCCGGTCGGGAAGCGACAATCCCTGGCCCTTGGCTTCGAGCCGGGCGATTTTCAGCGCCTGGTTGAGCAGGATGATGGCCATGCCGCCCTGTTTTTCGATCTGCTTGGCGATGCGCATGCGCAGCACTTCGAACAATCGCGGCACCACGACCATCAGGGTCGGGCGCACTTCCTCGATGTTGGCCGCGAGCTTTTCCAGCCCTTCGGCGTAGGTGATCTGGCCGCCCATACCCAGTGGCATGTACTGGCCGGCAGTGTGTTCATAAGCATGGCTGAGGGGCAGGAACGACAGGAACATTTCGCCGTGGACGCCGCTGGGGGCGAAATCCTGTTCGATGACGGCGATGGCGCCGGCGATGTTGCGCAGAATGGCGCCGTGATGCTGGCGCACGCCGCGCGGCAGCCCGCCGGTGCCGCTGGTATAGATCAGGCAGGCGAGGTCGTGGCGCTGCATGGTGGCACGGGCGCGCACCGCGTCGCGGTCGGCGTCGATGGTGGCGCTGCGGGCGGCGATCAACGCCGACCAGTCATGGATGGCAAGGCCCTGCACTTCGCCCAGCGGCTCCATGGCGATGACCATACGGCAGGATTCAGTGGCCAGGGCGGCGGGCAGCAGGGCCTTTGCGAGGCGAGGCCCTGACACGATCACGGCGCGGGCGCCGCTGTTGGTCAGGATATGGATGTGGTCGGCCTCGGTGTTGGTCGTATAGGCCGGCACGGTGATGGCGCCGGCCGCCATGATCGCGAGATCGGCAAGGCACCATTCAGGACGATTTTCCGATACCAGGCACACCCGGTCACCACGGCCGATGCCCATCGCCACCAGCGCCGCCGACATGGCGGCCACGATATCGCGGCAATCGCCCCAGCTGGTGGTGCGCCAGGCGCCGTCGACCTTGCCGGTCAGGAATGGCGACGCCGGCTGCCGGTCCGCCCAGTCGAGGAACAGGCTGACCAGATTGGGCGCCGCATCGACGTGTTGCGCCTGCAATGCGGGCCGCAATGGCGGCAGTTTCAGCAGCATCTTCTCTCCCCTGCGCCCACTTGCGGGACGCTTGTGGCTGACCTCAGGACACCCGCCCGGTCAGCGTTACCCCAAACGCCGCCGGCCTGCCAATGCTCACTCGCCGACAACCGTGCCTTCGCTGCGCGGATCGGCACCGCCGCGCCAGCCAGCCGGCGTGCGCTCGATGCCGTTCAGCTTGCCGAAGGGCGGGATCAGGATGACATTGTGCCCCATCGCGGCCAGTTGCGGCTGCATGGCTGCGAGGAACGTGTCCTTCTCCACCCGCACGCCGCCATCGCCAATGGCCACCATCGTTGGCAGGGCAATCGCTTCGTCGACGGGCAGGCCCCAATCGAGCACGCCTATGATCGTCTTGGCGACCTGCGCAATGATGGTCGATCCGCCCGCCGCGCCGATGGCCAGCACGGCCTTGCCGCTGGCATCATAGACGATGGTCGGCGACATCGACGAGCGTGGGCGCTTGCCGGGCTGCACCCGGTTGGCAGTCAATACGCCCTGGTCATTGGGGTCGAAGTTGAAATCGGTCAGCTCGTTGTTGAGCACAAAGCCGCCCGCCACCAGCCCCGAGCCGAAGGTGCTTTCGACAGTGGAGGTATAGGTTGCGACATTGCCGGCCGCATCGGCGACGGCAAAATGCGTGGTGCCGGCGACTTCATTGTCGTTGGCAGCCTGACGGGGAGGAGCGCCGGCAGGCATGCCGGCCTCGGCCTTGGCCAGCCGTGCGTCCGGCCTGATGAGCGCGCTGCGCGCCGCCAGATAGCGGGCATCGGTCAGGCCCTTGACCGGCACCCGCACGAAATCTGCATCGCCCAGCCATTTGTCACGGTCGGCATAGGCCAGCCGCTGGCTTTCGGCGAACAGATGCCAGGCGACGGCATTGTCCTTGCCCAGCCCCGCCATGTCATAGCGTTCGAGCTGTTTCAGCATGGCGAGCATCCCGACACCCCCCGACGATGGCGGCCCCATGCCGCACACCCGCCAGACACGATATTGGCCGCAAACCGGCGTGCGCCATTTGGCGCGATAGGCGGCAACATCGCCCAGCGTCATGGCTGTCGGATTGGCATCGGCGGTGGACACGGCCTTGACGATACTGGCGGCAATCTCGCCGGTGTAAAAGGCATCCGGGCCCTTGTCGGCAATGGTCCGCAGCGTCTGCGCCAGCGCCGGGTTGCGGAACCATGCGCCGGCCTTGAGCGGCTGGCCGGCGGTATCGAAATACAGCGCACGGCCTTCGGGTCCGGCCTTTTTCAACGGGTCCTGCCCATATGCAATGAAGCGCGCCATGTTGGGCGTGACGGCAAAACCCTGATCGGCAAGGCGAATGGCCGGCGCAAACAGATCGGCCCATGGCAGCTTGCCATATTTTTTGTGCGCCTGCGCAATCAGGCGAATATTGCCGGGCACGCCGGCACTGCGCCCGCCGATCTGCGCCATGCGGAACGGCATCGGCTTGCCATCGGCACCCAGGAACTGGCGCGGGCTGGCGATACCGGGCGCCTTTTCGCGGCCATCGATGCTGGCGATCTTGCCGCGCGCCGGTTGATAGACAAGGAACCCGCCGCCGCCGATACCCGAGCTTTGCGGCTCCACCACCGTCAGCGCCAGCATGGTAGCGGCAATGGCATCAGCGGCCGAACCGCCCTTGCGCAGGATTTCGAGGCCGGCATCGGACGCCAGCGGATGCGCGGCGGACACCACGGCCTTGAACGGACCCGCGCCGATGGTGCGGGCGGTGCCTGTGTCGGCGGGCGCGTCGGTTGGAATGGGTGCCGGCTGGGCCTGCGCAGCGCCCGCTACAAGCACGGCAAACAGGGCGGCGGTGAATATGGTTTTGCTCATGATGCAAACCATAGCGCGACTTTCGGGCACTGCCACTGCCTGAATTGCGCGGACTATCGCGCTGCCGCCTCGGCGATACTGGCAAAACCGTCCCGGCGCAGCAGGGCGGCAAGATCGGCCTTGATGCGGCGCACCAGCCCCGGCCCCTCATAGACCAGCGCCGAATAGAGCTGCACTGCGCTGGCGCCTGCGCGGATGCGAGCATAGGCGTCGGCGCCCGATGCGATGCCGCCCACCGCGATCAACGGCAATTGCCCGCCAGCCTCGGCGGCAAACCGTTCCAGCGCGGCCTGTGCCAGCGGTTTCAGCGGCGCCCCCGACAGGCCGCCGGCCTCATGGGCGTGGCGGCTGGCCAGTGGCGGACGCGTGATGGTGGTGTTCGACACGATCAGGCCATCGACGCCGCCGTCGATCAGCGTGCGGGTGATGACCCGGTAATCAGCATCTTCCTGATCGGGCGCGACCTTTACGAACAGCGGCACGCCGGTATCGCCCCGCGCCGCCATCACGCGGGCGACCAGATCGGCCAGCGCCGCCCCGTCCTGCAGGGCGCGCAGCCCCGGCGTGTTGGGCGACGAGATGTTGACCGTGACATAGCTGGCAAGATGCGCCGCTGCGGTAATGCCCGTGACATAATCGCTCGCGCGGTCGTCGCTGTCCTTGTTGGCGCCAAGGTTGATGCCGACGATGCCGGGCCGTCCGGCGCGGGCCTTGAGTCGGGCGATGGCGTGTTCCATCCCGAGATTGTTGAAACCGAAGCGGTTGATGACCGCCTTGTCCTGCGCCAACCGGAACAGGCGCGGGCGCGGATTGCCGTCCTGCGGGCGCGGCGTGACCGAACCGCATTCGACGAAGCCAAAACCCAGCCGCAGCGCGGCATCGGGCACCATGACATCCTTGTCGAAACCGGCAGCAAGCCCGATCGGATTGGGCAGCGCCAGGCCGGCCAGGCTGGTGGCCAGGATCGGGTCATCGGCCGGGCTGCGCGGCAAAAGGCCCGTGCGCAGCGCGGCAATCGTCAGATTGTGCGCTGTTTCGGGGTCGAACTTGAACAGCAAAGGGCGCAGAATACCGAACATACACACCTCATGCGCCGTGAATGCGGCAAGGTAAACCATTCAATGCAATAGACATTGCCCTTTTTCGGGGCGCGCAGTATTGTACGATCGTGCAATAGCGCCTCATTCACTCTCGTCCTCGCGCCCCACCAGCGCCAGCGCGCGGGCGCGAATCTGGCGCTGGGCGCACCAATGCACCAGCGCATCGTCGCGGCCATGGGTGACCCAGACTTCGCCGGGGGCCAGCTCGGTGATGGTGTCGGTCAATTCGTCCCAGTCGGCATGGTCCGATATGATCAGCGGCAATTCCACGCCGCGTTGCACGGCGCGCTGGCGCACCCGCATCCAGCCCGACGCCATGGCCGTGATCGGATCGGGCAGTTTCTGGCTCCAGCGGTCGTGCAGCGCCGATGGCGGCGCCATGACGATATGCCCGGCCAGCGCCGCGCCCTTGAGGGTCCCGACGGGCTGCACATCACCCAGCGCTACGCCGAAACTTTCATACAGCGCGCACAGCGCCGTCATCGCACCGTGCAGATAGATGGGCGCATCATGGCCGGCGCGGCGCAGTTCGGCGATGACCCGCTGCGCCTTGCCCAGCGCATAGGCGCCGATGAGCAGGCACCGCGCCGGATTGGCAGCCAGCCGGTCAAGCGCCCTTGCGATTTCGCCATCGATGGCCGGATGGCGGAACACCGGCAGGCCGAATGTCGCCTCGGTAATGAAGATGTCGCAAGGCAAGGCTTCGAACAGCGCGCATGTCGGGTCGGGCCGGCGTTTGTAATCGCCAGACACGATGACGCGCTGCCCGGCCCTTTCCAGGACGATCTGCGCCGATCCCAGCACATGGCCCGCCGGCAGCAGGCGCACGGTGATGCCGTCGCCCAGCGCCAGGGTTTCGCCATAGGCCAGAGCCTGGCCGCCGGGCTGCGGACCATAGCGACTGGCCATGATCGCCAGCGTTTCGGCAGTGGCGAGCACCTTTGTGTGCCCGGCGCGGGCATGGTCGGCATGGCCGTGCGTGACAAGGGAACGGGCGCGGGCGCGCGAGGGGTCGATCCACACATCCGGACCGGGCAGGTGGATGCCATCGGCGTGCGGCACGAGCCAGGTCGGGGACGGGAAGGGCATGCGCGGCACAGTGACCGCTTTGGCGCGGCGAGTCACCCGGCCTATAGGGACATGATGCCGCTTCCCCCCGCCATTGCCGACTGGTTTGCCCGCAAGGGCTGGGCGCCGCGCCGGCACCAGCTGGACATGCTGGCTGCGGCGCAGGCCGGGCGCCACACGCTGCTGAGTGCGCCAACCGGTGCCGGCAAGACGCTGGCCGGGTTCCTTCCGGTGCTGGCCGATCTGGCGCAGTCGCCGCGTGATGGCCTGCATACCATCTATGTCAGCCCACTGAAGGCGCTGGCAACCGATGTGCAGCGAAACCTGCTGCTGCCGATTGCCGAGATCGGGCTTGATATCGATGTCGAAACCCGAACCGGCGACACATCGTCCGATGCCAAGAAACGCCAGCGCACGGCGCCGCCGCACATCCTGCTGACAACACCCGAAAGCCTGTCGCTGCTGCTGTCCTATCCCGAGGCGCCGCGCATGCTGGCCGGCCTGCAATCGGTCATCATCGATGAAATCCATGCCTTTGGTACCACCAAGCGCGGCGACCAACTCAGCCTTGCGCTGGCGCGGCTCCAGTCGCTGGCACCGGGTGTGCGCCGCGTCGGCCTGTCGGCGACGATTGCCGACCCCGAAAGCTGGGCGGCATGGCTGGCGCCGCACGGTGAAGCAGCCGATGTGACCATCGTCACCGGCGATCCGGGTGCCGACCCCGACATCGAGATCATGGTCATCGATGACCGTATTCCCTGGGCCGGGCATGCGGGCCGCTGGGCGGCGCGTGCGGTCATGCGGCGGATCGAGGCCGCGCGGCTGGCCATCGTCTTTGTCAACACACGGGCCATTGCCGAATTGGTGCTGCGCGACCTGTGGGCCGAAAACGACCATTCGCTGCCCATCGGCATCCATCACGGCAGCCTGGCGCCCGAAGCGCGGCGCAAGGTGGAAGCTGCGATGGCAAGCGGCAGATTGCGGGCCATCGTCGCCACCTCCAGCCTTGATCTGGGTATCGATTGGGGCGATGTCGATCTGGTCATCCAGATGGGGGCACCCAAGGGCGCCTCGCGGCTGCTGCAACGCACTGGCCGCGCCAATCACCGTATGGACGAGGCCAGCCGCGCGCTGATCGTGCCGGGCAACCGGTTCGAATATCTCGAAGCGATGGCGGCGCGAGATGCCGTGGCGGCGGGCGAGCTTGACCCCGACGGCTTTCGGCCCGGCGGGCTGGATGTGCTGGCGCAGCACGTGCTTGGTGTCGCGGTGGCCGGGCCGTTCATGGCCGAGGCGCTGTATGCCGAAGTGGCCAGTGCCGCGCCCTATGCCGGGCTGACGCGCGCGGTATTCGATCAAGTCATCGATCTGGTGGCCACCGGCGGCTATGCGCTGCGGGCCTATGACCGTTATGCGCGGCTGGTGGAAGCCGCGCCCGGCCAGTGGCGGCTGGCGCACCCCCGGCTTGGCGCGCAATACCGCCTGAATGCCGGCACCATCGTCGAGGCGGTGACCATGAACATCGTGTTCGGCAACGGCAGCAGCCCCGGTGGCCGCCGGCTGGGGCAGGTCGAGGAATGGTTCGCCGGGCAATTGCGGGTCGGCGACAGCTTCCAGTTCGCCGGGCTGGTGCTCGAAGTGACCGGAAGCAACGGCGCCGACATCCATGTCAAGCTGGGGCGCGGCACGCCAAAAGTGCCGGTCTATGCCGGCGGACGCATGCCGATGACGACCAATCTCGCGGTGCGCGTGCGGCAGTTGCTGCACGACCCCGGCCGCTGGCACGATATGCCGCCAGATGTGCGCGAATGGCTGGAGCTGCAACAATTGCGGTCCCGCCTGCCCGGCCCGGATGACGTGCTGGTCGAGACGTTTCCGCGCGATGGCCGCTGGTTCATGGTCATCTATGGATTTGCCGGGCGCCCGGCGCTCCAGACGCTCGGCATGCTGCTGACGCAGCGCATGGAGGCTGCGGGCGCGGCGCCATTGGGTTTTGTCGCCAGCGATTATGTCGTGGCGGCCTGGAGCCTGAACGAGGTGACCGATCCGCTGGCGTTGCTGCGGCCCGATGTGCTGGAGGACGAACTGTCTGCCTGGCTAGCGGCCTCGCCGTTCCTGCGCCGGGCGTTTCGCGAAGTGGCGATCATCGGCGGGCTGGTCGAACGCACCCAGCCCGGTGTCCACAAATCCGGCCGGGCGATGAGCGTGTCGTCCGACCTGATTTATGATGTGCTGCGGCGGCACGAGCCGGCGCATCTGCTGCTTGGCGCCGCCTGGACCGATGCGCGCTACAAGTTGACCGACCTCGAACGGCTGGCGGCGCTGCTTGAGGAGGCCAGCAGGGCGATGGTTCACGTCCGTCTGCCCTTCGTGTCGCCGCTGGCGGTGCCGGTGCTGTTGACCATCGGCCGCGAGAGCGTCGGCGAAGACGCCAATGCCGCGCTGCTCATCGAGGCCGAAGCGCTGATTGCCGAGGCTATGAATATACCCGGGCAAGTTCCCGGCACAGCGGTGCGCTGAAACTTGTCAGGTGCACCGCAGTTCGGCATGACGATGCGGTGACTGTTTCTCTTTCGTTCGCGGGCGAATCGCTTGTGCCGCTGGCCTGCGGAGGCCTGTACTGGCCGGCGCAGCAGACGTTGCTGGTCGCCGACCTGCATCTGGAAAAGGCCAGCCATTTTGCGCGGCGCGGATGGATGTTGCCGCCGCATGACACGGCGCAAACGCTGGCGATGTTGATCGACGCCGTCGAAGCCACCGGCGCCCGGCGGCTGGTGTGCCTGGGCGACAGCTTCCATGATCGGCACGGCCCGGGGCGCATGCCGGACGCGGCGCGCGGCGCCCTGACCCGGATGATTGCCAGCCTGGACTGGTGGTGGATCACCGGCAACCATGACGACGCCAGCGCCGGCACATTGGGCGGACGCGCAGTAGCCGAAGTGCAGCTTGGCCCGCTGATGTTGCGGCACGAAGCAGAGCCGGGCGACATCCAGCCCGAAATATCGGGGCATTTCCACCCGAAGGTCCGCATCGCCACCCGCCTGCGCGCCATCACGCGGCGGTGTTTTGCCGTGTCGGGGACCAAGATCATCATGCCGGCCTATGGCGCACTGGCCGGCGGGCTGGATTGCGGCGACCCTGCGATTGCACGCGCGCTGGCCGGGCCGGGGGCGGCTGTGGTGCGCGAGGGCAGCCACCTGCTCAGCTTTCCGATTGCCGCACTGCAAACGGCGGATTTGGCTTGACCGCCTGCGGCAAGAAAATTGTAAAGGGATGGAGCCCGCCAGCGGGCCTGATAGTTCAGGGCGGATGATGCAGCACAGGCCGATCAAGACAGCGGTGTTTCCGGTTGCCGGCCAGGGCACGCGGTTCCTTCCGGCCACCAAGGCCGTGCCCAAGGAAATGCTACCGGTCGTCGACAAGCCGCTGTTGCAATATGCCGTCGACGAGGCGCTGGCCGCCGGTATCGAGCGGCTGGTGTTCATCACGGCGCGCGGCAAAGGCGCCATCGATGATCATTTCGACATGGCATCGGAACTGGTGGCCGGGCTGAAGGCCAGGGGCAAGACCGCCGAGCTTGCCAGCCTTGAAGGCACCTGCCTTGAGCCGGGACGCATCACCAGTATCCGCCAGCAGGAACCAGCGGGGCTGGGCCATGCCGTCTGGTGCGCGCGCCACATTGTCGGCGCCGATGCCTTTGCCGTGCTGTTGCCCGATGAACTGCTGTGGAACCCGGCGCGGCCGGCGCTGGCGGCTATGCACGACGCCTATCGGCAAATGGGCGGCAACATCATTTCGGTGCTCGAAGTGACCGAAGCGCACACGCACCGCTATGGCATCGTGACGCCGGGGCGCAGCGACGGGCTATTGACCGAGGTGCGCGGCATGGTGGAAAAACCGCAGGTCGGCACTGCGCCGTCACGGTTGGCTGCCATCGGGCGCTACATATTGCAGCCCGAAGTGATGGACGTGCTGGCAAAGGGCCGGCGCGGCGCGGGGGGGGAAATCCAGCTGACCGATGCGATGGCCGAATTGATCGGCGTGCAGCCGTTCCACGCGCTGACCTTCGAGGGCACCCGCTTTGATTGCGGCGACAAGGTCGGGCATCTGATGGCCAATGTCGCGCTGGCGCTGGAACGCAGCGATACCGGACCTGCCCTGCGCGACTGGCTGCGGTCGCTGGAGTTATAGCAACCGGAGCCTATGGTGCCGGGGTCTGAATCTCCTGCGCTTGATGCGCCGGGCCCGGCTTTGTCACTTCCAGCAGATAGCCAAAGCCATAAACCGATGTCAGGCGAAAGCCAGATTCGGGCCTTAGATTCAGGCGTTTGCGGATCTGGGAAATATGGGCATCCAGCGTCCGGCTGGCCGTGTCGGGCACGCGGCCCCAGACAGATTCCATGATGTGCGCGCGAGACAACGGGCGGCCCCGGTTGCGCATCAGCAGCAATGCCAGGCCGAATTCCTTGGCGGTCAATTCAACCGGGCGGCCATCGACGGTGACGATCATGCTGGTGAGGTCGAAACGAAGCTTGCCGAACACCTCGACATCACCATTGGCCCCGCTGTCCCGGTCGAACATGGATGCAATGATCCGCTCCAGCTTTTCGAATTGGGATGGGAGGACCAGCCGGTCGTCCTCAGGCAGCGACGCAGCAAACTCCGACGCGAAATACACGATTGTCGTAGTGTCCAGCGCCAGTCGCGATGCCGAGGGAAGATAAGAGTCGACGGCCAGCGCAAAGTCTTCGTCGAGCAGCAGCAGGTCAAAAGTCTCGCGCCTCAGAGCGCGGCGCAGGTTGGCGGCGTCGTTGAACACAACACAGTTGCGCACTGTTGCCTTGAGGCGCTCGGCGATCAAGACGCCAAGCGCCGTATCGTTGGCAAGGACAGCGAGCCGCATAATTTACCCCAAACCCAACAAAACTCCGGGCTCCGCTCTTAGACTAACATTAATTATTTATACATGTAATATGCCACAATGTTAAATCGTCATAAATCAACGCGTTTGCCAATTGTGACTGGCGCGTCATGCTTTATGGCTCGTCTCCGTCGCTCGCCCCCAGTGGCGCTGCCCCCTGTGTCGCCAATGTCGCACCAGCCCCGATACACTCGCCACGAACCGCCTCGAACATTGACGCGCCGCAATCTGGCTCTAGGGGTCTGCCCCATGAATCAGGTCGTTTCTCCATTCGAGGCGCGTCAGCTGCGCGACGCCTTTGGCTGTTTCACCACGGGTGTCACGGTTGTGACCAGCCGGGACGCCGACGGCAGCCGGGTCGGACTGACCGCGAACAGCTTCACATCGGTCAGCCTTGACCCGCCGCTGATCCTGTTCTGCCCGGCCAACGGGGCATCGGCCTTGCCGGCCATTCGCAGCGCAGGGCGTTTTGCCATCAACATCCTCGACCTTGATGGCCAGGCAGTCGCCGACCGCTTCACCAAAAAGGGTATCGACCGCTTTGCCGAGCACGACTGGCATGACTGGGACGGCGTACCGGTGCTGGCCTCGGCCAAGGCGGCTTTTGCCTGCGAGCTGTTCGCCGATCATGATGGCGGCGACCACCGTATCATCGTCGGGCGCGTGACGGCGCTGACGCTCGACCAATCGCGTGAGCCACTGTTGTATCTCCATGGCCGATATCGGCGGGTGCATGTCGGCTGACGCTGCCGAAACGGCTGCGCTGGCCAAGGGCGGGCGCACCAGTTTCATCGGCTATGTGCTGCGTCTGGCAGCGCGCTTTCCGTTCCTGTTCATCGCTGGCCGCATGTACGGCGCCGAGGCACTGGGCCGCTTTGCCTATGCCACGATGGTCGTCGAACTGGTGGCCATGCTGGCGACACTCGGCCTGAAACGCGGCCTGGCCGAAGACATGGCGCGGCGCAGCGATGCCGAAAGCCATGCCCTGTTCGACGGGCTGCTGGTCTCGCTGCTGGCGGGACTGGCCGGCGCGGCCCTTTTGGTGCTGCTGCCGCAGCTGGTGTTTCCGGCAACGCGGTTACACCCGCTCGACCGGTGGTTTGCGTTGATCGTGCCGTTCATCGTCATGTCGGACGTCGCGCTGGCCGGGCTGGCCTTTCGCCTCGATGTCGGCGCCACGGTGCGGGCGCGATCGATCATCGAGCCATGGGTGCTGTCGATTGCCGCCCTGGCGCTGGCGTTCACGGCAGTCAAAAGCGACGGCATGTTGATTGCCTATCTGCTGTCGATGGTGGCAGCCGCGATTGCCAGCCTGGTGCCGGCCATTGCCAGTTTTGGCCTGCCGCGCGGCTGGCGGCCCGACCCGCGCCATCTGTGGCATCTGGCCCGCACCAACGTGCCGCTGGCCGGGGCCGACATTGCCGAATGGGGTGCCCGGCGGCTCGATATCTTCATTCTGGGGCGGTTTGCCGGTGCCGAAATCGTCGGCATTTATTATGTCGCGCAGCAGATCCAGTCGCTACCGCAACGGCTGAAATCCAGCTTTGACCCCATTTTGGCGCCGGTGCTGACTCGCAATCTTGCGGCAGGCAATATCGCCAAAGTGGCCGTCCATGTCCGGCAGATCAGTTTCTGGGTGGCCGCGGTGCAGCTTGGCGTGGTGCTGGCGCTGGGGATCACCGGCCAGGCGCTGATGGGCCTGTTCGGGCCGATCTTTGCCAGCGGCGCCGCGATACTTGCAGTGCTGCTGACCGTTGAACTGTTCGCGGCCCAGGCCGCCGTGGCCGAAGGCGCACTGATTTATGTGGCGCGCGGCAAGAACCTGATCTGGTCGGTGGCCGGCCTCGTCATACAGGCCGGGCTGTCGCTGCTGCTGGTGCCCCGGCTTGGTGGCCTGGGCGCGGCGCTGGCACTGGCGCTGGCGGCGCTGATCCTGTCGGTCGCCAAATCCCGCCTGCTGGCACGGCAACTGGGCCACAAGGTATCGGGCTGGCGCCTATCGCTGGTTGGTGCCGGCGTGCCGGCCGCGCTGGTGGGCCTGCTGGTGCTCCGTGCGCCGGAGCCGGTGCAGCTTTCGATCGGCATCATAGCGATCCTTGGCAGTTATGGCCTTATCATCTGGCGCTTCGGATTCCACGGCGCCGATCGGTTGCTGTTCTCGCGCTCGATGCGGAAAATCGAGGCGGAGGCCACCACCATGCCAGTATTGCCTGGCACGGCAGACGGCAGAGGGCATTGATCCGCGTCAGGCGCGATCATCCCTGAGCAAGCGGCGGAACACCCACCAGCTGCCCAAGGCGTACATCGCGAGATTGAGACCGACGACCGAGACCCAGAATGTCGTGGGGGTGAAGCCCTCGACGATGCCGAAGCGGTTGTTGGTCAGCACCTGTGATGCGCCGGCCATCATCAGTCCGATCCAGCTGAACGCCATCTGGATCTTGTGCGTGCGCAGATGCGCCGGGTTGCGCAGCATCAGCCAGCGGCGCAGCGCCCACATGCCGGTCGCCATCGTCACCAGGCTGACGATGGCCAGGATGTGGAACGGAATGAACCGGGTTTCGGGCCGGAAGCTGGCAAGCGCGCCGATGTTGGCGATGAGCATCGCCGCTATGTAGATGCGCCCCAGCAGGGCATGGGCGGGCGTGCCTTGCGGCCGCGTCAACTGGTGAAATCCCAGCGGCATAGCGATCAACACGGCGGTGAGGTGGGCAAGCAATAGCGGCGAAAGATTGGCGAGCACATTGGTCTCCTTGGCGGGTTGCCGAGCATGGATGGCGGCAAGCTGCCGCTTGCTGCAATGCCGCTTTCGCCTATGCTGTCCGTGGCTTCGTCAAACCCGGGCACTGCAGGATTCGCGCTTCGTGAAATCGACACATCCCATGACACAGGCCAGCGCCGCACCACCGCTGCGCCCGCTGGTGGTGGCAACCGGCGTCGCTGTCATCGCCTGCACGCTGGCCGGGCCATTTGGCACCGACCATCTGCCAGCGCTCAGTCGTGGGCTGTTCTGGCTGGTGCTGATCGGCTGGAACAGCGTCAAATGGCGGCTCTGGTATGCCTGGATCGGCCCGCGCGCGCCGGGCCGGCGCGGCGCCATCATGATGGCAATCGGCGGCACGGCGCTGCTCAATGCCACGCTCCCGCTGGAAATCGACACGATGTTCCGCGCCATCGGCCGGCCGCTGGCGCTGTCATGGACTGGCCTCTATCTATCGGCGCTGATCATCGGCGGCGGGATTTCGACCATCATTGCGGCAATCAAGCCGCTGCGAACACAGCCGCCGCAAATGGCACCAACGGAGATGCCAGCGAAGGCGGCGCCGCAATCCCAACTGGCGCAGCGCGCCGGGCTTGCCGACCTGTCCGGGTTGCTCTGGGTGCAGGCCGAGGACCATTATCTGCGCCTTGGCCTCGCGGACGGCCGCCGGCCGCTGGTACTGTTTCGGCTTGGCGATGCGCTGGGTGATCTGGCGGTGCTTGATGGCCTGCAAATCCATCGCAGCGCCTGGGTAGCCGCCGCCGCCGTATCGGGTACCCTGCGGGATGGCCGGCGCTGGAAACTGCGCCTGAGCGACGGCAGCGATCTGCCAGTGAGCGAGACCTATCTGCCGGAGGTGCGCGCGCGGGGCTGGCTGGCGCGGCGCTGAGGCTCAGGCAAAACTGTAAGGGTCAATATCGACGATAACGCGGACATTGCCGGGCACTGGCACGGCCGCCAGCCAGGTACGCATGACATCCTGCAAGGCGATCCCGCGTGCCGCCTGCACCAGCAGGCGTTGCCGGTGACGGCCGCGCAGCATCGCCAGCGGCGCCGCCGCCGGGCCGAGCACCGATAGGCCAGCGCGCTGCGGTGCGGCCGCGCCCAGTGCCCGTGCCGCCGCCTGCGCCGCGCCGGCATCTTCGGACGACACGATGACTGCCGCCAACCGCCCGAACGGCGGCAGCATCAAATCGCGCCGCGCCTCGGTTTCGGCAGTGTAGAACGCCTCGGCATCACCCGACACCAGCGCCTGCATCAATCGCGCCATTGGCTGGTGCGTCTGGATGAGCACACGCCCCGGCTTTTCGCCGCGCCCGGCTCGGCCCGCCACCTGGGCAATCTGCTGGAATGTGCGCTCCCCGGCCCGCAAATCCCCGCCGGCAAGGCCAAGATCGGCGTCGATGACCCCCACCAGCGTCAGGTCGGGAAAATGAAAGCCCTTGGTGACCATCTGGGTGCCGACCAGAACATCGATCTCGCCGGCATCCATCGCGGCCACCAGTGCGGCGGCGCGGGCGGGCGATGTGATGGTGTCGCTGGTGACAACCGCTACGCGGGCATCGGGCCAAGTGTGGCGCACCTCCTCGGCAATGCGCTCGACGCCCGGACCGCAGGCGACGAGATGATCGGTTTCCCCGCATTCCGGGCAGGCACTGGGCACGGGTGTCTGGTGTCCGCAATGATGGCAGGCAAGGCGCCGCGACAGCCGGTGCTCGACCATCCAGGCCGTGCAATGCGGGCATTGAATGCGATTGCCGCACGACCGGCACAGCGTCAGCGGCGCATAGCCGCGCCGGTTGAGGAACAGCAGCGCCTGTTCCTTGCGGGCGAGTGTTTCGGTCACGGCCGCGACGAGCAACGGGCTGAGCCAATGGCCACGAGTCGGCGGCGTCAGCGTCATGTCGATGGTGGCCACGTCTGGCATCCCGGCACTGCCGAATCGCGACGGCAGGTGCAGGTGGCGATAAGTGCCCTTGGCGGCCTGCACGCGCGTTTCGATGGCGGGCGTCGCGGTGGCGAGAATGACCGGAATGGCCTCGTGCTGCCCCCGCATGACCGCCACGTCGCGGGCGTGATAGTGCACGCCTTCCTCCTGCTTGAAGCTGGTTTCATGGGCTTCATCGACGATGATGACGCGCAGGTCCGCAAACGGCAGGAACAGCGCCGAACGCGCGCCGACCACCACGCGCGCCCGGCCATCGGCGATTGCCGCCCACGCCGCGCGGCGCTCGCTGGATTTCAGGTCGCTGTGCCAGGTGACGGGCGCAACGCCGAACCGGGCTGCGAACCGGTCGAGCCACGGCGCTGTCAGTGCGATTTCCGGCACCAGCACCAATGCCTGGCCGCCGCTCCCATTTGCAGCGGTCCTGAGCGCGGCCGCGACCGCCTCGAAATACACCTCGGTCTTGCCCGATCCGGTAACGCCTTCGAGCAATATCGGCGCAAAGCCGCGCGCCATGACGGCACCGGCCAGCATGGCGGCGACTCCGGACTGGGCCGGTGTCAGAAGCGGCGGCGCATGGTCCGGGTCCGGC
>NZ_JANPCD010000089.1:0-2865 GCF_031430775.1 Sandarakinorhabdus sp. | reverse complement strand
GCCAAATATCGCGGCGAATTCGAGGAACGCCTCAAGGGCGTGCTCGACGAAGTGCGCGCCGAAGGCTCGGATGTGGTGCTGTTCATCGATGAAATGCACACGCTGGTCGGCGCCGGCAAGGCCGAGGGCGCCATGGACGCCTCCAACCTGCTCAAACCCGCCCTGGCACGCGGCGAACTGCACTGCATCGGCGCCACCACTTTGGAAGAATATCGCAAGCACGTCGAAAAGGACGCCGCACTCGAACGGCGGTTCCAGCCGGTGATGGTCGGTGAACCCACCGTCGAGGACACCATCTCGATCCTGCGCGGCCTCAAGGAAAAATACGAACTCCATCACGGCGTGCGCATCACCGACGGCGCCATCGTCGCCGCTGCCACCCTGTCCAATCGCTACATTGCCGACCGTTTCCTGCCCGACAAGGCCATCGACCTGATGGACGAAGCGGCATCGCGCCTGCGCATGGAAGTGGAAAGCAAGCCCGAGGAAATCGAAAACCTCGACCGCCGCATCATGCAGCTCAAGATCGAATCCGCCGCGCTGGAACGCGAAACCGACACCGCCTCGCGCGACCGGCTGACGGCGCTGCGCAGCGAACTGTCTGAACTGGAACAGCAATCGTCCGAACTGACGCTGCGCTGGCAGGGAGAGAAGGACAAGCTCGCCGCCGCCACGCGCATCAAGGAACAGCTGGACCACGCCCGGCTGGAAGTCGAACAGGCCCAGCGCGGCGGCGATTTCGCCCGGGCTGGCGAGCTGACCTATGGCCGCATCCCCGAACTGGAACGCCAACTGGCCGAGGCCGAAGGCGCCACCGCCAACGCCATGACGCGCGAGGAAGTCACGGCCGATGATATCGCATCGGTGGTCTCGCGCTGGACCGGCATTCCCATGGACCGCATGCTCGAAGGGGAACGCGACAAGCTGCTCAAGATGGAGAGCATTCTGTCCGCCCAGGTCATCGGGCAGGCCGCCGCCGTCAAGGCCGTGTCGGCCGCCGTGCGCCGCGCCCGCGCCGGCCTGCAGGACCCGAACCGCCCGCTTGGCAGCTTCCTGTTTCTCGGCCCCACCGGTGTCGGCAAGACCGAACTGACCAAGGCGCTGGCGAATTTCCTGTTCGACGATCCGCGCGCCATGGTCCGGCTCGACATGTCGGAATTCATGGAAAAACACTCGGTCGCCCGGCTGATCGGCGCGCCTCCGGGCTATGTCGGCTATGAGGAAGGCGGCGTGCTGACCGAGGCTGTGCGCCGCCGGCCCTATCAGGTGGTGCTGTTCGACGAGGTCGAAAAGGCGCACGGCGATGTCTTCAACGTGTTGCTGCAAGTGCTCGACGATGGCCGGCTGACGGACGGGCAGGGGCGCACGGTGGATTTCACCAACACGCTGATCATCCTGACCAGCAATCTGGGCAGCCAGTTCATCGCGGCGCTGCCCGACGGCGCCGATGTGGACGAGGCCGAAGCCGATGTCATGGAAGTCGTGCGCGGGCATTTCCGCCCGGAATTCCTCAACCGGCTGGATGAAATCGTGCTGTTCCAGCGGCTTGGTCTGTCGGCGATGGCGCCGATTGTCGATTTGCAGGTCGCCCGCGTCCAGTCGCTGCTGAAAGACCGCAAGGTGACTCTGGTGCTGACCGAAACCGCGCGCGACTGGCTGGCGGCGGTGGGTTACGATCCGGTCTATGGCGCCCGGCCCTTGAAACGCACCGTGCAGAAATACCTGCAAGACCCGCTGGCCGACGCCATATTGGCAGGCAGGATCGCCGACGGTGTCACTGTCCATGTCGATGCCGGCGAAGGGCAATTGTCGCTCACGCCGGTCTGATGATCTCTGGTCTAATGATCTCTGGCCTGATGACATGAAAAAGCCGGGCTGGCACGGCGCCAGCCCGGCATTTTCAAGCGTGATGGCTCAGTTGCCGCCCGCGCGCGTGCGGGTGTCGTCGGCCATATCGCGGGCATATTTCTGGTTGGTGTCGTCGATGTACGCCCATTGGTCGCGGGTGTGGCAGGTCTTCTTGGCCTTCACCAGGCTGCCGGTTTCCTTCTCGCGGCGGCAGACGGTTTCCTTGCCCTTTTCGGCGGCGGTGGGCGCGGCCGGCGTGTCGGCGGCGATGGCCGGCACGGCAAAAGCCGCGGCGCAAACGGCGGTAAGCAGGGCAATGCGAATCATCGGTCGGGGCTCCAATACGCGAAACAAGACCGTTTCATACTGTATTGGTCCGGTACATCGCAAGTGACGTTTCTGGTTGCAGCCAGGCCTGCGCGGCGCCACATGGGCGCATGGCCCAGCTCCCGCCCGGTTTGCACATCGCCGATATTGCCCGCGATCCGCTGTGGTTCCCGCACCGCTATGATCCGGGCCATGACGCCGTGCAGTTTCGCGCCCTGTCCCGCGCCGACCACCGCGCCGCGACATTCCTGACCGACGACTATCTGGGCGCCGGTGACATCGTGCCCATCGTCCGCACCGATGCCATGGCCGCCCGGCCGGCGCGGGCGCCGCTGCACTTCATTTTCCATTCCGCTTTCTGCTGCTCGACCGTGCTGGCGCGGGCGCTCGATGTGCCGGGCGTCGCCATGGGCCTCAAGGAACCGGCGATCCTCAACGACATCGTCGGCTGGCAGCATCGCGGCAGCGGCGGAGCGCAGCTTGGCCCCGTGCTCGATGCCGCGCTCACGCTGCTGGCGCGGCCGTTTGCGCCGGCCGAGGCGGTGGTCATCAAACCGTCCAATGTCGTGAACGGCTTTGCCACCGCGATGATGCAGCTGGTGCCGGGCGCGCGGGCGCTGCTGCTGCATGCGCCGCTGCCGGTCTATCTCGGCTCCATCGCCCGCAAGGGCATGACCGGGCGGCTATGGG
>NZ_JANPCD010000088.1:0-11141 GCF_031430775.1 Sandarakinorhabdus sp. | reverse complement strand
GACATGGCGGCGATGTCGGCAGCGGCGACGGCGGCGGGCGCGCTGACGTTGTGGGATCTGTCGCATTCTGCCGGCGCGCTGCATCTGGCGCTGGATGATGACGGCGCCGACATGGCGGTGGGTTGCGGCTACAAATATCTGAATGGCGGGCCGGGTGCGCCGGCCTTTGCCTATGTCGCGCGCCGGCATTGGGACACGCTGGCGCCGCCGCTGACCGGCTGGATGGGGCACGCCGCGCCCTTTGCCTTTGCGCCCGATTATGTGCCCGCAAGCGGTGTCGCGCGCCTGCTGGTGGGCACGCCGCCGATCCTGGCCATGCGCGCGCTGGAGGCCGGCATTGCCACCTTTGCCGGCGTGGACATGCGCGCGGCCGAGGCCAAGTCGCGGGCGCTGGTGCGGGTGTTCGCTGCGCTGACGGCGGGCCTGCCGGGCATCACTGCCGAACTGCCGCCGGCAGGCCGGCACGGCTGCCAGATCGTGCTGCACCACCCGCACGGCCGCCGCGTCATGGCGGCGTTGATCGCGCGCGGCGTCATCGGCGATTTCCGCCCGCCGGACCGGATGCGCTTCGGCTTCCCGGCACTGACGACGCGCTTTGCCGATGTCGGTGCTGCGGCGGCGGCGCTAAGGGCGGTGCTGGACAGCGGCGAATGGCAGGACATGCGCTTCGCGCCGCGCGGGGTTGTCAGCTAATGGTCAAAACCTGACGCTGGGTTCCCAACTGATGGGTCTGCGAATAACGGGAACTGGGACTTAGTCGCCATTCCGGGAATGGTCGCTCAAGGGCAGCTTACGGTACGACCCGAAATTCGCCCTCGTGCTCAATCGTCGAATGGACAGCGTTGCATCGTGCCCGGATAAACGGGTTTCGAACTGTTCTATCGCAGCGTTGCCATCGCGGGGATCGTTGCCAACCCTTTCGAACACGTTGGTTCAACGGCCAAAGCTTTCCGATCCTGAGGCACAAGCTCTCGCTCCTTTGCTGTTGAGCCTCGCGGAGCTACAATCGACCAGCGTATAGCGGGAGCTGCAATATGGATCACGTCAATCTCTGCGGCAGCACACTGCTTGATCGGCGCAGGTTCCTTGGCGCAACCTTGGCAGTATCTGCGACTTTGGGGTGCTCGCGGACAAAAGCTGCGACATTGGAATTCGAGGTCGACACGCTCTCGATCCGCGTTCTGGACGACAGTGCAACCTTCGGACCCTTCCTGCCGGACCTGACGCTTCCCGGTCTCAAGGTTATCCAAGCCAGGGTCGATGCCGGACGACCGGTCATGTCCCCTCGCGCGTTGACAGGAGAGTTCGGCCTGTCGCTGCTGACGGAGTCGCGCCGGGCGGGGGTTACGGTGACCGTCCTGATCGACTTCGGCTATTCCCCCGAAACGGTCCGCAATAACCTCGCGCTGCTCAGCATCAATCCCCAATCCATCGACGCCGCTGTACTGAGCCATGGCCATCTAGATCACTACGGTGGTTTTCCCGGCTTCTTCGGCGACGCCTCGCGACGCAGGATGCCGCTCTATGTCGGCGGCGAGGAAGCGTTTTGCGAACGCCTCGCGATGATAGGCGATCCGCCGCCACTGATGGGCACGCTCGATCGCGCGGCGCTGCGGCGCGCCGGTTTCGACGTGCGACTGGCGGCCGCGCCGGCGGTAATTATGGGACAGGCGCTTACCACGGGCATCATTCCGCTGAAGAGCTTCGAAAGGGCGGCCATCCCGACGCAGATGCGACCCGGCAAAGGGTGCGACAAGGCAGGGCTGGCTCCGGCAAAGCGGGACCTTGGCCTGCTTCCCGATGACGGCGAACACGAGCTTGCGACCTTCTACATCCTTAAAAATCTTGGCCTTGTCGTAATTGCATCGTGCAGCCACCGCGGCGTCATCAACTCGATACGGCAAGCCCAGGCGATATCAGGCATCAACAAAGTCCACGCAGTGGTTGGCGGCTTTCATCTGGTACGGCCACGCACAGAGGTTGAGGCTCGGCAAACCGTAGCCGAGCTTGCCGCCATCGACCCGCGCTACATCCTGCCGATGCATTGCACGGGTGAAGTATTCATCGAGGAAGCGATGCGCGTGATGCCCGATAAAATCATTCGCTCCTACGTCGGGACGGAATTCCTGTTCGCTGCCTGAAATCGAAGATTGCAGGCACTTTTGCCGTCGCTAGTCGGTTGGATGGTGACTGACAAAGCGACAATTGCTTCCGGGCCGCGCCTTCAAACTTACCGACGACCGCAATGGGGCGCGAAGGTGCGACGTTGCTCAACCAATTTAGGATGGCCGGTTCCGGCAAAAAATTGTCGTCGATGCACCGCACGGCGAACGGCTTGAACTGGGTCGAAAGCAGCCTTTGCCGCAACGGGTGCCGAGCGTCAGATTTTGACCGCTAGGGGATCAACACGATCTTGCCGACATGGGCGCCGGCCTCCATGTGGCGGTGCGCCTGCGGGGCGTCGGCCAGCGGGAAGATGCTGTCGGTGACGGGCTTCAGCCGCCCGGCTTCGAATTCGGGCCAGATGACGCCTTCGAGCGTTTCGGCAATCGTGGTCTTGAAGGCGATGTCGCGGGGCCGCAGCATCGAACCCGTCAGCGTCAGGCGATTTCGCATGACCAGGCCCAGATTGATCTCGGCAGTCAAGCCGCGCTGAAAGGCAATCGACACGTGCCGGCCAGCGGGCGCCAGGCACATCAGGTTGCGCGGCACATAATCGCCGCCGACCATGTCGAGCACCAGATCGACCCCGCGCCCCGCCGTGATGCGCTGCACCTCGGCCACGAAATCCTGCGCGGCATAGTCGATGGCATGATCGGCGCCGTGCGACAGGGCGGCGGCGCATTTGGCGGCGCTGCCGGCGGTGACGATCACCTGCAGCCCGATGGCGCGCGTCAACTGGATGGCAGTGATGCCGATGCCCGATGTGCCGCCGTGCACCAACATTGTCTCGCCCGGCCGGGCATGGCCGCGGTCCATGACGTTGGACCAGACAGTGAACCAGGTTTCGGGCAGGCCTGCGGCGTCCTGCATCGCCATGCCGGCTGGCACCGGCAGGCATTGCCCGGCCGGCGCGGTGCAATATTGCGCATAGCCGCCGCCCGCCACCAGCGCGCAGACCGTATCACCGATGCGCCAGCGCGACACGCCGTCGCCCACCGCCACGATGGTGCCGGCGATTTCCAGCCCTGGAATCGTCGGCGTGCCGGGCGGCATCGGATACAGGCCCAGGCGCTGGAGCACATCGGGGCGGTTGACCCCGGCGGCTGCGACCTTGACCAGCACTTCGTCCGGGCCGGGCGCCGGCACCGGACGGATGACGGGTTGCAGCACATCGGGACCGCCGGGTGCTGCGGGGTCGATGGCGGTCATGGACTGGGGAATGGTCATGCAGGCGATATTGACAGGCGGCGCGCCGGGGTCAACGTTTGCAGCCATGTTTGACGAAGCCGACTTGCCGAAAAAGAAAACCGACCTGCTGGCCGAACTGGCGCGCGAGGACCTGGACCGCTTGTCGATTGCCGAGCTGGACGACCGCATTGCCGCGCTGGAGGCGGAAGCCGCGCGCAGCCGGGCCAAGCGCGCCGGGGCCGCGCAATTCCGCAGCGCTGCCGACGCGCTGTTCAAGAAATGACACAGACTTCGCTGGGCACGCATGACCATGCCCATGATCCGCGCAACGAGACCATCCTCATCAATGTGAACGGCACGCTGCTGCCGCGCGCCCAGGCGATGGTCAGCGTGTTCGACAGCGGCTTCATGCTGGGCGACGGCGTGTGGGAGGGCATTCGCGTCCATGCCGGCCGCTGCGCATTCCTGGACCAGCATTTCGACCGGCTGTGGGAGGGGGCGAAAGCCATCTTCATGGACATCGGCATCAGCCGCGCCGCACTGGAACAGCGGCTGTTCGACACCATCGACGCCAATGGCATGCAGGCCTGCCACATCCGGCTGATGGTGACGCGCGGGCTTCGGTCCACGCCCTATCAGGACCCGCGCGTGGTCGTGTCGCCGGCCACCATCGTGATCATCGCCGAGCACAAGGACCCGCTGCCGGCAACGGTGGAGCGCGGCATCACGCTGTTCACCGTGCATGTGCGGCGCGGATACCCCGATGTGCAGGACCCCAAGCTGAATTCGCATTCCAAGCTGAACTGCATCACCGCCTGCATCCAGGCAACGCAGGCCGGGGCGGACGAGGCGCTGATGCTCGATCCGCACGGTTTTGTCGCGACCTGCAATTCGACGCATTTCTTCATCGTGCGCAAAGGTGAGGTTTGGACATCGACAGGCGATTATTGCCTTGGCGGCATCACGCGCGGCAATGTCGTGGCGCTGTGCAAGGCGAACGGCATCCCGGTGCATGAACGCAATTTCTCGCTCACCGATGTCTATGGCGCCGATGAAGCGTTCGTGACCGGCACCTTTGCCGGGGTGGTGCCGGTGCGCAGCATCGATGGCCGGGTGCTGACGGACGGTCGGGGGCCGATGGTGGAGCGGCTGCAAGGGCTGTACCGGGCGCTGATTGCCAGTGATGTGGCAGGGCGGGGGCGGCCCCTGGATGTTTGACGCGCCGCTCAGGATCGCCCTGTGGCACGGCCTTCCGTGACACTTAGAATTGCCATGTGGTCCGGCCCGCGCAACCTGTCGACGGCAATGATGCGCAGCTTTGGCGCCCGCGCCGATACGGTGGTGAGCGACGAGCCATTTTATGGCTGCTATTTGCGCGATACCGGCGATGACCAGCCGATGCGAGACGCGGTCATCGCCAGCATGGACTGTGACTGGTACAGCGTCGCGCGCAGCCTTTGCGGGCCAACGACGCGCCCGATCTGGTATCAAAAGCATATGGCGCACCACATGGTCGGCCCGGTGGATTTTGGCGATTTTCCCGGCTTTGCGCACGCATTCCTCATCCGCGCGCCGGAACGGGTGATTGCCAGCTATGCGGCCAAGCGCGAGACGGTGACGGCGGCGCATCTGGGTTATGACCGGCAACTGGAATGGTTCGAGTCCATGGCCGGCACGCTGGGCCATGCGCCGCCGGTGGTGGACAGCGCCGATGTGCTGGCCGACCCTGCGGGCGTGTTGGCCCGGCTGTGCGCGGCGCTGGGCATCGGCTGGGACCCGGCGATGTTGGCGTGGCCGGCGGGGCCGCGCGGCACAGATGGCATCTGGGCCAGCCACTGGTATGGGCGCGTGCTGGAATCCACCGGCTTTGATGCTGCCGAGGCGCCGCTGCCGGTGCTGGACGGCGCAGCGGCGCGGGTGCGCGATGCCTGCCGCCCGGCCTATGACGCACTGGCCCGCCACAAGCTTTGACGGCAAAAAAGGCAGGTTGCGCACGGTTGACGCCCGCGTAAGGTGACGCACGGTTCCCTTGGGAGGCACATGTGAATTTCGATTTTTCCGACGAAGCCAAAGCGCTTGGCGAACAGGCCCGCAAGCTGTTTGCCGACCGCGCCGGACCGGCAAAGGCGCGCGCCGCCATGGCCGCAGGCGCCCCTGATTTCGATGCCGCCCTGTGGCGCGAGATTGCCGATCTGGGCTGGACTGCCGCGCGCGTGCCCGAAGTACACGGCGGGCTGGGGCTTGGCTGCGAGGAAACCGCGCAGTTGGCCGAAGCCGCCGGGCAGTTCCTTGCCGTGGTGCCGCTGGTTTCGACGCTGCTCGCCACCGAAGCGCTGGTGATCGCCGGCACGCCGGAACAACAGGCCAAATGGCTGCCCGGCATCGCCAGCGGCGACATCATCGCCGTGCCGGCCTGGAATGAACCCGGCGCCGTCAACCCGGCGACCGTTGCGATCGCGGCCAGTGGCGGCACGCTGACGGGCAGCAAGGCGCCGGTGCCGGACCTGCCCGGCGCGCATCTCGCCGTCGTGGCCGCTGCCGGTCCCGACGGGGCATCCTTGTGGCTGGTCGATCTGGCGCATGCCAAGGTGGAAACGGTCGAAACGCTCGATCTGGTGCGCCGTCATGGCCGGCTGGTGCTGGACGGCACCCCGGCCGAGCCGCTGGGCACGGCGGCGGATTATCAGAACTGGCTCGACCGCGCCGCCGTCATCCTGGCTTATGAGGCCATTGGCACGACCGGCGCCGCCATGGCGATGACCGTCGAATACGCCAAGACGCGCGTGGCGTTCGGCCAGACCATCGGGCGTTATCAGGGCGTCAAGCACAAGTGCGCCGACATGTATATCAAGCTGGAACTGGCGCGCGCCCATGCCCTGCACGGCCTTGCCATGATCGGCAGCGACGGCGCGGAATTGCGCCAGGCCGCAGCCGCAGCGCGTGTCGCCAGCCTCGATGCGCTGTCCTACACCGCCGAGGAAGCGGTGCAGCTGCACGGCGGCATCGGGTTCACCTGGGAAAGCGATTGCCAGTTTTATTACCGGCGCGGGCGCACGGCGGCGGCGGCGCTGGGCCCGCGCGGCTGGTGGGCGGACCGGCTGGTGCGCGCGCTTGAACAGCGCAACCGCGCGGCGGCGTAACGAGCGACGGCGTGACACAGTGATTGGCGCGGCCGTGCCTGCCATGATCGCGTGAGTTTTAGGAGTGGGAAAGATGGATTTCAACGACAGCGCCGCCGAAGCCGAATTCCGCAGCACCGTGCGTGCCTGGATGGAGGCCAACGCCGCCGATTATCGCGAGCCGGTGACCTATCCGACGCTGCCGGACTTCATCGCCCATTCCAAGGCGTGGCAGGCCAAGAAGCACGCCGCCGGATACACCGGCATCACCTGGCCCAAGCAATTCGGCGGCCAGGGCCTCGGCCCCATGCATTCGATCATCTATTCCCAGGAAGAAAGCCGGTTCCACACGCCGTCGGGCCTGTATTCCATCGGCCTTGGCATGTGCATCCCCACCGTGTTCAGCCATGGCAACCCCGAAGTCATCCAGCGTTATGTCCCCAAGGCGCTTGTCGGTGATGAAGTCTGGTGCCAGCTGTTTTCCGAACCGTCTGCCGGTTCCGACCTTGCCGGCATCCGCACCAAGGCAGTGCGCGACGGCGATGAATGGGTGATCGACGGCCAGAAAGTCTGGACCAGCTTTGCCCACGCATCCGATTTCGGTATCGTCGTGTGCCGCACCGACCCGTCCAAGCCCAAGCACAAGGGCCTGAGCATGTTCATCGTCGACATGAAGGCTCCGGGCGTCGAAGTGCGCGGTATCCGGCAGATGTCAGGCGACAGTGGCTTCAACGAAGTGTTCTTCACCGGCGTGCGGGTGAACGACAGCCACCGGCTGGGCGCCGAAGGTGATGGCTGGAAGGTCGCATTGACCACCTTGATGCACGAACGCCTGGCCGTCGGCGGCAAGCCGCGCAACGCGCCGGGCTATGAAACGCTGATGAAGCTGGCGCGCACCGTCGAGGCGCCCGTGGGCGGGCCGGCGATCGAGGCCGGCGATGTCCGCCAGAAAATCGCCCAGACATACATCAACGACCAGGGCATCAAGCTGACCCAGATGCGCGCCCTGTCGGCGCTGTCAAAGGGCCAGATGCCGGGGCCGGAACAGTCAATTTCCAAGGTGGTCGTCGCCAAGACCATGCAGGACCTCGCCAGCTTCGCGCTGGATCTGGCCGGCGGTGACGGCTTTCTTGCCGGCGCCGATGCCGACCCGGAACTGGCCAAGCTGCAAGGCAGCTATCTCGGCTCGGCCGGGCTGCGCATTGCGGGGGGCACCGACGAAATCTTGCGCAACATCATCGCCGAACGCGTGCTCGGCCTGCCCGGCGACATGCGCCCGGACAAGGACACGCCGTTCAACCAGAGCGTGACCGCGTGATGTGACGGGGCGGGCCGCGAAAGCACCCGCCCCGCTTCCCTGCGGTCATCCCCGCGAAAGCGGGGATCCGTCGCCTGACGGCGCACACTCGTGGGCGTCTGGTTTTGGGCCAAGGACTTGCGCGCTGGTGCCGGGGCGCCGCTTCTGACATGGCGTCTGCGCAAGGAGATTTGACCATGATGAAGCCGGCGGACAGCGCCCGATGACACCGCGTGAACTCATCGGCGTGGCCGAGGTGCCGGGCGCGCAGCCGCTGCGGCTGTTCCGACGCGGCGACGATTTCATGATCGTGCTTGATCGCAACGAGTTGATGAGCACGCGCATGCATGGCTCCGAGGTCGCGCTTGGCACCATGGCATGCGACCGGCTGGCGGGCCACGCGGCGCCGCATCTGCTCATCGGCGGCTATGGCATGGGCTTCACGCTGCGCGCAGTGCTTGGCCGGCTGGCGGCGGACGCCCGGGTGACGGTCGTCGAACTGGTGCCGGGCATCATCGCATGGGCGCGCGGGCCGATGGCGGCGGTGACGGACGGATGCCTTGATGATCCGCGCGTGACGCTGACGATGGGCGATGTCGCCGCGACAATGCGGCAGTCGGCGGCGATGTTCGATGCGATCCTCCTTGATGTCGACAATGGGCCGGACGGGCTGACGCGGCCCGAGAATGACGGCATCTACACCAAGCATGGCCTGGCCGACGCGCACCGGGCGCTGCGCCCCGGCGGCGTGCTCGCCGTCTGGTCTGCGTCACCCGATCCCGCCTTCACGCGGCGGATGGAGCGTGCAGGCTTTGCGGTCGAGACAGTGCGGGTGCGGGCGCGCGAGAACGGCAAGGGCGCCGCGCACGTCATCTGGTTCGCCGCGAAGCGCTGAGCGCCGCTGGAAATAGCTGCTGAAACCGTTCTGTAATATTTGACAGCGTTTCGTTCAAAAATTGGCAATCAGACCCAAGTTTTGAATTGTTTTGGCATGTGACCGTTCAAGACAATACGGCAATTATGGAGATAACTTGTATTGTTCATACAAATGGCCGACGGTATCGATTACGAATGGGGCCATCAAGATTCGCATGTGATTGCGACTTGCAAAGAAAACTGTTCCAGTCTGGGCCGCGCCAACGCTGGGAATGCTTGGTGATTTCGCCAGGTTTTGTCCAGACTCAGGTCGAGAGACCGAGGAGAGTGCAATGTCGAAACATGGCAGCTATCCGCAGGATATCGTTCCGCCGGTCTCCAAATATCATGATTCAGGCCGATTTGGCCGAATGTTCGGCAAGTTGCCCGGCTTTGCCAGCGACACGCCGAAAACGCGCAAATCGCTGCTCGAAATCGGCGCCGTCGGCGGGATCATGGACGCCAATGAAAATCTTGCTGCCGACCCGGTCCAGTTGATCGTCGATGCCAATCTGTCGGCCGGCAACCAGAACAACCCCAAACTGACTGCCGGCATGACCTTTCTGGGGCAATTTCTCGACCATGACCTGACACTGGATATCACCTCCAGCCTCGAGCGGCAGGTCGATCCGGAGATGATCGCCAACTTTCGCACACCGACGTTTGGTCTTGACAGTGTCTATGGCGCCGGGCCGAATGGCAGCCCGCATCTGTACGACCAGATCGGCGGCCAGGGCATCAAGTTCCTGGTGGAAAAGCTCGCTCCGGGCGGCAAGCCGGACCTGCCACGCAATTCCCAGCTCACGCCTCTGCTTGGCGATCCGCGCAACGACGAGAATGTTGTGCTGTCGCAATTGCAGGTCGCGTTTCTCAAATTTCACAATGCCGTGGTCGACTATGTCAAGGCCGAGCTTGATCTGACCGCGCCCGGCGAGGTGTTTGGCGAAGCGCAGCGCATTGTCCGCTGGCATTACCAATGGATCATCCTGCACGAGTTTCTGCCGAAAACCTGCGGCCAGACCGTGGTCGATGATGTGATCGGCAATGGCCGCAAATTCTACAAATGGAAAAACGAGCCGTTCATCCCCGTCGAGTTTTCAGTGGCCGCCTATCGCTTTGGCCATAGCCAGGTGCGCCCGAGTTACCGGGCCAATTTCACCGGCAATCCGGGCAACACCCCGTTTTTCGCCATGATCTTCAAGGAATCGCCGTCGAGCCCGACCGATCCCGACGATCTCACTGGCGGCTGTCGCGCCAAGCGGCGGTTCATCGATTGGCCGACGTTTTTCGATTTCGGCGATGGCAATGTCCGGCCGAACAAGAAAATCGACACGCTGTTGTCGACGGCGCTGTTCCGCCTGCCCACCAAGGTGGTCGCCAATCCCGACGCCAGGACCAACCCCAGTTCGCTGGCGCAGCGCAACCTGTTGCGGCACCTGACCTTTTCGTTGCCGTCAGGGCAGCGCGTGGCAGCGGCAATGAACCTGCCGGCCTTGAGCACGGCGGACCTTGCCATGCTGAAGCCCTGGGGAATGGACGATCACACGCCGCTATGGTTCTACATCCTGCGCGAGGCGGCGGTGCAGGCAAGCGGCGAGCGGCTGGGCGCGGTGGGCGGGCGCATTGTCGCCGAAGTGTTCATCGGCGTGTTGCAGGGTGATCGCACCAGCTACCTGTCGCAGGATCCGGAGTGGGAACCATTTCTGGCCACCATCGACCCGGCAAAGACAACCGAGGACTTCACGATGATAGATCTGTTGCGCTTCGCAGGCGTCGCCTGAAGTCAGGCCGGGCGCAGACAGCGGCAGGCGAGTTGCGGGGGGATGTCAGCCCCCGCAACCCTCCGGCACCTTGGCGAGCGCGATCTCCGACCGTGCCCGCTCCACATCCGCCTGATATTCCGGGGTGGCTGCGATGCGTTGGTAAAATGCCGTTGCCATCAGGCGGCCATGGGTAACGTCGCTGAGCCAGTGGACGCGGCAGGCCATGCGCAAATCGCCGGTTTCCTGGCCGAATTTCAAAATGGCGGCGCTGCGTTCGGGGCGCACATCCGACAGGATCATGCCCCAGAGCCAGCCGATGGCGGCATGGCCCGACGGATAGGCGAAGCCGAGTTTGGCGCCGCGTTCCTTGCCCTTGCCTTCGGCCGATGCGGGGTCGCAGGCCTTGCCGCCATCGGTGGTGAACGGGCGCGGGCGGGCGTAATATTTCTTGGCGGTATCGATGGCGGGCGCGATATCGGTGCCGGCGCGGCGGACCAGCGTGAAGGTGGCGGGCGTTGCGGCGGGCGAGATGGCGGCGCCCAGCGCGCAGGACAGTTGCGTGATGAACGCCGGGCTGGAGGGCGACAATTGCCCCTGCGCCTTTTTCCACAGCGGGCCACCGATTTCGCGGCGGCTGTCCTTGTAGATCAGTGTGTCGGCGCGGGCCTGCGCCGATCCGGGCGCGGGCGGCGGCGG
>NZ_JANPCD010000087.1:0-36324 GCF_031430775.1 Sandarakinorhabdus sp. | reverse complement strand
CCGCCGGCAAGGGCCATGCGGCGGCTGATGAATGCGGGTGACTTTGTGGTGTCCGGCGCCGTGTGCGCCGCGTGCGCCGCAATGGCGGCGGGATCATGCAGAGCAGCCACGGCTGCGATGACCTGAGCCATGATGGCATCGCCGGCCATGTTGCCTGACAGTCGGGCGCGGCTGATATCGATGGTCTGATACTGACCGAAACCGAGCGGTGGCGCGCTGCCGTCGAGGCTGAGCGGCACCAGGCATTTGCGGTCGCGGCCCCGCGTCGCCTCGTCATGCACCCAGTGCGACGTCACCGATATCCGCGACCATAGCACCACCACGGTGCTGGCGCCTTCCAGCGCGGCGCTGGTGGAATCGGCAAAGCGTTCGCCTGGTTGCAGCAGCCCGTCCCACCAGACCGAAAAGCCTGCCTTTTCCAGCGCATCGATGACCGGGCGCGCGCGTTTTCTGTCGTCACGCGAATAGCTGACGAAAATCGTTGTCGGGCGGCCGGAAGGACCGATGGGTGTTGCCGGGAGGGTCATTACTGCCAGTTCTGCGGGTCATCCAGCGTCTGTTTCGCCCAATTGCTGCCCTGCGCGACGGCGCGCGTGAGCCAGCTCCGTGCCTGCTCCTTGTCGACGCGCAGATTGTTGCTGCCCTCCAGATACCAGAAGCCGATCCTGTATTCGGCTACGGCCAGCGTGGCGTCGGCGGCCTTGCGCATCAGCACCGCTGCGGCGTCTGGCGATGGCGCCAGCGCGCTCGCCCAGTCGGCATAGGCCATCGCGAGCACATACTGCGCTTCGGGATATTCCTGGTCGGCAAGCGATTGAAGCGTGGCCAGTTTTTCTTCGTCAGTGCCGCTCATGGCGTCCCAGACCCGCCGGGAAAGGGATGGATCTTCCTCGTCATTGGACCATTCGGCTGTGCTGATGATGTTGATCTGATCGGCGCCAGGGCCCTTGACGGTTGCGATGGTCTGGACGGCCTCTTCTGGTGCCGCGGCATCCGATGCGGGCGCCATTGCATCTGCTGCGGGCGCAGCGGCGTCGGCTGCAGGGTCTGTAATCACGCCATCTTCTTCGGCGTCGGGGACCAGGATCCCTATCAACACGATGAGCAGCACCGCGCCTGCCAACATGGCCAAGTAGATTTTTGGCTGTTTCCAGATCGGCACTTCGGCTGGCGGGACGAACACCGGCTGCGGCGGTGTTGGCTGCGGCTGCATGAGCGGCAACGGCGCCTGTTCGGGCGCCTTAATAACCGGCTTGGCCGGCGCAGAGACTGCCACCGGTGCATCGTCATCGTCGAACAGGTCGCCGTCTTCGGCGCGCAGATACAGCACGGGTGTCGCCCATTCGGTGCTGTCATCGTCGAAAAGGGCGTTGCGTCCCTCGGCGACGGCGGCATCGACCGGCGCGCCGCGTGCTATCTGCAAATAGAATGTGCGCGAAAATTCGATGGCCGCTGCGTCCGAAATCGGAAACTGCATGGCGATGACGGCTGGCACCCCGCCCTGGATCAGCGCGGTGGCAACGCCGGCAAACGGGTGCGGCCCGGCCACTGCCGGAGTGGTGCCGGTTTCACAGGCATTGAGAAAAACCAGCCGCAAGGGTTCGGCGCGCAGCCAGTTGGCAAAGGTCGCGGCAGACACCTTGTGCGGCCCGCCATCCTCGCGCTCAAGCAGCAGCATACCGCCGCGCTCCGCCTCGAAATCGCCATGCCCCATGTAATGCACGACATGATAATCCGACCCCGAAAGCTTGTCGCGGATCTTGGCTGCGACGGGTTCGACCTCGTCGACCATGAACTCCTTCATGTCCGTCCAGCTTTTTTGCAGCATGGCGCGTTCGGCGCCCAGATTGAGCACGCCGGTGCCGGTCGGGTTCGACTGGATGAGCAGGATACGCAGCGGCTTGACCAAGGGGCGCTTGGCGTTGGAGCCAGCCACGTCAAGAGAGCGCACCAGCGCAACCTCGGTCGACACCACCAGCGGCAAGCCGTCGCTGGGGCGCATCAGTTCCCAGGGCAGGGCGGCCACTTCGGCGATGGCCGGATTGCTCAGGTCGAAGGTCATGCGAATGCGCACGCCCAGCACATTCTGGCGCCGCGCTTCCTCGCTGGTGGCCATGAACACGTCGCGGGTCTTGCCCTGGAACAAGGCGTCGAACAGCTCGACCCCATATTCGGTTGCGGTCTTGGCCGGGCCAGCGTCCCGTGGCTGCGCGGTGCCGACGCCGCGATGGCTGCCGGGGCCAAGCAGACCCCCGGCAATATCGGCGAGACGAAAGGGCGGGCGGAAATTTATGTTGCCGGCGCGGCCTTCGGACGAGGCCCGGGCATCGAAGCTGCCGTCGCCGCGTGCCGAAATGGTGACCAGAAGATTGATATAGCGTTTCATGTGTTGCACAGCCCCCGATGTGGCACAGCCAGCCTTTCAGACTTTGGTTAACGCAATGCTAGCGCCAATTGTTTGAAAAGGCGAGAGCGCAACCATTGTTCATGCCGCCGTACGGGCCGTAGTTCACTGTCATGAAACGTCCTCGGTTGCTGTCTTGAACACTTGCTTCAGCGCGGCCTGTCCCGACAGGCTGCTGAAATAAGTGAGGTGATGGCAGGCGACCTTGCTGCTGGCCGGCGCCGGGTTTCTGGTGGCATCGATGCCGATGATGCTGTCGGCGCTGACAGCGATATCGTTGGGTTTTCTGCCGAACAATGCGTCAAACGCTGCGCTTTGCCCGAGTTTCACGATCAACTGCGCCGGCAAGGGGTCGCCGCTGCTGCCGCTGCTGTCGATATCACCGGCCAGGATGGTATAGCGCACGCCGGGGTCGCCGCCGGCGTTCAGCTTTTTCAGGAAAGGCTGCTTCGGGTTCATCTGCTCCAGTGTCGGGGTCAGCTTGTTGGTGAAGTTCAGCGCCATGATGATCGGAGCCGTCCATGGCAGCAGCGCTGGCACATAGTTGCCGGCCAGGCCCATGAGCATGGTCAGGACCGTGCGCGCGCTGTCCACCTCCCCGAAAGGCGATCCATTGTTGGGTGTGCCGCACATGACGAGGTGATCGACGATTGTCGCGCCGCCGCCTTGTTCGATAAGACTGCGGCTGACGAGCCCACCCATGGAATGCGCCAATATTGTCAGTTTTTTCTGGGCATCGACTTTGATGCCGACAGCGGCCAGGTCATCCTTCAACGCAGTTGCGGTATCTTCGATGAGCGTGGACAGGTTTTCATAGTCATAGGCCAGCACAAGGTCGAATTCAGGATACAGCCCGGCGCTGACCACGCCTTCGACCATGCCCTGCGTGTCACCGATGATGCCGTGAATGACCAGCAGGATGTTGCTGGCGGCGGCGACCTTTGCGTGCAGGCCTTCGGTGTCCCTGACGGCCTTGGTGCCGTCCAGACGCACCCAGCTCAACGTGTTGACATTTTGTTGCTTGAGCACGGTCTTGAAGAAATACAGCTTGAGGGCGCGGCCAAGGCTGCGCTTGTTGTCGGGGACCTGGGGCAGGTTGTCGATCTTGAGCTGCGTCTTGCCCTCGGCATCCTTCCAGCTCTCGCCGACCGGAATGACCATGTTGCCATCAAAGGCAAAGGTCATCAGGCCCTCGTTTTTAGCCAGCGGCATGTCGATGGTGATTTCCAGCGGCTGGCTTTTGAGCGTGTCGGCGTTTTCGATGTCGCTGAGTTCGAGGATGGTGGCATCGTCGCCGCGTGTGTTGGCGAAGTTGACCAGGTCCATGCCGCGCGCTTCAAAGGCTTTCCAGAAATTGCTGCTGCCGGCGCTGATGTCGCGGGTCATGGGCCGGGCGCTAGCAAGCGCCACGCCAGCCGTGAACGTGCCGTGCTGTTTGATGCTGATCTTGCCGTCGGCAACCTTGATGCCCTTGTCGCCAATGGCATTGACGCGGCGCACAAGGTTCAGGCGAATATCATGGGTGAACCAGTCGTTGCTGACCGGGCGTTCGCGCGGTTTTGCCGTGCCGGCGCCGCGGGTTCCCCCTTGAACCTGTTCGATGTCGCCGATCTCCAGCGGGTCCTGGGTCAGCATGAAGTCATCGACGCGTTCGGTGGAGACGATCAGCTTGAAGGGGACGCTGGCCTCGCTTTTGCCGTCCTCGACGTAAAGATAGTCGTCGGGGCCATCGCCCCACATGGTGATCCAGTTTTCGGACGGCGTGATTGCCTGGTTGTCAAAGACGAAGATGCCATATTCTTCCGAGAAATATGTCAGCATCACGTAAAGGGTCTGGATGGAGCGGTTGCGCACCGAAAGCGTGCCGCGCAGGCTTGGCCATTCCCCGCCAACTTCGACAAAATCCAGCGTCGCGCCCGCCGACACGTCGATTTCACTGCCGTCGTGCAGCTTCTGGATGAACCGGTATTCCAGCTTGGCAGGACCCAGCTTCGGGCTGGGGTTGGCAAGCGCGGCCATCCGCTCCCAATTGGCGATGTTCTTGAGCTTGGCCAGCATCGGCCCGGCCCAGGCCGCAGGCTGCACGCCGGCGATCTTGACCCCGCATATCAACTGCCTGCGTTCAAGATTGCGGATGACCAGCGCGCCGTCCTCAAGCGACAGGCCATAGCGGCTGGCCGCCGCCGCCGGCGCAGTGACAACCCCGACCGAGGCGTCCTCGGTAAGGGCAGCGTCAAGCGCGGCAAGCGTTTGCGGATCGAGCGTGGCAGCCATGGCCAGCGGCGGCAGCGGCATCGCTGTGATGGCCGCTTCATAGGTCAGGGCAGGGTCGGCGGCAAAGCCCGGCTGGATGACGCAGGTCTGTGCGCCGACCTGCAAGACCGTGGCGGGTCCGGCGGGCGTATCGCTGCCGACCGGATAGAGCATCAGGCTGGCCGGGCTATCGAGGTCGCTGGCGAGGCCATGGATACCGCCGCAATTGGCGGTCCAGGCACCTGCACTGCTGGACACCTCGTAGCGCGGGGCGCGACCGCCGCCGCCAAGGCCAAGAAAGCCGCCCCAGGCGTTGAAATAGCCCAGCGCCTCGAATTGCGGGTCCTGATCGACGGCCCGGCTGCGGCTGGCGGCGCGGACCCGCTGGAACAGCTCGGCATAGGAAATATTGCCGCTGGTGGCGTTCAACACTTCGACAAGCGCGGTGGTGAACACACCCTGGCCTTGCGGCGTTTCCTTGGCTTTTTGAAATTCACTGCACGCGGCCATCAGCAGGTGGCGGCCTTTTGGCACCGTGATGCCGCCGTTTGCCAGCATCTTGGCATAGCGGCCATCAAGATAGGAATCGAGTTCGCGTTTATAGCCTGCGGGGCCGGTCTGGCGGGTGCGCATGCCGTCCATGTCGCCGGCTTCGCGCGTTGACGATCCGGAATGGCAGCAATCGAAGATCATAACGACTTCGGCGCCCGTGGCCGCCAGATCGTCGATCAGCAGCGCCAGTTCCTTGTCGGCAAGATCATAGCCGCCGTCCTGACGGCTGTCATAGCAGACCAGCCCTTCGTCCATGCCATCGGCATCATAGGTCAGGAACTCCGGCGCCGTGCGGGACCGGGCGCCATGGCCGGCAAAATGGAACAGCGCGACATCGCCCGGCTTTGCCGCCGCGATCAGATGCGTCTTGAACGCGGCAATGACCGCGGGCCGGGTGGCCTCGGTGTTGAGCAGCGACTTGATCGAAAGGGCGCTGCCAAGCTTTTGCGTCAGCCAGTCGCCCAGCAGCTTGGAATCGTTCAGGCACCCGGCCAAAGGTGTCACATCGGGCAGATAGTCGTTGATGGCGACTTGCAGGACATGGAATTTGGGCGCGGACATGCAACTTCTCCCCTGTAAGCATAAAAGTTACTGTATCGACAGGCTTTGCGCCAGTAGTTCCGCGTGCGGCGCAGCAATATCAACAGGGGCCGCAGCAGGACGATTGCCGGGCCTGCAATATGCCCCTACCAAGAGCTTCGGTTATTGGAGGGCGGGGCAGACATGCAGGTCGGGCAAGGTGCGAGCCAGGGTGAAGTGCCGCCGCTGCCGCCCGTCTGCCTGACCCTTGGCGTGACCGGCCACCGCGATGGTAATGCAGCGCTGCAAGCCGGCCGCGCCGGCGTGGCCGCTGTCCTGGATCAGATATTCGGCGCTATCGACGATGCCGTGGCCGCCGCCGTGTTGCCGGCCGGCGCCGGGAGCCTTGCGCCGACACGGCTGCATTCGCTGCTGGCCGATGGCGTCGACCAGATGGCTGCCGATGCGGCCTTGGCGCGCGGCTGGCAATTGGTGGCGCCGCTGCCTTTTGGTGCCGATCTGAACATCGCCGTCGGCGTGCAGCCCTGTGGCCCCGAGGATACCCGGCTGCTGCTGTCCGGCGAAGCAGCGCGCGACCCTGAAGTTGCCGCGCGCGCGGCCAGGATTCGCGCGCTCTATGCTCGGTCCCGCTGCTTTGCGCTTGCGGACCGTGACGACGAAGTGCGTGCTAGGCTGCTGGAAATGATCTCGCATCCCGGCGATGTCGATCTGGCCGTCGGCTTTGCCGCGCGCGCCTCCGAACGCGTGGCGCTGGCCGGGCGCGTGCTGATCCAGCAGTCGGACATCATCATCGGCGTTTGGGACGGCGCGTCCGAAGCCTTTGTTGGCGGCACCGGCCACACGATCGCTGCCGCATTGGACATGGGGGCTGCCGTCATTCGCATCGACCCCGCCTCTCCCGGAGACTGGCATATCCTGCGCAGCCCCGAAGCGCTGGTGTCGCCGGTGCCCCATGGCGACCGTATGGTCCAGTTGCAGGGGTTGGTCGCCGAGGCGCTGGGCGTGCAGCACGAACAGGACACCGGCTTTCGCGCCGGTATCGCGGCGTTGATGCAGCAGCCATGGCCCGGCCAAAGTCATCTGGCCTTTCATGGCTATCGCCGCGTCGAGGCCATGTTCGATGGCACCGGACGGCCGCTGCGGTCGCTGCACCAGACCTATGTGACCCCCGATGCGTTTGTCGCCGGCGCCGGCGCCCCGGTGCTGGCCGCAGCCGCCACAATTCCGGGCGGGGACGCGGTCATCACGGCCAGTATCGCTGCCAAGGTCATGCGCCGCCATGCCTTTGCCGATGGTATCGCCGCCAATTTGTCGGACAGTTATCGCGGCGGCATGATCGCCAATTTCATGCTGTCGGGGTTGGCTGTCGTGACCGGCATTGCCTATCAACCCATCGCAACAATCGCCGACAAGTGGATGTTTGCATTGTGCGAATTTGCCATGCTGGCCGCGATATTGGTGATCACCTGGGCCGGGCAGAAACGTCGCTGGCATGGCCGCTGGTTCGAAACCCGGCGTGTCGCGGAATATTTCCGCCATGCTCCGGCGCTGTTGCTGTTGGGTGTGGCGCGGCCTCCGGGCCGTTGGCCGCGCGGCGCCGATACAAGCTGGCCCGAAATGCATGCGCGCCACGGCCTGCGCGAGCTTGGGCTGCCGGCTGTGCATGTCACGCCCGCCTATCTGCGTGCTGGCCTGACCATCCTGCACCAGAGCCATGTCGCAGCGCAGCGCCAGTATCACCGCGACAAGGCCGAGCGGCTCAGCCAGGTGCAGCGCCGGCTTGACCGCTTGTCGTCGCGGTCGTTCCAGCTTGCCGTGGTGGCCGTGTCGTGTTTCCTGATCTTTGCCGGACTGGAAGCGTTGGGCCTGATTGCGACGCCGCTGCTCGACAAGCTCGCCAAGATATTCACATTCCTTGGTGTGTTGCTGCCGACGTTTGGCGGCACGGTCGCCGGCATCCGATATTTTGGAGATTTTGAACGCTTTGCCGCCATTTCCGAGGTGACGGCCGAAAAGCTGGACTCGCTCGACGCTCGCATCGCCCTGCTGCTTAGCGGGCCTGACATCGCTCTCGATTATGGCCGGGTGGCCGAGCTTGCGCACGCTGCCGATGATATCGTCGTCAGTGAAATCGAAAACTGGCAGGCCGTGTTTGGCGGAAAGCATATTACGGTGCCAGTATGAGCGACAACTTGTGAACGACCATTATGATCTTGTGGTGATCGGCGGCGGCGCTGCCGGGCTGGTGACGGCTGGCGGCGCAGCGCAGCTGGGCGCGCGGACCTTGCTGGTGGAACGCGAGCGGTTGGGCGGCGAGTGTCTTTATACCGGCTGCGTGCCCTCCAAGGCGTTGCTGGCAGCCGCCGAGCATGGGTTCGCCGCCGCCAAGGCGGCGGTGGCAAAGGCCATCACCATCATCGAACCGCATGACGCGCCCGAGCGATTTGAAGGCTTTGGCGTCGAAGTGCTCAAGGGCGACGCCCATTTCACGTCGCATGACCAACTGCTGATCGGGCAGCGTATGGTCACGGCGCGGCGGTTTGTCATTGCCACGGGGTCGGAGGCGGTGATCCCGCCGGTGCCGGGGCTGGATGCCCTGCCGGTGCTCACCAACGAAAGCATCTGGGCGCTGGAATCCTGTCCGGAACATCTGCTGATTGTCGGCGGCGGTGCCATCGGCTGCGAAATGGCGCAGGCTTTCCGGGCGATGGGTGCGGCAGTGACGATTTTGGAACTGGCGACACTGTTGCCGAACCAGGATGCCGACGCTGTCGATGTTCTGCGCCGCGCGCTGGTGGCGTCCGGGGTTGCGGTGCGCGAGGGCGTGGCCATCACGGCGGCTGGTCCTTCATCCGGCGGCGTTTGCCTGACCTTGTCGAATGGCACCCGTATCGAGGGCAGCCATGTGCTGTTGGCCGCCGGCCGCCGCGCCCGCACGCTTGACCTGGGGCTCAATGCCGCCGGGGTCGAGATCACGCCGCAAGGCATCAAGGTCGATGGCCATGGCCGCACAGCCAATCGCCGTATCTTTGCTGCCGGCGATTGCCGCGCCGGGCCGCGCCTGACCCATGCCGCCGAACTGGACGCCCGTGCCATCATTCAAACGGCGCTGTTCCCGTTCCCCAAAAAGATTGATTACAAGGCCTTGCCGGCAGTTATTTATACCAGCCCCGAAGTGGCGCAAGTGGGCGTGATTGCCGCCAATGCGCCATCCGGCGCTGAAGTCTGGCGCCATGATTTCGATCACAACGACCGCGCCGTGGCCGAAGGCGACATGGCCGGATTCGTCAAACTGGTGACCAAAGGTAACAAGGTGCTGGGCGCGACGATTGTCGGCACCAATGCCGGCGAATTGCTGGCGCTGTGCGGCATGGCCGTGGCCGGCAAGCTCAGCCTGTCCGACCTGGCGAACCAGACGCTGTCTTATCCGACGCGTGCCGAGGCCGTGCGCTTTGCTGCGGAGCAGCGCGGACAAGCCAGGCTGTTCACTCCGTTCATGCGGCGCCTGACAAAGCTGTTCCAGAAACTTCCGTGAGTTTATTGCCATGCCGAACGAAGAACAGATCACATATTGGAACGGCAAGGTCGGCGAAACCTGGGTCAGGATGCAGGAGCGCATGGATCGTGCGTTGACGCCTGTCACGGCAGCGTTGCTGGCGGCCGCTGCGCCGGGCGCGGGGGAACAGGTGCTCGATGTGGGTTGCGGTGCCGGCGAGACGACATTGGCAGTGGCAGGCGCGGTCGGTGATGACGGCATGGCGGTCGGCCTCGATGTGTCTGCGCCGCTGCTTGCCCATGCCCGCGCCCGCGCCGAAGGGCTGGGCCTTGATGCCGAGTTCATCGAGGCCGATGCCGCAAGCTGGACGGAGGATGACGGCGGCTTCGACCTCATCTTGTCGCGCTTTGGCGTGATGTTCTTCGACGATCCGGGCGCTGCTTTTGCCCATCTTCACGGCCGCGCCGCGCCGGGCGGGCGCCTGGCCTTTGCTTGCTGGCAGCCGGCTTCGCGCAATCTGTGGGCGACATTGCCGCTGGGGGTGTTGGCCGATCTGTTGCCGCCGATGCCGCCCGGCGATCCGCATGCACCGGGGCCGTTCGCCTTTGCCGATGCCGCGCGCGTTGCCGCAATGCTCGAAACCGCAGGCTGGGCCGATGTTACCTGCCACAGCCTGCCGTTCGGCATGATGATCGGCGAAGGCGATGATCCTGTCGCGGCGGCCGTGCAGTTCAACCTGCGTATCGGGCCGGCGGCAAAGGCGGTGCGCGAAGCGGGCATCGAGGACGCGGCACGGCCCTTGCTGGCTGCGGCGCTGGCGGCCCATGTTGCCGACGGCGCGGTGATCCTGCCAGGCGCGGCATGGATCGTCACGGCACGGGCTTGATGGCTGCGATACTCTTTACGATTTGGGCCACCTCGCCTAAGTCGCTGTCATGACCTCGACCAACGATATCCGCCGCAGTTTCCTTGATCATTTCGGTGCCGCTGGGCACCGGGTGGTGGCTTCGGCGCCGCTGGTGCCGCAGAATGACCCGACGTTGATGTTCGTCAACGCCGGCATGGTGCCGTTTAAGAACGTCTTCACCGGGCTTGAAACCCGGCCCTACACCACCGCCGTTTCGTCGCAGAAATGCGTGCGTGCCGGCGGCAAGCACAATGATCTCGACAATGTCGGCTACACGGCGCGGCACCATACCTTCTTTGAAATGCTGGGCAATTTCTCGTTCGGCGACTATTTCAAGGAACAGGCCATTCATCTGGCCTGGGACCTGCTGACGCGGCAATGGGGGCTGGACAAGAACCGCCTGACCGTCACCGTCTATCACACCGACGACGAAGCCGCGTTGCTGTGGAAAAAAATCGCCGGCCTTGGCGATGACCGCATCATCCGCATCCCCACCAACGACAATTTCTGGTCGATGGGCGACACAGGGCCGTGCGGGCCGTGCAGCGAGATATTCTACGATCACGGCGACCATATCTTTGGTGGCCCCCCCGGCAGCCCCACCGAGGACGGCGACCGGTTCGTCGAAATCTGGAACCTCGTGTTCATGCAATATGAGCAGGTGGACCGTGACACGCGGCTCGAACTGCCGCGCCCCAGCATCGATACCGGCATGGGCCTGGAACGCATCGCCGCCGTGTTGCAGGGCGTGCACGACAATTACGACACCGATACCTTCAAGACGCTGATTGCTGCCAGCCAGGACCGCACCGGGCAGGCCGTCGGCAAGGAACAGACTGCCTCGCACCGCATCATTGCCGACCATCTGCGCTCGGCGGGTTTCCTGGTGGCCGATGGCGTGCTGCCGGCCAATGACGGGCGCGGTTATGTGCTGCGCCGGATCATGCGCCGCGCCATGCGCCACGCGCATCTGCTTGGCGCGAAGGACCCGCTGATGCACAGTCTCGTGCCGGCGCTCATTGAAACGATGGGCGCGGCCTATCCCGAACTGGTGCGCGCCCAGCCGCTCATCGAGGAAACGCTCAAGCTGGAGGAAACGCGGTTCCGCCAGACGCTTGAACGCGGGCTGGGCCTGCTCGACGAAGCCACGGCCACGCTGGCGCCGGGCGCGACCCTGCCGGGTGATGTCGCCTTCCGCCTGTATGACACGTTCGGCTTTCCCTATGACCTGACCGAAGATGCGCTGCGGGCGCAGGGCCGCGCCGTGGACCGCGCCGGTTTCGATGCCGCCATGGCCGAGCAGAAACGCGCCGCGCGTGCCGCCTGGACGGGATCGGGCGAGGCCAAGGATGCGTCGGTGTGGTTCGATATTGTCGATGCACATGGCGCGACCGATTTCACTGGCTATGCCGGGCTGACCGGCGAAGCGCAGGTGCTGGCCATCGTCAAGGACGGCAAGGAAGTGCCCAGCGCCGCCGCCGGCGAAAAAATCGTGGTCATCACCAACCAGACGCCATTTTATGGCGAAAGCGGCGGCCAGGCAGGCGACGGCGGCTTGATTGCATGGAGCGATGGCAAATCATCGCCAGTCACCGACACGCGCAAGGCATTGGGCAAGCTGCATCTGCATGACGTGACGCTGACGGACGGGCCGCTGACGGTCGGTGATGCGGTCAAGCTGGATGTGGACCACCGGACTCGGGCCGAGCATCGGCGTGCCCATAGCGCCACGCATCTGCTGCACGCCGCGCTGCGCAGTCGGCTTGGCGGGCATGTGACGCAGAAGGGGTCCTATGTGGGCCGCGATTACACGCGGTTCGATTTCTCGCACCAAAAGGCGGTGACGGCAGGCGAACTGTCGGCGATCGAGGCCGATGTGAACGCGCAAATCCTTGGCAACCGCCCGGTATCGACCAAGCTGATGACGCCCGACGACGCCATTGCCGCCGGCGCCATGGCGCTGTTCGGCGAGAAATATGGCGATGAAGTGCGCGTGCTGAGCATGGGAAGCGCCGATGACGACATGCCCTATTCGGTTGAACTGTGCGGCGGCACGCACGTTACCGCGCTCGGCGATATCGGCTTGCTCAAGATCGTGTCCGAAAGCGCGGTCGCCAGCGGCGTGCGGCGCATCGAGGCCCGCACCGGCGCCGGCGCGCGCGAGTATCTGAATGCACAGGAAGCCTTGCTGTTGCAGGCAGCGGCGGCGCTGAAGGCGCGGCCAGACGACCTGCCGGCGCGCGTCGCAGCGATGGTGGATGAACGCAAGCGGTTGGAGCGCGAACTTGCCGACGCCAAAAAGGCGCTGGCGCTGGCTGGTCCGGGTACGGCTGCCAAGGCCGGCCCCGAAAATGTCGGCGGCATCAGCTTTCAGGGCCAGGTCATCGAAGGGCTGGACGCGAAAAACCTGCGCGGGCTGGTCGACGAGGCCAAGGCCGCATTGGGCAGCGGCATCGCCGTCATCATCGCGGTCAACGATGGCCGTGGTTCGGTGTCCGTCGGTGTGACCACCGATCTCACCGCGACGCATTCCGCTGTCGATCTGGTGCGGATCGCAGCAGCGGCGATGGGCGGGCAGGGCGGCGGCGGCCGTCCCGACATGGCGCAGGCCGGCGGTCCGGATGGCGACAAGGCGGCAGAGGCGATTGCAGCGGTGAAGGCTGCGCTGGCCGGTTGACTCCACGCGGCTGAACCGCCAAAGGCCTCGGCCCGACCGGGGGCAGGGAGACAGCCGGTGGCAGCGGATTGGGACAGATCGGCAGACGCCTGGATCGATATCCAGGGCGAGACCGGCGATTTCGGGCGCGTCCATGTGCTGGATGCGCCGATGCTGGGGCTTGTCGAGGCGCTTGCGCCAGCGCAGGTGCTGGATGTGGGCTGCGGCGAAGGGCGTTTTTGCCGGATGCTGGCGGCACGCGGCATTGGCACCACCGGCATCGACCCTGCTGGCCGTTTGATTGCACAGGCACAGGCGCTGCACGCCGATGGCGATTATCGGATCGCAGCGGCGGAAACAATGGATGTCGAACCGGGCGCCCATGACATGGTTGTCTGCTATCTGTCCCTCATCGACATGCCCGATCTTGATGCCGCGCTGGCACGCATTGTCGCTGCAATCCGTCCCGGCGGCGATTTGCTGATCGCCAACCTCACTGCCTTCAACACCGCCGCCGTCCATCAGGGCTGGGACAAGCGCCTGATTGGTGAGCCGCGCTTTCCCATCGATCATTATCTGGAAGAAAGGCCGGTGCGCGTGGCATGGCGCGGTGTGGATATCCAGAACCATCACCGGCCCTTGAAGCGTTATATGCAGGCGTTGCTCGGCCATGGCCTGGTGTTGACGCACTTTGACGAGCCGCCGGCCACGGGCGGCCCGGACGGCAAACGCGACCGTTACAATCGCGTGCCGAATTTCCACCTCATGGTCTGGAACAAGCCGGTCAGTCGGCTTTCCTGAGCCGGCTGCTGCGGCGCGGCAACGTCGCCTTTCCGCCGGAGCCTTGGATGATGGCGCGCAACTCGCCGCGTTTTTCGTGCACCGATGCGATGACCCGGCCCATCGGCACGCCCAGGTCGATCAGCACGGCTTCAGCCAGTTGCAGCGAGGATTCGACGGTTTCCGGCACGGCGTCGGTCACGCCCCTGGCATAAAGTTGGCCGGCGTGTTCGGCGTCGCGGGCGCGCACCACCACGCACAGATCGGGGTGACGTTCGCGTATCAGACCGACCATCGTGTCGAGCGCGCGGGCGGCATCGATGGTCAGCACCACGGCGCGGGCGGTTTCCAGGCGCAGCGTCGCCAGCAATTCCGGCCGGCGGGCATCGCCATAGATCACCGCCTTGCCGGCAAGGCGCAGCCGTTGCACTTCATCGGGGTCGCTGTCCACCGCCAGCCATGGCTGTTCATGCGCCTCCAGCATTGCGGCAACCAACTGCCCGACACGGCCAAAACCGATGATGACGGTGTGGCCGGGCAGCGGTGCCTCGGTCTGGTCATGGCGGTGCGGCACCATGCCGGATTCAAACCGCGCGCCGATCATGCCGAGCAATGGCGCCAGGGCCAGCGACACCGACGCCACCGCCAGCACCAGTTCGGCCACAAGCCCGCCGGTCAGCCCGGCCGTCAGCGCCGCAGCCAGCACGACCAGGCTGGTTTCCGACGGTGACGCCATCAGCAGCGCGACATGGCCCGCCACGCCGGGGCTACGCTTTTGCCAGCGCAGCAGCATGAAGATCACCGCCGCCTTGAGGCCGATGACGGTTACCACGCCGGCCAGCAGCAACAAGGGCTGAGCAGCGATGGCGGCCAGATCGATGCGCATGCCGACCCAGATCAGGAACACACCCAGCAACAGGCCCTCGAACGGCTGGACGGCGGCTTCGATCTGGCGGCGATAATCAGTTTCGGCCAGCATCAGCCCGGCAACGAGTGCGCCCACCGCCGGTGACAGACCGGCCGCCGCCGCGACGGCTGCCGAGCCGATCAGCACCACCAGCGCGGCGGCAAGGAACAGTTCGGACCGCCGAGTGCGCGCCGCCTGCAGGAACAGCGCCGGGACAACTAGCTTCGCCGCCAGCGCAATGCCGGCCAGCGTCGCCACGCCGATGCCGAGGCTGGCGCCAAAACCGCCCGCCGCAGTGCCGGCGCCGATCAGCAGCAGCAGCGGCGCCAGCGCCAGATCCTGAAACAGCAACATGCCCAGCGCCGTGCGCCCGGTGTGGCTGCCCATCCGCCCCGAGGAACTGAGCATCTGGAGGCCTACCGCCGTCGAGGACAGCGCCAGCGCCGCCGCCAGCGCCAGTGCCGGACCGATGGACATGCCGATAAGCAGCAGGACAGGCAGCAGCACGGCCGTGCACAGGCCCAGCTGCGCCGGACCAAGGCCGAAGATGGTGTGGCGCATCGTGCGGATACGATCGAGGCTGAGATCAAGGCCAAGCGCGAACAGCAGCATCGCGATCCCGATTTCCGCCGGCGCCGCCAGCACATCAGGATCGGAAATGCTCACCCATTGCAGCGCCGGGATGGTGCCGCTGAGCGCGCCCAGCCCGAACGGACCAGCGGCAATGCCGACAAGGATGAAGCCCACCACCGGCGAGATGCGCAGCGCCGCAAAGGCCGGTATCACCAGCCCGGCGGCGCCCAGGACAACAACGATGTCCTTGAAGGCAGAGGATTCAAACGGCAGGGCCATGGCAGGCACAGTGCCGGCTGCGGCTGCGATTGTCACGCCCGGCAGTAAAACTCAGGCCCGGCGCATCACCTCGCGTTCCAGCAGCACCAGCGGCATCGGCCCGGCACGCAGGATTTCATGAAAGGCACGAATATCAAAGTTCGCGCCCTGTTTTGCCTTGACGGCATCGCGCAGCTGCACCCAGCGCGTATGGCCGACCTTGTAGCTGAGCGCCTGGCCAGGCGAGGCGCAATAGCGCACGATTTCGCGCGTGGTCCGCCCTCGCGCAAAGCCGGTGGTTTCGACCATGTACGCGATGGCCTCGTCCTTGCTCCAGCGTTTGAAATGGATGCCGGTATCGACCACCAGTCGCGTCGCGCGGAACAACAGGCTTTGCAGATAACCGATGCGGCCCAGCGGGTTGCCGTCGTAGAAACCCATCTCGTCGGCCAGCGTTTCGGCATACAGCGCCCAACCTTCGGAGTAGGCGCTGTAGCCGATGCGGCGGCGGATATCGGGCACATCAGGCGATTCCAGCGCGATCATCACCTGCATGTGATGGCCGGGCACCGCCTCGTGGAACGTCACCGTCGGCAGGCCGAATTTGGGCCGGTCGAACGTATCGGTCAGGTTGATGTAGAACGCACCGGGCCGCGCGCCGTCCAGCGTGCCGCTCTGGTAATAGGCGCCGGCTCCGCCCGCCTGGATCAGCGGCGGCACGCGCCGCACATCGACAGCGGCGCGCGGCAGGGTGTGGAACAGTTCGGGCAGGCGCGGATACATCGCCGCGACATTGGCCCTGAGCGCGGTCAGCAGCGTCTCGCGGCCGGGGTCGTCGTTGGGGAACGTCTGGTCGGGCCGTTCGTTCAGCGCCACCAGCCGCGCGCCGACGCTGCCCTGGGTCAGGTTCTGCGACTTGAGCAAGCCGTCCAGTTGCCGGCTGATATCGGCAACCTGCGCAAGGCCGAGCGCATGGACTTGCGCCGCCGACATGTTGGTGGTGGTCGAGGATTTGACGGCGGCGTCATAATATTCGTCACCGCCGGGCAGTTTCCACACCCCGGCATCCGGGCTGGCGCCAGCCCGCAGCCGCGCCACGGCGGCAATCTGGCGGTCCAGCGCCGGAAACACCTTGCCGGCGACAACGCCGCTGGCCCGTGCGCTCCAGTCGCCGGCCACCCCGGCAGCACTGGCCTTTTTGACCAGGGATGTGACCAGGATGGTCTGTTCGGGCGCCTGTCCGCGCAGCGCGCGCATCTGCGGCAATGCCAGATCGAGCAGGAAATCCGGCGCCAGCACGCCGCGCGCTGCATCTTCCTCCAGCCGGGCGGTGCTCTGGTCGAGCGCGCCGGCGAATGCCTCCAGCCGCGCCAGCCACGCCCCGGAATCATCGGCTCCCGCAACCTTGTGCTGGCTGTCGAGGAAATCGGGCACGCCGCGATAGGGGCCGTCGCTGTGGGTGATGACATAGGGCTGGAAATTGCCGCGCGCTTCGCCAAAGGCAAACCGGCTTTCGCTTTCGATGCCGCGTTCGAGATCAAAGCCGACGATGTCGAAATCGAGCTGCCGCGCCGGGCTGAGCGCCGCACGGTCGATGCCGCGCAGCCGGGACAACTGGTCTTTCGCCCGCGCCAGCGACCGCGCCTTGCCGGCATTGCTGTAATCGCTGAGCCGCGACTTGAGACCGGACAAGGCGCCGGTATCCAGCCCCAGCGAAGTTGCCCGCTCCGGCGCTTCGGCCACACCTTCGGCAAACATGGCATCGAACAGCGCCAGCAAGGCCCTGTCTCCCGGCGAAGCCCTGTCTCCCGACGAAGCCCTGTCACCCGGCGAAGCCACTTGCGCGGCAACCGGCCCGGCTAGCGCGGCGACACCAGCCAGCAACTGGCGGCGATCCATCGTCATCCTGGTCATGCTCATATCCTCAAGCGCGCCGCATCACTTCGCGTTCCAGCAGCACCAGCGGCATGGCGCCAAGCCGCAATATCTCGTGGAACTGGCGGGGGTCGAACTTGTCGCCCTGCTTGGCCTTGACCGCATCGCGCAGCCGCGCCCATTGCATATGGCCGATCTTGTAGCTCAGCGCCTGGCCGGGATTGACCGAATAACGCTCGATCTCGCGTTGAGAGCGTCCGCGCGCGTAACCCGTCGTGGCGACGAAATAATCGGTCGCCGTCTCGCGGCTCCAGCGCTTGTAATGCAGGCCGGTGTCAGCCACGAGCCGCGCCGCACGGAACAGGAAGCTTTGCAGATAGCCGATGCGGCCCAGCGGATCGCCGTCCTAGTCACCAAGCTCGTCGGCCACCTGTTCGGCATACAGCGCCCAGCCTTCGGAATAGGCACTATAGCCGCCGCGCCGCCGCAACATCGGCACATCAGGGCTTTCCTGCGCGATGGCGACCTGCATGTGATGGCCCGGCACGGCCTCGTGATAGGTCAGCGTCGCCAGTGTGAACGCCGGCCATTCCGCCGTGTCCTTGAGGTTGATGTAAAATGCGCCGGGGCGCGTCCCATCGGGCGCCGGCCCCTGATAATAGCCATTGGCGGCGCCGTCCTGGATGAAGGCCGGCACGCGCCGCACTTCGACGGGCGCGCGCGGCAATGTCACGAACAGGTTCTGCAAACGCGGCATGGCGTCCTTGATCTGCTCGTTCAGCTTGACGATCAGCGCGGCGCGGCCGGCATCGTCATTGGCATATTGCTGGCCGGGGCGATTGCCCAGCGCCACCAGCCGCTCGCCGACTGTGCCCTGGCTGAGGCCCTGCGCCTTCAGCATCCCATCGAGGCGCCCGGTGATTTCGGCAACCTGCGCCAGCCCCAGCGCATGCACTTGCGCGGGCGTCATGTTGGTCGTGGTCGAGGCTTTGACAGCGGCGTCATAATAGGCCTCGCCGTCCGGCAGGCGCCAGACACCGGCATCGGCGCTGGCCTTGGCCCGCAGCGCCTTCACGCCGGCGATATACCGGTCATAGGCCGGGAAGATTTCGCGTTCGACGATGGCGACGGCGCGGTCGCCATAGCCGGCAGGCAGCCCGGCTGCCTTGGCCTTTCGTGCCAGGCTGGCGGCCAGAATCGTGCCGGCCGCGCTCTGGTTGCGGATGGCAGTCAACTGGCCCAGCGTCAGGTCGAGCGCGAAGTCGGGCGCAATGACCGTGCGCCGTGCATCGGTGTTCGCCCAATCGAGATTGGCATCCAGCGCGCCGGCAAAGGCCGAAAGGCGCGACAGATAGGCATCGGCATCGGCGGCATTTGTGACGCGGTGCTGGCTGTCGAGGAAATCCGGCACGGATTGATAGGGGCCATGCTGCTGGCTGAGCACATAGGGCTGGAAATTGCCGCGTGCAGTGCCGAAGGTGAAGCGGGCGGCATTGGCCTGCCCACGCACCAGATCATATTCGACGACATCGAAATCGAGCTGCCGCGCCGGCGACAAGGCGCTGCGGTCGATGGCCTTCAGGCGGGTGAGCCGTTCGCCGGCGCGGGCCAGTCGTTTTTGCTGGCCGGCCCGCGAGGCATCGGACAATTGCGATTTCAGCGCGGCGCGGGCGTCCTTGTCGAGCCCGAGGCTGGTGGCCTGTTCCGGGCTGTCATCGATACCTTCGTTGAAGAACGCATCCAGCAGCGTCAGCAGCCGCGTGTCCTCGCTGCCGGCTTGCGCCCTGGCGGCGGCAGGCAGCAGCGCGGCTGCCCCCGTCGCCAACACCGTGGCGGCCATCATCTGGCGGCGATCGATCGTCATGCATTCCCCCCTGACACCCAGGAGGGAACGTCTAAGCGAGGCTTCCAGCGTTGAAAAGGGGTCTGGTCAAAGCCCTGCAACAATGGCCTTGTCGAGATTGACTCGGATGGCCTCGAAGAACTTCTCCGTGGTCATCCAGGCCTGATCGGGACCGATGAGCAGTGCCAGATCCTTGGTCATGGCGCCTTCCTCGACGGTTTCGATGCAGACCCGCTCCAGCGTTTCGGCAAAGCGCGTGACCTCGGGCGTGCCATCCAGCTTGCCGCGATGCTTCAGGCCGCCCGTCCAGGCAAAAATCGACGCGATCGGGTTGGTACTGGTCGGCTTGCCTTCCTGATGCATGCGGTAATGGCGGGTGACGGTGCCGTGCGCGGCTTCGGCCTCGACGGTCTGGCCGTCGGGCGTCAGCAGGATCGACGTCATCAGGCCGAGGCTGCCAAAGCCCTGCGCGACCATGTCGGACTGCACATCGCCGTCGTAATTCTTGCACGCCCAGATGAACTTGCCCGACCATTTCAGTGCCGATGCCACCAGATCGTCGATCAGGCGATGTTCGTAGACAATGCCCAGCTTGCGATACTGGCTCTTGAACTCTTCGTCATAGACCTCCTGAAACAGGTCCTTGAAGCGGCCGTCATAGGCCTTGAGGATGGTGTTCTTGGTGGACAGATACACCGGCCACTGGCGGACAAGGCCATAGTTCAGGCTGGCGCGGGCAAAGTCGCGGATCGAATCGTCAAGGTTGTACATGCCCATGGCAACGCCGGCCGAGGGATACTCGAACACCTCATGTTCAATGACTTGCGAGCCGTCTTGCGCTTCCCACTTCATGGTCAGCTTGCCGGGGCCGGGGACGCGGAAATCGGTGGCGCGATATTGGTCGCCAAAGGCATGGCGGCCGATGACGATGGGATCGGTCCAGCCGGGCACCAGGCGCGGCACCGACTTGATGACGATGGGTTCGCGGAACACGACACCGCCCAGGATGTTGCGGATGGTGCCGTTCGGCGATTTCCACATGCGCTTGAGGCCGAATTCCTTCACGCGCGCTTCGTCGGGCGTGATGGTGGCGCATTTCACGCCGACGCCGAATTCCTTGATGGCATTGGCGGACTGCACCGTGACCTTGTCATCGGTGTCGTCGCGGTGTTCGATACCAAGATCGAAATAGCGCAGGTCGATATCGAGATAGGGCAGGATCAGCTGTTCGCGAATCCACTGCCAGATGATCCGGGTCATTTCATCCCCGTCCAGTTCGACGACGGGATTTGCGACCTTGATCTTCGGCATGGCGGATACCTCTGTATGCGACGGCTGTGAGCGACTGCGGCGATTTGAAGCCGTCTCTAGGGGCTTGGGGCGGAATGGGTCAATGGGGACCGTGCCGGATGAGTATCGGCCATGCGTTCGGCAAGCGTCGCCAGGTCGGGCAACGGCTCGGCCAGCCGGTCCAGATGCGGCGGGCCATACCCCTGCTGGGCGATATGCCCCATCAGCGCCGTCAGCGGCGCCCAATAATCATTGGCGCCCAGCAGCCAGATCGGCTTGTCATGGATACCAAGCTCCCGCCAGGTCAGACTTTCGAACAACTCGTCCAGCGTGCCGATGCTGCCGGGCAACGCCAGGATCGCGTCCGACATAGCGTGCATCAACGCCTTTCGTTCATGAAGTGTTTCAACGACATGCATTTCGGCAAGCCCGGCCTGCGCAATCTCAACGGTCATCAGCAGGCGCGGGATGATACCGATGACGCGCCCGCCCTCGGCCATGCATCCGCGCGCGGCAATGCCCATCAGGCCCACGCCGCCGCCGCCAAACACCAGCGTGACGCCGGACCGCGCCAGCAGCCGGCCCAGCTGATCGGCCAGTGCCGCCTGCGCAGAATCATGGCCGGTACGCGAACCGCAAAACAAGAGCAGGGATGTGATCATCCACCGCCCATGCCAAAGCCGATGACCGCCGTCACCCCATGAATATGCACGGCGGACCAATCGCAGGTTGGCCGCTCGCAGGCGCGCCCTCTATGCATTTTCGTGTTTCCCGCATAAAGCGCGGGGCATGTCCGATGAAAACGCCCCCGAACCACAGTCTCCCGCCGTGTCCGATCCTTTGGCGCCGCTTGCCGATCCGGCGCCGGTTGCTGCTCCGGCGATTATTGCCGAGACGCCGCTGACGGTTCCGGGAACGCCGGTAAATGCCGGGCCGCTGCCGTTGGTGCCGGGCGAATCGGCCAAGTACCGCATTCCCGACATGCATCCCGAAGGGCGCAAGTTCGTCGGCATCGCGCTGGTCGCCGTGCTGTTCTTCGGCTTTGTGCTGGAATGGAGCTGGCTGGCCTGGCCGCTCGCCGGTGTGGCGCTGTGGATTGCGGCATTCTTCCGTGATCCGGTGCGGGTGACGCCACTTGGTGAAGGCATGATCGTGTCGCCTGCCGATGGCCTGGTCAGCCTGATCACCATGGTCGATGCGCCGCGCCAGCTGGTCGGTGACGACGGACTGGCAGCCGGGCAGGTGGCCCGTATTTCGGTGTTCATGAATGTCTTTGATGTGCATATCAACCGCGCGCCAATTGCGGGTCGGATGACCCGCATCGTCTATGTGCCGGGTAAGTTCCTCAATGCCGACCTCGACAAGGCCAGCGATGAAAATGAGCGCCAGTATTTCGTCATGGAAGACGCCAGCGGCGTGCGCGTCGGCTTCACACAGATCGCCGGGCTGGTGGCGCGGCGCATCATGAAATGGGTGGAGCCCGGCCAGACCCTCAAGGTCGGCGAGCGATTCGGGCTTATCCGCTTTGGCAGCCGCGTCGATGTCTATCTGCCGGCAGGCTATGTGCCGTCGGTGGCTGTGGGCCAGCGGGCCGTGGCCGGTGAAACCGTGCTGGCGCGGCGCGGCGTGTCCGTGATGTCGGGCAGCCATTCACAGTGACAGCACAGGCGCCGCCGCGATGAGCCTGCACGACGTGCCGGTGCCGGGCCGGCGACGCTTTGGTATCCCGCTGCGAGCGGTCATCCCCAATGCGGTCACTATTCTGGCTTTGTGCGCCGGTCTGACTGGCGTGCGCTTTGCCATTGGCGGTGAATGGGAAAAGGCTGTGGCTGCCGTGGTCGCCGCCGGCGTGCTCGACGGCATCGACGGGCGCATCGCCAGGCTGCTCAAGGCGAGCAGCCGTTTTGGTGCGGAACTGGATTCCCTGTCCGACGTGACTGCGTTCGGCGTGGCACCCACGCTGATCATCTATTTGTGGGCGCTGCAATATCTGCCCGGCGTCGGCTGGGTGATTGCGCTGGCGCATGCCGTCACCTGTGCGTTGCGGCTGGCGCGTTTCAACGCCCAGATCGATGCCGAGGAGCAGCCCCACAAGCGGCTTGGCTATCTGACCGGCATTCCGGCGCCTGTGGCGGCGGGCATTTCGCTCAGCCCGATGTTCCTGACCTTCTGGCTGGAACCGGCATTCATGGACAATCTCGAAGTTCGCGCCACCATTGCTGCGGCGGTGGTCATACCGGTGGCATTCCTGATGGTGTCCAGCCTGCCGACCTTCAGCTGGGGTTCGATCCGGCTGCGCCCGGCATGGCGTCTGCCGGCGCTGGCCGGGGTCGGCCTGTTCGCCGGATCCTTGTTCACGACGCCGTGGATGACGCTGACGTTGATCAGCCTGGCCTATGCCGGTGCCGTGCCGCTGGCGTGGCGCAGCTATGCCCGGATGAAGGCGCGCGAAGGCGCCGCCCAGGCAGGCCCCGAGGCAGACGCCTGAGGCGCGAATTTCTGGCCGCGCAGCGCTGCATCAAGCCGGGGCCCGGCCGCGCCGAGCATGGCAAACACGATTGCCCAGACGGCCGAAAAGGCCAGCATCACCAATAGTCCCGTTACCGTGATCATAGTTGCGTTTCCCTCTTGAACGCCCGGTATGTTCCTTATTTGTTCTCATGTCAACCAGCTGCCCGACACGCCTTGATGGGCCTTTTCAAAAAACGCCAACCGGCTAAGGTTAGGGAAATGGTCGGGAGACAACGAAGTGTACGGAACAATGCAGGATTGGCCGCTGCTGGTCGGCAAGCTGATCGACCATGCCGCAACCTTTCATGGCGACCGCGAGGTGGTCAGCCTGGCCTGCGAAGGCGGCACCCATCGCAGCAACTGGCGGACGGTGCGCGATCGCTCGCGGCAAGTGGCGGGCGCGCTGCGGCGGATGGGCATCAATCCCGGTGACCGGGTGGCGACACTGGCCTGGAACACCTGGCGCCATGTCGAAAGCTGGTATGGCATTTCGGGCATGGGCGGCGTGGCGCACACCATCAACCCGCGCCTGTTCGAGGACCAGATCGCTTTTATCGCGGCCCATGCCGAAGACCGGGTGCTGTTCTTCGACCTGACATTCCTGGCGCTCGTCGAAAAACTGGCGCCGCGCCTGACCACCATCGAGAAATTCGTATTGCTCACCGACCGCGCGCACATGCCGGCGGACACCACACTCGACCTGCTTTGCTACGAGGACCTAATTGCCGGCGAAGACCCGCAGGCGCCGTGGACCGAAGTGCCCGAAACCGCAGCCGCAGGGCTTTGTTACACCAGCGGCACCACCGGCAACCCCAAGGGCGTGCAATACAGCCATCGTTCCAACGTCTTGCACGCCATGGCCGCCTGCATGACCGACACATTCGGCATCGGCGCCCGCACCGTCGTCATGCCGATTGCGCCGATGTACCACGCCAACGCCTGGTCGATTCCGTACACGGCGGCCTGCGCGGGCGCCAAGCTGGTCATGGCCGGCCCCAATTTCGATCCGCCGACCTTGCAGAAAATGATTCTGGATGAAGGTGTCGATCTGGCGCTGGCGGTGCCGACCATCTGGCTGGGAATGATGCAGCATCTCGAGAAAACCGGCGGTAACCTTGGCAAGTTGAACCGCACCGGCATCGGCGGATCGGCCGTGCCGCGCAGCATGATCGAAACCTATGACAAGCTGGGCGTGCGCGTGCTGCAACTTTGGGGCATGACCGAAATGTCGCCCTTGGGCACGATCGGTTTTCCGACAACTGAAATCGAAGCAATGCCTTATGAGCAGCAGCTCGATTACCGTATCAAGCAGGGCCGGGGTATTTTCGGGGTCGAGATGAAGATCGTCAGCTATGACGGCGAAGAACTGCCGCGTGATGGCAAGGCATTCGGCCGCCTGATGGTGCGCGGGCCATGGATCGTCGGCAGCTATTTCAAGGGCGACGGTCAGAGCGCGTTCGATGCCGATGGCTGGTTCGATACCGGCGATGTCGCGACGCTGTGTCCGCTCGGTTACATGCAGATCGTCGACCGGTCCAAGGACGTCATCAAGTCGGGCGGAGAATGGATATCGTCCATCGACCTGGAAAATGTCGCGGTCGGCGCCCCCGGCGTTGCCGAAGCCGCCGTCATCGGCATCCATCATCCGAAATGGGACGAACGGCCATTGTTGCTGGTCCGCCGCAAGGAAGGCGCGCAAGTGACGAAGGAATCCGTGCTTTCTTATCTTGACGGCAAGATCGCCAAATGGTGGACCCCGGATGATGTGCTGATCGTCGACGACCTGCCGCACACCGCGACCGGCAAGCTGCTCAAGACCGAACTGCGGGACCGCTACAAGGACTACAAACTGCCGACGGCGTGATGGCGCCGGCATCAACGCTCCGTCAGACGCGGCATCAGTTCGGCAAAGTTGCAGGGCCGGTGGCGGCTGTCGAGCTGGTGGAGCAATATGCCGTCCCAGCCGTCCTTCACCGCTCCGGTCGAGCCGGGCAGGCAGAAGATATAGGTCCGGTCCGCGACGCCGGCGCAGGCGCGTGACTGGATGGTCGATGTGCCGATGGACTGGAAGCTGAGCCAGCGGAACAGCTCGCCGAAACCGGGGATGATCTTGTGCGCCACCTGGTCCAGCGCCTCGGGCGTCACGTCGCGTCCCGTCACGCCGGTGCCGCCGGTGGTGATGATGCAGTCAACCGCCGGATCGGCGACCCAGCGGCGCAGTTGCTGCACGATTGCCGGCACATCGTCGCGCACGATGTCGCGGGCGGCAAGCGCGTGCCCGGCGCCCGTCAATCGCTGCACCAGCGTGTCGCCGGACCGGTCATCGGCAAGCGTGCGCGTATCGGACACCGTCAGGACCGCGATGTTCAGGGGCAAAAAGGGCAGGGCGCAGTCGATGGGCATGGGCCGCAGCCTATGACAGCCGCGACGCCCTGGCCAGCCTTGGCAATCCAACCGGAGCAATCCAGCCTTGGCAATCCAGCCGGGCTAATTTCGCAGACTCACCGTCACCCGTTCATCCTCGGGCAAATCGAACAGGGTCGGCGGCCGTTCGGGGCGCGGCACGCTCGGCAGGGTCTGCACCGGGCGGGCAACGCCCTTGATCGCGGCGGTGCCGGGCAGCCCCGGAAAACGCGGCCACAGCCCGGCGGCAATGGCATCCAGCGATGCCGGCACCGCACCATCGCGCAATTCGTACATCCACATGTTGCGCAGCACGATTTCGACATAATGCCGGGTTTCGCGAAACGGGATGGATTCGATGAACAGCAGCGGGTCACCCCGGTCATCGAGGCTGGCGTTCCAGCGCTGCACGCTGCCCGGCCCGGCATTATAGGCGGCGATCACCTTGGGCAGCAGCCCGGCTGTCGATCCGGCATCGCGCAGTTTTTCCAGATAGGTCTGGCCCACTTCGATATTATACGCCGGATCGGCCATGTCGCCGACAGCGGCCCAGGCTGAGGCATCAGTTCCGGCCGCATCGGTGTCACGCTTGATGGCGTCGTTCACTTCGCGCCCCGTGCCGGGCATGAGCTGCATCAACCCGCGTGCGCCGGTGCGGCTGGTGGCGGTGGTGATGAACGCTGATTCCTGCAGGGCATGGGCAAACACCAGCGGCCTCGGCACCCGCCAGCCGCGCGCCGGCACCCATTCCGGCGCCGGATAGCGCGCCGAAAGCGGCGCCGACAGGCCCAGCGGCGGCTTGACGGCAAGGCTGTACTGCGTCGCCGGCAAATCGAGCCGCGCCGCAAGCCGCAGAATCGCGGGATAGGCATCTGCCGGTGCCAGCGCCGCCAGATGGCGCAGTTCGCGGTCGGCAAGGCCGAGCTGGCCGATTTCCACCAAAGCCGCCGCTCGCTGGGCGCCGGGCATGGTCTTGAGATAATTCCAGTCGGCCGTGATGAAATCCGGCTCAGCCCAATCGAGCGTCTGGGTTTGCCCCAGCGACCGGGCCGCGAGCAGGCCATAAAAACTGTTGGTCGCGCCCGACGCCAGGGCAAAACGCTGCATCATCAGGTCGCGCCGGCCCAGCGCCAACCAGGCCCGCCCGGCCCAATAGGCCGCCGCCGCAGCAATATCGGCGCGCGCAAACTTGCCGCCAACCATATCAAAAGCCGCCGCCGCATCCTGCCAGTTGCCAAGCCGCCACGCCGCAAGGCCCGCCGTCCACGCACCATCGGCGCCGGCGTTTCCCAACCCGCTGGCGGCCTCCAGACCCAGGCGATAAGCGGCGTCATTGTCGTTCTGGCCGTAATAGCTCCATGCGATGCGCTGCGCCCATTCGGCGCGGGCCCATGGCGTCAGGAACGGCGCCTGCGCCAGCCACAGCCGTTCGGCATCGGCATTCAAGTCGGCGGCCAGCAACGGCTTGAGCAGCGCACCGATTTCGGCATCACGCGGCCCGGGGGCGAGCAGCAGCGACGGCGCACTGACCCTTGCATAGGACCGGACGGCCGGCAGCAACGGCAACGGCGATTCGTCGGCGCCGGGCATGCGGGCGGCAATCTGCGCCACCTTGGCGGCCTGTGGCAGGTCCTTGGCCAGTTCGAGCCAGGCGGCCAGATCGGCGCGGCTCATGCCGGCTGGCCCGCGTACCACGATCAACTGCGCCTTGGCGGTATTGGCCAGCAGGGCGGTTTCCTGACCCGCCTCCGATGCCGCAATCGCTCCGGCCTTTGTGGCCGCCGCCATCGATTTTTCTGCGGCGCTGGTGCGGCCAGCGTCGATATCGGCGAAAATCTGCCGCCAAAGCGCGCGCTCGTCATCGGTCAGTTGCCGGGGCACTGCCCGTTGCCGCGGGGTAATGCCATCGCGCAGGCCGGTCACGGTGATCGGCGCTTCCGAAACAGGCGCTCCGGCGGCGGCAACTTGCGCTTGCGCCGGCCCGGCCAGCAGCACGGCAAGCGTGACAAGCGCGCCACGGGCCATCATGCCGCTGCAATCGCTGCGGCAAAGGTCTTGAGGTCTTCAAAAGCCTTGGCCTTGAGCGCGGGCTGGTCATGAAGCCGGCGCGGGTGGAAACTGGGCATCAGCCGCGCGCCGGCAAAGTCGAACCAGGTGCCGCGCGCCCGGCCGACTGATGCCGCCGGCCCTGCAATCGCCGATGACGCCTGGCCCAACGCCAGGATGAAACGCGGCGGCGCCAGTGTGAACAGCCGGTCCACAAAGGGCGCAAAGGCGGCGAACTGGTCCTCGCGCGGCTCGATATTGCCAATAGTGGCCCATGGCAGGCGGTGGACCAGCGCCGCCTTTTCCCAGTCCAGCCCGATGGCAGCAAGCATCCGGTCCAGCATGACCGTGATCGGCCCTGCTGGTTCCGGGCGGTCGCACAGGATGATGATGCCGGCAGCTGGGTTGCCGGCGCAAAGCTGCGGCGCGGCATCGGCCTTGCGAAGCGGATGCGCAAAACCACCAAGCGCCGAATTCAGGGCCGCGATCGTATCGGCTCCCGCCGCCAATTCTGCTGCTTGGCACGGTGCCGGCACAGCGACAGCGACGCGCGGTGCGGCGGCTTTGGCAACAGCGTTCGCCTTTGGCATCGCAGCGGGCGCGCTTGCCACCACGGGCGCAGCCACCGGCGCCGGTGCCAGCCAGGATTTCGGCTCTGCCGCCACGCCCGCATCACTGCCGGCGGCAGCCAGCCATTCCAGCATGGCAAGGCTGATCGCGGGGTCGGCAGGCAAGGTGGGGGCAGTTTCGATCACCGCTCCAAAAGATGCGCCCTTGTGTCTCTGGTCAAGCGCCGGGCACGCTAGTATCTGATGAACCATGGCAAAGCTGCGACGTGCCGATAAGCATGGGCAGCAAGAGGGAACAGGCCGAGCGATATGAGCGACAGAGAATCCATGCCCTATGACATCGTCATTGTCGGCGGCGGCCCTGCGGGCCTGTGCGCTGCCATCAAGGCGAAGCAAAAGGCGGCCGAACTCGGCCTTGAACTGTCGGTGTGCATTCTCGAAAAAGGCTCCGAAATCGGCGCGCATATCCTGTCGGGCGCGGTGGTGGACCCGCGCAGCCTCGATGAACTGCTGCCGAACTGGCGCGACATGGACAGCCCATTGAGCGTGCCGGTGACCGAAAACCATCACTGGATCCTCACCGAGGGCAAGAAATACGAATTTCCGCACGGCCTGTTGCCGCCGTTCATGCAGAACAAGGGCTGCTACACGGTTTCGCTTGGCAATCTGTGCCGCTGGCTGGCGGGGCAGGCCGAGGCGCTGGGTGTCGAGATTTTCCCCGGCTTTGCCGCCGCCGAAGTGCTGTTCCACGATGACGGCAGCGTCAAGGGCGTTGCCACGGGCGACATGGGCATCGGCCGCGACGGCCAGAAGAAGGACAGCTGGCAGCCTGGCCTGGAACTTCATGCCAAATACACGTTTTTTGCCGAGGGCGCGCGCGGGCATCTGTCCAAGCAGCTGATGAAGCGTTTCGACCTGTGCAAGGACAGCCAGCCGCAAATCTATGGCATCGGCCTCAAGGAACTCTGGGACATTCCGGCTGAAAAACATGCGCCCGGCCGTGTCATCCATTCGCAGGGCTGGCCGCTGTCGGATGCCAATGGCGGCGGGTTCATCTATCATCAGGCGAATGGTCAGGTGGCGATCGGGTTCTCCGTCTGGCTGAATTACGACAACCCCAGCCTGTCGCCGTTCGACGAATTCCAGCGGTTCAAGACGCACCCAGCCGTGCGCGAAATCCTCGAAGGCGGCCGCCGCGTGTCCTATGGCGCGCGGGCCATCAACGATGGCGGCTGGCAGGCTGTGCCCAAGCTGACCTTCCCCGGCGGCGCGCTGATCGGATGCAGTGCCGGTTTCCTCAACGTGCCGCGCATCAAGGGCAGCCACACCGCCATGAAGACCGGCATGATGGCCGCCGAAGCAGCGGTCGAAGCCATCGCCAAGCAGCGGAGCAATGACGAACTGGTCGCCTATGGCGCCGCCTACAAGCAAAGCTGGGTCTTCGACGAGCTGAAGATGGTCCGCAACGTCCTGCCGGCAGTGGAAAAGTTCGGCAATGTCATCGGCACCGCGCTGGGCGGCCTTATGATGTGGATGGAATATCTGGGCTATGAGCTGCCCTTTACCTTCAAGCTCAGCCCCGATTACAAGCACATGCGCCGCAAGGGCGAAGCGAAAAAGATCGTCTATCCCAAGCCCGATGGCGTCTTCAGCTTCGACAAGCTGACCAGCGTGTTCCTGTCGAGCACCAACCATGAGGAAGACCAGCCCGTCCATCTCAGGCTGACCGATCCCAATGTGCCGATCGAGGTCAATTACGCGCTGTTCGACGAACCGGCGCAGCGGTATTGCCCGGCTGGCGTCTATGAGGTGGTCGGAGTCGAGGAGGGCAATCCGCGCTTCCAGATCAACGCGCAAAACTGCGTCCACTGCAAGACCTGCGATATCAAGGACCCGAGCCAGAATATCACCTGGGTGGTCCCCGAAGGCGGCGGCGGCCCGAACTCTCCGAATATGTAGCGCGGCGCCGCGAGCGCGCGCATCGCGCGCCGACAGGCGCAAGCTCGGCCAGCGGGGCTGACGGCTCCAAGCCGGCAGAACCCGTCTGACGAGTCGCGGGCTTTGCCCGCGACCGAGCCGTTGGCACACACCATACACTCGCCTTCCCCCCATCCCCCGACCCGTGTTACCACCTTGGCATGCGCTCCCCCCTTGCCATCGCCCTGTTCGCTGTCGCCGTCACGGCCGAGGCACGCACCACCGCGCTGACCCAGTCGCCGTTGCACAGCTATGTCCTTGGTCGCCACGCCGCCGCCGATTCCGAACTGGGCCTTGCCTCGCGTTTGCTGGAGGACGCTCGCACGCGCGCACCCGATGCCAAGGGCCTGCCGCGCCGCACGTTCGAAGTCGTCGTGGCTGCCGGCGACCAGACCCGCGCCTTTGTCCTGGCCCGTGAATTGACCCCCGGCTTCAAGGGCGACGCCGATGTCATGCTCGTGCGGTTGGCCGATGCCATATTGCGGCGCGATTTTGCCGGCGCCGCTCAGGCAAGGTCAGGGCTGGGCACCATCGGCTATGCCCAGGTCGTCAATCCGATTGCCGAGGCATGGATCACATTCAGTCGCGGCGACACCGATGCCGCTTTGGCAAGGCTGGATCCGGCAGCCTATAGCGGCTTCGTCCGGTCCTATGTATCCGAACAACGCGCCCATATGCTGGCGGCTGCAGCGCGCTGGCCCGAAGCGGCCAAGGCCTATTACGACCTGCGCGCCAGCACCGGCGGCGGTATTTCGTTCCTGCGCGTCGGCGAGGCGGATGCGCTAGCGATGGCCGGCAAGCCGGACGCGGCGCTGGCGGCGCTGTCGGGCAACGACGCGCCGACTGTTGCGGCCCGGGCCCGGCTGCTTGCCGGTAAGCGGATCGGCGCACTGGCTCCCGATGCGCGCCGCGCCATCGGCTGGATGGCGGCGCGGCTGGCCGTGGACCTGTCGCGCGAACGGCCCGTGCCGCTTGCGCTGCTGTTCGCACGCGTCGGCACGTTTCTGGCGCCCGACATTGCGGCAAGCTGGATTGTCTGCGGCGATGTGCTGGCGCGCGGCAACCAGCGGCAGGCCGCGCTGGCCGCCTATGACCGGATCGCTGGCGATGACGCGCTGTTTGCCGCTGCCCGGGCCCGCCGCGCCGAAGTGCTCGAAGGCATGGGCCGCAGCCAGCAGGCCGGCGTGCTGCTCCAGGCGGCCACGCTTGCGCCGGACGCCACGCCGCAGGATTGGACGGCACTGGCCAATTGGTATCGCAGGGGCACCCGCTATGCCGAAGCGGCGGCGGCCTATGACCGGGTCATTGCACTGCAATCCACATCGCCCGACAGCGAGGACAGTTGGTCGCCCTATTTCCTTCGCGGCAGCATGTGGGAACGTGCCGGCAAATGGCCACAGGCCGAATCGGATCTGCGCGCCGCTTTCACACGTGCTCCCGGTGAAGCGATGGTGCTCAATTATCTCGGCTATTCCTTGCTCGATCGCGGCGAGAAGCTGGGCGAGGCCGTTGCCTTGATCGAAAAGGCCGCCGACCTGCGCCCCGGCGATGGCGGCATCGCCGATTCCCTCGGTTGGAGCCAATATCGCCGCGGCCAGTTCGATGCCGCCGTAACGGCGCTGGAACGGGCATGGGCGCTGGAACCCGGCGACCCAACCATCACCGACCATCTCGGCGACGCCTATTGGCAGGTCGGCCGCCGGATCGAGGCGCGGTTCCGCTGGCGCCAGGCGCTGGGGCTGGAACCTGATGCCAAGCTCAAGTCCGCGCTTCAGGCCAAGCTGGATTTTGGCCTTGATGCAGCGCTGGCGATGGCCGATGCGTCCGGGGCCGATGCGCCCGGAAAAACGCAGTAACAAGCTTGCCTTCGCACATTCGCCGGGGTCAATGCCGCGCATGATCGAAACCGCCTCTGCCAAGATCAATCTGGCCCTGCACCTGCGCCGCCGGCGGCCCGACGGTTATCACGACCTCGAAACGGTGTTTGCCTTCACCGATTTCGGCGACACGCTGACAGCAGAGCCCGCGCCTGTGCTGTCGCTGACCATGGCCGGCGAATATGCCGGGCCGGCCGGGGCAGGGGATGACAATCTGGTCCTGCGCGCCGCCCGCGCCTTGCAGATGCGGGCCGGCATAGCAGCGGGTGCCGCCATCCATCTTGAAAAACATATTCCGGTGGCCGCCGGGCTGGGCGGCGGCTCGGCCGATGCGGCGGCGGCGCTGCGGCTGCTGAACCGGCTGTGGGGGCTGGACTGGCCGCTTGATGCGTTGTTGCCGATTGCGGCAGCGCTGGGCGCCGATGTGCCGGCTTGCCTGTTGCAGCAGACGTGCCTGGGGCTGGGGCGGGGTGATGATCTGTCGCCCTGGCCGCACAGCCTGGCGGGAGCCCCGCTGCTGCTCGTCAATCCGCGTGTGGCCGTGGCCACGGGTCCGGTGTTTGCCGGCTGGGACCGCATTGACCTGGGGGGCATTGACGCAGGCCTGCCGCTGTCGGCGCTGCGCAACGACATGACGGCGGCTGCGATCGCCATTGCGCCGGTGATTGCCGATGTGCTTGCTTTGCTCGCATCGACCATCGGCGCCGTGCTTGTGCGGATGAGCGGGTCGGGCGCTACGTGCCTTGCGCTTTATGCCGACACGGCCTCGCGCGATCTTGCCGCGGGGGTGGCGGCAAATGCCGGCTGGTGGACCGCCGCAACAACGATTCGCTGAGTCGCGCTCACATCCCGTCCTGCTTGGCGCTGCATTTCTGTGGCGGGTTGACGCATATTTGCAATAGCAATTGGCTGAAGGTGTTGAAAAGACGTATGTGCAGTGCAGCAATTGAATGGCACTCAAATTTCCTGTTGACGAGATTTTGAGCATCACTTAAAGCGGGACTCAGTTGAACTGAGCATCACTCAACCGGCTCCCCCGAGCCACAACGAACAGGAGACCTGCCATGTCGATCCGTATGTTTGCCGCCCCGCTGGCCATCGCCCTCTCGACCGTTTTTCTCGCCGCTGCTGCCGTGCCTGCCCAGGCTTCGGACGTCAGCTGCGCCGCCACCCCCGGCCAGATCCGCACGCTCGCCCAGACGGCACCTGCCGGTAACGCTGCCAAGGCGTTGAAGCTGGTTTCGACCGGTGAAAAGCTGTGCGCTGCCGACAACCGCTTTGAAGCCGGCAAGAAGTTTGCTGCCGCTGCCAAGCTGCTCGGCACCGAACTGGCCGCGCTCAGCACCGCGCCGACTGCCCAGTAAGCGTTTCGCGGGGCCTGTCCCCACCACGATATCCTGACCCCAGGATGCCCCTAAGGGCCGGCGCTCCCTCCCCCCGGGCGCCGGCCCTTTTTTCATGCCCGGTCATCATGCTCTTTTTCTGGTGACGCACTATCGCTATCACAGGGGAATGCCTGTGTTCGCGCCGCCCCGATCATGACCATGCCCGTTGTCCTTGATGGCACAGCGGACATGTTGATGATCGCCGATCATGCCTCGAATTTCGTGCCAGCCGGCGTGATGCTGGGCCTGCCGCCGGCGATGCTGGAGGACCATATTGCCGTCGATATCGGCACAGACCCGCTGACCCGCGCACTTGCGGCGCTGTTGTCGGCGCCGGCGATCATTGCATCGGTGTCCCGCCTCGTCATCGATCTAAACCGTGAGCCGGAAAACGCCATTCCCGCCGCCAGCGATGGCCATGTCATCCCCGGCAACTGGAATCTGCCCGAAGCCGAACGCGCCCTGCGGTTGACGGCGATCCACCAGCCCTATCATGTCCGTGTGGCTGCCGAAATTGCCGGTCGCCGCCCCATCATGCTGGTCAGCATCCACAGCTTCACGCCGCAACTGGCGACACGCCCGGACGAGCCGCGCCCATGGCCGGTCGGCGTGCTGTACAACACCGACGACCGCGCCGCGTTGCCGGGCATTGCGGCGCTGGCGGCCTATGGCCTGCATGTCGGCGACAACCAGCCCTATTCCGGGCGCGACCTCAATTACACGATGAACCGGCACGCAGAGGGGGCGGGTATCCCGTATCTGGGCATCGAGGTGCGCAACGACGGCCTGCGCGATGCGGCGGGCATCGCGCACTGGGCGCATGTGCTGGCCGGTGTCATCGCCGCCGTGCGTCGCCAACTTGGCCCGGTTTAGCCCGGTTCAGCCTGCTCATTCAGGTGGTTCCCACCGGCTCCCACAGTTCGATGGCATTGCCTTCCGGGTCATGGATGCGCGCAAAACGGCCAACCTCCGGCGTGTCCCATTCGGCGCGAGTCTCCACTGCAATGCCAGCCGATGCCAGGCTCTGGAGCAGCGCATCAAGACCCGATACGCGCAGGTTGATCATGAACGCCTTGTCGGCGGCGAAATAATCGGTGTCGGCCTTGAAGGGCGCAAACACCATCGGTCCGGCCATGGTCTGCCATATCCATTCATTGGTTTCGCCGCCGCCGCTGGCGTTGCAGCCGCCGCCAACATTCAGATGGGTCCGATACCATTCCCCCAGAGCTTTTGGGTCCTTTGCCCGGAAAAACAGCCCACCCATGCCCTCGACGCCCATGTGCCATCTCCCTATTTGTGAACTAGAGTGCGCCGCGTCGGCTTGACCGGCAAGCTGCACCGGCGCAAAGCAAGAATATTGTTTGAAATAGGTTTCACATGACACGATTCGACAAGTCGAAGCTTCCCAGCCGCCATGTTTCGGTCGGCCCGGAGCGCGCGCCGCACCGCAGCTATTATTATGCCATGGGCCTGACCGAGGAGGAGATATCCCGGCCGTTCGTCGGCATTGCTTCGGCCGGCAATGATTCCGCGCCGTGCAACACGACGCTGGATGCCCAGGCCGATGTCTGCCGCCAAGGCGTGGACGCAGCGGGCGGCATGCCGCGCCGTTTCAACACCATCACCGTCACCGACGGCATCGCCATGGGCCATCAGGGCATGAAGGCCAGCCTCGTCAGCCGCGATTGCATTACGGATTCGGTTGAACTGTCGGTCAGAGGCCATTGTTATGACGCGCTGATCGGCTTTGCTGGTTGCGACAAATCCTTGCCCGGCATGATGATGGCGATGCTGCGGCTCAATGTGCCGTCGATCTTTGTCTATGGCGGATCGATCCTGCCCGGCCGGTTCGAGGACAAGGACGTCACCGTCGTCGATGTGTTCGAGGCGGTGGGCGGCCACAGCGCCGGTTCCTGCCCGCTGGCCCGGTTGACGGCGCTGGAAAAGGTCGCCTGTCCCGGCCACGGTGCCTGCGGCGGGCAATTCACCGCCAACACCATGGCCTGTGTCGGCGAAGCGATCGGGCTGTCGCTTCCCAACAGCAACATGGCCCCTGCGGCCTATGGCAGCCGCGCCGAAATCGCCATTGCTGCGGGCCGCCAGATCATGACGTTGATCGAACGCAACATCCGCCCGCGCGACATCTGCACGCGCGAGGCGTTTGAAAATGCCGCGCGCATCGTCGCGGCCACCGGCGGGTCCACCAATGCCGCGCTGCACTTGCCCGCCATGGCCCATGAATGCGGCATCAAGTTCGATTTGTTCGATGTGGCCGAGATATTCAAATCAACACCTTATATCGCTGACTTGAAACCCGGCGGCAGGTATGTCGCACGCGACATGTATGATGCCGGCGGCGTCTATATGGTCATGAAAACCCTGTTCGATGCCGGGCTGCTGCATGGCGAATGCATGACCGTGACCGGCAAGACGCTGGCGGAAAACATCGCCGAAGTGACCTGGAATCCCGACCAGAAGGTTATTTACCCGGTCAGTAACCCGCTGTCGCCAACCGGCGGCGTCGTGGGCCTGCGGGGCAGCCTTGCCCCTGACGGCGCCATTGTGAAGGTCGCCGGCATGCAGACCCTCGCTTTCAGCGGCCCTGCGCGGGTGTTCGACAGCGAGGAGGAATGCTTTGCAGTCGTCGAGGCGCGCGGCATCGAGCCGGGCTGCGTCATCGTCATTCGTTACGAGGGACCACGCGGCGGGCCGGGCATGCGCGAAATGCTGTCCACCACGGCGGCGCTGTATGGCCAGGGCCTTGGCGAGCATGTGGCGCTGATCACCGATGGCCGGTTTTCCGGCGCAACGCGCGGTTTCTGCATCGGGCACGTCGGCCCGGAAGCAGCGTTGGGCGGCCCGATTGCCCTGGTCGAGGACGGTGACATCATCAGCATCGACGCCAGCGCCGGCACCATCGACCTCGAAGTCGATGACGCCACTCTCGCGGCGCGCCGTGCGGTCTGGCAACCGCGCGCCCACGACTATCAATCAGGCGCCATCTGGAAATTCGCGCGATTGGTCGGCCCGGCACGCGGGGGCGCGGTCACGCATCCCGGCGCCGCTTCGGAAACCCACGTATTTGCAGATATTTGACCGTTTTTATTCGCAAATCACATGCGGAACGAAGCGCGCCAGATTGCCCGTAATCGGGCCATCTTCGCGGATGCCGATACCAACCGGCGCACCATCGACGACCCAGCTGCCGATCACGGCATGCTG
>NZ_JANPCD010000086.1:0-7793 GCF_031430775.1 Sandarakinorhabdus sp. | reverse complement strand
ACGCCGATGCTGCGCGTGCCGATGTTGCCGACAAAGTTGGAGCCGATCAGGATACCGGTCGCGTCATTGCCGCTTACGGTGATGTTGCTGCCGGACCCTGAAACGATGTTGCCGGTAAAGGTGCCGGGACCGGCAAAGCGGATGCCGGTGTTGCCGACAGCGGCGGTCGTGCCTGTCACGCTGATGACGGCATCATTGGTGATGGTGCCGGTGATGTCATTGGTCAGATCGACGAGCACGGCGCTGGTGTTTGTCGAGCCTGCCGATGTGATGGTGCCGGCATTGGCCACAGTGTTGCTGCTGTTGAGCGTCACGGCGGGGCCCGTTGCAACCGTGATGCTGCCGGCGGTGGTGACCGACAGATTGGCCGGGGCGTTGTTGCTTGCGGTTGCCGTGACGATGGGCGTGGTCGTCGCCGTGCTGACGGTCACGGTCTGGGCCTGAACGGCACTTGCCAGCCCGGCACCAAGCATCAAGGACAGGCGAAAGACACGCGTTGCAGGCGGCAGAATGGAAAGCAAAACGGACTGGGACATCGGGGGTCTCGCAAATGGGGGCGCGGGCCAGTCGTGGCCCGGCACTTCTGACCCTTGCCTTAACGAAGCCCGCCCTGCCGTGCAAATCCGACGATAGGCGGCAAAGGCGATGAACGTGCCGTCAGTGCGCAATCAGCAGCGGCACCGGCGCGTCGGACAACAGCCCGCGCGTCACGCCGCCGAACAGCGTCTGGCGTAGCCGCGAATGGCCATAGGCGCCGTGAACCATCCAGGACGCCCCGGATTCGGACAGGAACGCCCGTATCGCACCTTCGACGCTGCCGTTGCCCCTTGGGCGCTCGGCTACCTCGGCATGAATGCCGTGCCGCGACAGAAATGCAGCAGCCCGCGCCGCCGGATAGTCGGTGGCCTTTTCATCGATCGTCAGCAGCGTGACCGCGCTGGCCAGCGCCAGCATCGGCAGCGCAGCGCGCATCGCCTTTGCCGCTTCCTGGCTGCCGTCCCAGCCGATCACGGCATGGCCGGCCACATCGAAGCCCGAACTGCCTTCCGGCACGGCCAGCACCGGCGCGGGCGCCCTTAGCGCCACATCGCCGGCAATCGCCATGCGTATGCCGGCCTGCCGCGCATACGGCCCGGCGCTCATGATGATGACATCGGCCAGCCTGGCGGCTTCGGCCAGGCGCTCGGCACCGTCGCCGTCGCAGGCCCGCCAGTCCCAATTGACGCCCTGGCGCTTCAGCTCGGCCTCGATCTGCGTACGCTCGGCACGGCGGCGCTGGTCAACGGCCTCCATGATGGTGGCAACCGGAAAGGCGCCCATGGCCGGATCGCCCAGCGCATAGGCGGCGTAGGGCAGCACAGACACGCACAGAAGATGACCGCCCGTGGCGCGTGCCAGATCATAGGCGGCCTGAAGCCGGGCGCCCTGGCCTTCGTCGTCTTCGATATGGACAATGATTGTTTTCACCGGGCGTCTCCTCTTGGATCAGACTTCGGCTGCGGCAGATAAAGCCATCTTATCAATGATTATGATACGCCGACCGCCGGGCAATGCAATGATCCCGCGTTTCCTGAGCAGGGTCATCTGGCGGCTGGCCGTTTCGATGGTCAGCCCAAGCAGGCTCGCCATGTCGCCTCGGCTGATGACCAGCGAAAATTCCGATGTGCCTGCCGGCTGGCGCGTGGCCATGTCATGCAGGAACGCCGCCACCCGCGACAGCGCCGACCCGCGAGCCAACCGCATCTGCCAGCGCCGACCGGCATCGAGATCATCCAGCGCACGCGCCAGAATCAACCGTTCCAGAGCCGGATGGCTGTCCATCTGAGCTTCGATGGCGCTTCGCGGAAAACTGCACAGCGTCACGTCATCCAGAGCGATAATATCGCAGTCACTGTCCGCAGCCAGCGGCCGTCCCACCAGGTCGCCGGCATGGGCAAGGCCAAGGATGATCTCGTCCCCGGTCTGGGTCACGCGGCTCATCTTGATGGTGCCCGACTGGATATTGGCGCATGTGTCCTGCCGATCGCCGGCTCGCATCAGTGTTTCGCCTGGCTTCAGCCGGCGCTGGACACCCTTGGCAGCAAAACTGCCGAGCGCAGCATCATCGAGACTGCTGCACACCGCGCTTTGACGAACGCCGCAGATGGCGCAAACGGGATTCAGCGTCATTCTCGGCCTCCGGAATCATGATACGGCCATCTGTGGTGAGTGGCAATCAGGCCGGCGACTTGCCTCGCAGCGCAATGACCAGCCCGGACAGCGCCAGCACCGCGCCGAGAGCGGCCAGCGGCGTCCATTGATAGGATTCAAACACCGTCGAAAGGCCCATCGCCACTACTGGCACGACCACGCCATTATAGGCGGCGCGGCCTGGTCCCATTTCCTTAATGAGCATGTAGTAAAGGCTGAATGCGACTGCCGACGCCACGATTCCCAAATAGGCGAGACCTGCGACATAGCCCGGCGAGGCGTCGAACACCGGCGGTCCCGACACGGCGGTTGCCACCACGGCATTAATACCCGCGCCATAGAGCATCGACCAGGCCAGCCCGGCTTCGAGTGGCTGGTTGCGACCGGCGGAGCTGCCTTGCAGCACATTGGCGATGCTGGCGCACATCACGCCGCCCATTGCCAGGCCCAGCCCGGTCGCTATGACGCCGGCCGATGCGCCGGGCATGAAAAAGTCATGAGCGAAAAGCAGGCTGACGCCGGCAATGCCGATGAGACTGCCAAGGACGAAGCGCAGCGTCACCTTCTGGCCCAGAAACGCCGCAGCCAGCAGCGTGTTGGGCACCAGCAAAAGCGCAAAGCTGAGGCTGACCAGCCCCGAGGTCAGCGATTGCTCGGCGCGGTACACCAGGTTGAAGTTGAGCACGAACTGCATCACCGCGATCAGCAGTGCAAAACCGTGCTGGCGCGGCGACAAAGCCAGCGACCGGCCACGCGCCAAGCACAGCGCCGTCATCACCAGCCCGCCAAGCAAGAAGCGCCATGTCACCGACCAGCTTGGCGGCACGACGCCCAGCTGCGTCTTGATGACCAGCCAGGTGCTGCCCCAGATCAGGGTGCAGCCGATAAACGCAGCCCAGCCGCGCGGTGAAAGCCCGGAATTGCCGCTCACGCTGATGGCGGCACGGCCAGCGCCTTAGCCAGCGCATCGATTGCCTGTGCCGGCGTATCCCATGAAACGACAAAGCGCGCCTCACCCGAGCCGGCGGCACCCCAATCGTAGAAGTGAAAGCCCTGGGCACGCAAGGCATCGGCCTCAAGCGGGCGCAACTGGACGAACACTTCGTTGGCCTCGACTGGATACAACAGCCTGTCAGCCGCCGCCGCTGCGATGCGGGCGGCACCGGCGTTGGCGGCGCGGGCATTCCTGAGCCAGACACCGTCATGGGCCATGGCGAGCAACTGCGCCGCCATGAAACGCCCCTTGGAACCGAGCTGGCCAGCGCGTTTGCGGCGCAGGCGCAGGCCCGGCACCAGCAAAGGATCGAACACCACCAGCGCCTCAGCCGACAAGCCGCCGTTCTTGATGGCACCAAAGGACAAAATGTCGATGCCGATCCGCGACGTGATGTCGGCCGGGTCGCAGCCAAGGTGCGCGACGGCATTGGCAAACCGCGCGCCGTCCAGATGAAGGCGCCAGCCACGTGACCGGCCATGATCCGCCAGCGCAGCCAATGCGTCAGGGCTGTAGACCGTGCCGCATTCGGTGGCCTGTGTCAGCGACAGCGCACTGATCTGCACCTGGTGGACATCACCGCGATGGCCTGCCGTGCCGGCATCGATGCCATCTGGCGTTAGCCGGCCATCGGCACCCGCAACTGTCAGCAGCTTGGCGCCGCCGGTGAAAAATTCAGGGGCGCCGCATTCATCGACATGCACATGCGCCTCGGTGTGGCAGACTATCGCGCCATAGGGCGGCACCATGCTGGCAAGCGCCAGCGCATTGGCCGCCGTTCCGGTGCTGACGGGGAGCACCGTGCAGGGCGCGCCGAACAAATCGCCGAACACACCGTCGAGTTGGGCTGACAGCGCATCCCCATCATAGCCGGATGCGGTTGCAGGAGCAGCAGCCGTGATGGCGGCGATGACTTCGGGGCAGGCCGAGGCGGTGTTGTCTGACAAGAAAAACATCACCCAGCGATTGGCAGGGCAAGGGCGGTGGGTCAACGCCGAACAGGATGCCCGCGGCCGCTGAATTCAGCAGGCTGACGATGTGTCGCGGACAGGCGCACGGGAATTTTGATGTGTCGAGGACTCGCGCACAGGACTGATGATGTGTCGCTGCCTTGGGCGCCAGACACGAAAAGGGCGGCGGCACCCTTTGGCACCGCCGCACCCTTTTTATGGTGTTGTTATCAGAAGCCGACGGTCAGGGTCGCACGAGCGCCATGATCTTCGTTCTTCTTGCCGATCAGGCCGGAGTAACCGAGGCTGAAGCGGACGTTGCTGGCGACATCGATCGCTGCATCGGCCTGGAACAGCACGCTGTTCTTGTCCATCGCCACGGACTGGACGTTGGACAGCTGGCCCAGAGCCGGGATGCCGACCAGCGTTGCCGCCGAACGGTCGCCCCATGTGCCCTGCCACGCCACCGAGCCGCCCAGCGAAATCTTGTCGCTGGCCTGGAAGGTGCCGCGCACACCGGCATTGGCCACGGTTGCGTCATAGTCCTGCTTCGAAGCGGTCAGCGCCGCGACGCCGCCGGTTTCGGCAAAGGCGCCGGCCTTCAGAGCGGTGTAGGCGATGCGGGCAAACGGTTCGATCCGGCTGTTCTCGGCGCTGGAAAGGTCATAGGCGACCTCGCCGAACAGCTGATAGATCGTGCCGTTGTAGTTGGCCCGCAGCGACTGGCGGAAGTCGGGCAGCGTGATGGTGCGCGAGCCATTGGCACGAGCGCCGGCAACCGAGCCGCCGACACCGATAGCCAGACCATTGTCGGCCGCACGATAGCCGGCATAGATGCTGCCGCCTGTGCTTTCGACCGTGGACTGGCCGAGATCACCAAGCCGCACCTCGGTGTTGAGGTAATGGAACATGGCACCAACCTTGAAGGTGTCACGCGTCCAGTCGATACCGGTCAACACGCCGCGCTGTTCGGTCTGGAAGGTGCTGCCCACGGCGTCGCTGGAGGCCTGGCCCCATGAGCCGGCGCCGCGCATCCAGACGCTGATCTGGCTGTCACCATTGTCGGTGGTGGCCGACTGGCCGCCAACGGCGCTGAGGCCGGCGTTCAGGCGATCAAAGGCGGTTTCACGAACCACGCGGGTGCTGTCGAGCAACACGCGGCGTTCGGCCGACCGCTGCTCGCCCGACATCTGGTCGAGCGTGCGCTGCAGGTTGGAGCCAGAGTTGTAGACCGGGAAGAACGCCTGCGGATTGTAGCCGGCGGCGACCGCACGATCAAAGGCGCGTGCAACCTCCAGCGGGTTGGGACGCAGGCCGCCGAAGCGGTTGCCCAGCAGTTCCAGCGACTGCGGCGCAAGCCGGATCGCAGCGGTGGTGGCGTCGTAGACCATGACCGGCGCGAACGCGATGCCGAACTGGTCAAGCCCGGTAACGGTCGCGAAGGTGCCGGTGCGGGAGGAGCCGCTTGCGACGATATAGGTGGCATTGAAGGTGTTGAAGCCACCCGCCGGCGTCGGCAGCACGTTGATATTGCCCGCGATGGTCAGGGCACCCGTCGAGGTGATCCGATCCGCGGCCGGAACCGTGACATTGGCCGTGAAGGTCGAACCAGCCAGCAGGTTGGTCGTGCCGTTGACGTTGAGCGTGCCGACGACACCCGGCGTCGCGCCCGGAGCGACGAAGCCACCGGACTGGACAGTCAGGCTGCCGATGGTGCCGGTGCCGGCAATGGTGCCGCCCGTCAGGACATTGACCGACGAGACCAGCGAGCCGGTGACATTCATCGTGCCTGCCGTGACCGTGGCGCCGCCCGTGAAGGTGCTGGCACCCGTCATGTTGAGCGTGCCGGTGCCCACCTTGTTCAGGCTGCCAGCGCCGCTGACCACGCCCGCAAGCGTCAGGGCAGCCGGCGAAGCGCCGCTGTTGACGGTAGCTGCACCCAGCGTGACGATGTTGTTGGCCAGCGTCAGGCCCGTCACACCGGCATTCAGCGTCGTGGCATCCGACATGGTCAGCGTGCCGAGGCCGAGTGAGGCGTTGTTGGTGGCGGTGATCGCTCCGCTCGTCAGCTCCGTGCCATTGGCATAGGTGTTGACGCCGTTCAGGACGAGCGTGCCAGTGCCGGTCTTGATGAGGCCGCCGACCCCCGACACGACACCGTTCAAGGTGAAGATGCCGGTGCCGGAATTGACCGTCAGTGCCGCCAAGGCGCTTTCGACCTGGATGTTGTTGGCCAATGCCAGACCGGTGACACCGGCGGCAAGCGTCGGGGTCAGGCTGCCCGCATCGGTGCGGATGATGCCGGTGCCCAGTGACAGGTTGTTGGTGACCGTGACCGTGCCGCCGCCAATATAGGTGGAGCCAGTGCGGGTGCTGGCCGCTGTGATCGTCAGGTTGTTCGGCCCGATCTTCGACAGTTGCGAAGTGCCGCTGGTCACGCCCGTCAGAGTGAGCGCGCTATTGCCGCCGATCGCGACGGCGCCATTGTTCAGCGAGATGGCATTGCCCAAAGTGATGGCGGAGCCGCTGTCGTTGAGCAGGCCGCTTTCCGGCGAGAAGCTCACAGCACCCGTGCCCAACGCCGAACCGTTGCCGACATAGACGGCCACACGCTGCCCGACGGTCGTGCCGCCGCTGTAGGTGTTGACACCGTTCAGCACGAGCTTGCCGCCGCCATCAAGGGTATTGAGCGCGCCGCCGCTGACAACGCCGTTTAGCGTCAGCGTGGTACCGTTTGTGGTCACCGTGCCGTCGTTGAAGAAGCTGGTGGCGGTACCCTGAAGGTCGATATTGGTCGTGCCGGCACCCAGGACAACGGCGTTGCCCAGCGTGATCGGCGCATTGCCAGCGCCGATGCCGGCGATCAGCGTGGTGCCGCCCGTGGTGGTGAGCGTGCCCGTGCCGATGGCGGAGCTGTTATTGATCTGCAGGCTACCGGCCGTCAGGTTGGTGCCACCAGTGTAGCTGTTGGCGCCGGTCAGGACGAGCCTGCCGCCGCCGATCTTGGTGAGGGTGCCATCGCCGCTGATGGCGCCGCCCAGCGTGAAGGTGAAGGCCTGGGTGTCGATGGCTTCCACACCGACGCTGGTGGTGACCGTGTTGGTCAGCGCCAGATTGTCGGCAAACGCCTGCAGCGTCGTGCCGGCACGCAGATTGAGGTTACCCGTGCCAACCGCCGTGCTGGTGCCGACCGAAATGCGGCCAACCAGCAGGTCGGTGCCGCCGGCATAGTTGTTGTCGCCGGTCAGGATCAGCGTGCCATCGCCGAGCTTGGCAAAGGCACCCGCGCCCGAAATCTGGCCCGTCAGCGTCGTGGTGAACGCCTGGGTGTCGAACGGATTGTTGAGCGTGTTGTTGTCGTTCAGCACGAAGTTGTTGGCCACGACAAGATTGTCAATGCCCGAAACCACCCGCGTGCCCTGGCCGTTATAAGTGAACGTGCCGGTGCCGAGCGCAGTGTTCGAGCCGATCACGATCGTGCCGGCAGTGTGGTTTGTGCCGCCAGCATAATTGCTGTCGCCGCTCAGCACGAGGCTGCCAGCGCCGATCTTGGTCAGCAGGCCGGGGCCGGTGATGGCGCCGGTCAGCGTGAAGTTGCCCGCGCCGCTGTCGACGGTCAGGTTGCTGGCCGGCTGGAACAGGTCGATGGCATTGGCAAG
>NZ_JANPCD010000085.1:0-7667 GCF_031430775.1 Sandarakinorhabdus sp. | reverse complement strand
CCGGCTGCCGGTCGCGATAATCGCCCAGGACCCGATAATAATGCTCTGCGTATTGCAGATAATATTCTGTGGTCACCCGGTCGCCGGCCTGCTGGGCGTCGCGGGCCAGAGCGCGATATTTTTCCAGAAGCTGCGTGGCGTTGCCGCGTTGGCGATTGTCGAGCCGGGCACCAAAGTTGTTGCCGCCGGCCATCTGCTGCGGGCGTGGGCCGTTGGTATTGCCGCCGCCACGCCGCCGCCGTTGATTGTTTCTGATCAAGTCTGCGTCCCCGAATGCGGCCGGCCGAATCGCGCAAAGCCATTTGCTGGGCAATTCGACGTTGTTTTTTCGGTCCTGCCCTGCCCGCCTATGTGCGAGGGGCCAGATCAAATGTCCGAAATAGGCATGTCGAAAGGTGGGGGCACATCCACGCCACCTGCCTCAACGTCTAGCGGCGAAATGGGAATACGCCAAGGGCAAATCGTCAGGCAGGTGCAGATGCCCTCAACGCGCCACCTTTGGCGCCATGCTGGCCATCAGCGCAAAGCATTGATCGGGGTTCTGCCGCTTGAGATCGAGCAGCGCCATTTCCGCAGCGCCGACGCGGCCGACCGGGATCTCGGGCTGGCCGGCAGCCAGTGCGGCAAGAATCTGGACGGCGGCTTCGTCCGGAGTAATGCCCTGGTTGACCGGGTCGTCGGCGGTGCCGCGCACCTTGCCGTCACCGGTCAGCGCATTGTCGGCAATGCCGGTCGCGACAAAACCCGGGGTCAGCACATGGACGCTGACGCCATATTGGAACACCTCGGCCCTGAGCGCGTCGGACCAGCCGACAAGCGCATGCTTGGCAGCGCAATAGCCGGTGCGCAGCGGTGAGCCGACCTTGCCCGCGACGGACGCATTGTTGACGATGCGGCCTTGTCCGCGCGCGACCATGCCGGGAAGCACCAGCTGCGTCAGGCGCAGCGGCGCGAAGAAATCGACCTCCATCAGCGTGCGATACACGGAAAAATCGGTGTCCAGCGCCAGGCTGCGCTGCGAAATGCCGGCATTGTTGATGAGCATGGTGACGCCGCCGGTCGCTGCCTCGACGCGGGCGGCGATGGCGGGCAGCGCGTCCAGGTCGGTCGCCTCGAACGCTTCGACCAGCGCGCCCGGGCACAGCGCTGCCACCCCGGCCAGCGCATCGGCATTGCGGCCCGACAACACAAGCCGGGCGCCGGCAGCAGCGAACGCCAGCGCCAACCCCTTGCCGATGCCGGCAGACGCGCCGGTGATCCAGATCGTGTCGCTGCCAAACGCGCTCATTGCAGATAGCTCCAGTCGATGGCCGGCACGCCGATCAGCAGCGGATGTGCCCAAAGCGTGATGGCGAACAGCGCAAGCCCCCCCAGCACCGGCACCGCGCCGGGCCAAAGCGCCGACACGGGCTGTTTGCCAGCAACTATGGCGCCAAAGGGCATGAAGCTGGTCACTGACATATGGGTGCCATAAGCGGGGTTCTGTGCCTTTTTCTTGCCGTCCTGCATGGCGGCACCGAACAGCGCGAGGACGGCGATGCCGCTGGCCAGCACGATGGTGCGCGGATCGGCCGTCAGCACGACATGCACGGCGCCCCAGAGCGCAAAGCTCCACATCATCGGGTGGCGGGTGATGCGCTGCATCCCGCGCGGCTTGTTGCCGCCGCCGCCCATCATCGCCGGGTTGGGCGACGAAACCGAACCGACGAACAGGATGAAGGCCAGCAGCATCAAGGCCAGCATGGCGGGATAGGCACCCGCCGGCGTGTCCCACAGGCGCGCCTTGGGGATTGCGCGCCAAAGCTGCACCGCAGCGCCGAGACTGGCGAAGGCCACCACGGAATAGAGGAGTGCAAAGCCCTTTTCGCCAAGCCGGGCAACCAGCGGCGCGCGCAGCGGGTGGGACAAAAGCTCGTGTCCGCCGATAAAGGCGGCAACTGCCAGCACCAGCAGCATCAAATCGCTCAAGACCTGTCTCCCCCGGTGGGCGCGTCGCCCGTCAGCGCGGATACTGAAGCGGCAAGTCGCTGCGGCCAAGTGATTTGTAGCGTTCGGCCAAATCGGTCTGGCGGCTGCGCATCGGCTGGGCGACGCCGTCGATCAGCACGGCGATGGGCGCGCCGGTGACATCGAGCGGATCGCCGTCCCAGATCACGACATCGCCGCGCTTGCCGACACTGAGCGTGCCAAGGTCGGTCAGGCCGAAAATGCGCGCCGGATTGGCGGTGATCGTCGCTAGCGCCTGGCCGCGCGTCAGCCCGGTGGCGCCTGGCACGGCCGCCTGCGCCACGGCATTGCCGGCAAAATACGGCAGGTTGCGCGGCTGCGCCGCCGAATCGCCACCGAAAAGGCCCATCGCCACGGTCACGCCCGCCGCCTGCAACAGCCCGACATTCGAACGCGACGAGGCCAGGGTTTCAAAATCGTCGGGCAGGTCGAATAGTGACAAGGTAATGACCGGCACGCCGGCCGCCGCAATGCGGTCCGCCACCAGCCAGGCTTCGCGCGCGCCGATCAGGATGGGACGCAGTGCCGGATAACGCGCCTTGAGGCCGAGCACCTGCACGATATCACTGGCGCGTTCGGCGTGGACCACCAGCGGCATGGTACCGCGCAGCACCGGCACCAGCGCCGCAATGTCGGGCGCCTTGGCCAGCGAATCGCGCGAAAGCCCCCGGTCATAGCCGGCGGGGTTGGCGGCGTAACGCGCCGCCTCGGCCAGCGCGCTGGTCAGGCTGGCCCAGGCCGCCGGGCGCGAGCCGCCGGCAAGGCCGGCACCATTTTCGCCCAGTTCGACAAATTGAAAGGCACGCGGGCGCATGACCGGGTCGGCGCCCTGTGCCAGCGTGATGACCACACCCTGCCCGCCGAAAATGTCCGATTCGGCGCCGGGGCCGACAACGGCGCGGGTGACGCCGCCCATGCGGCCGACGGGAATATGGACGCTGTTGCCGTTGATGGCGGTCGAAAGATCGAGCGCGGCGGACCAGGGCGCGGTGCGGGCGCCCGAATCATTGGTTTCACGCACGCCGCCGACCTCGTCGATGCCAAGGTCGGACATACCGGCGATGATGCCGGGCGTGACGGTCTTGCCGCGCGCGTCGATGATGGTGGCGCCTGCCGGCACAGGCAGGCCGGCGCCGACAGCGACAATGCGGCCATCGCGGATGATGACGGTGCCGCCGGCGATGCTTTCTTCGCCCACGCCGGTCAGCACGGTGCCGCCGGTGATGGCGATGGTTGCGGCGGGGACCGGCGCTGCGAGCAGCGTCGTCGCAATCTGGGCTACGAGGAACGAGAGACGCTTCACTTGGGTTCTCCCACGCCGGGCTGGCCCAGCTCGAAATCGGAGGTGGCGCGGCGTTTGGGGTCGCCCCAGTCGTACATCAGCGCACCATCGATCCACACTTTCATGGCGCGGCCCTGCACCGACAGCGGATCGGCGTTCCACAAAACCAGATCAGCGGCCTTGCCGACTTCGAGGCTGCCGGTGCGCTTGTCGATGCCCAGACCGCGCGCCGGGTTGATCGCCAGCCAGGTCCAGACATGTTCCGGGGCAAGCGCCATTCCCATGCGCCGGCCGGCGGCCATCGCCTTGGCCGCTTCCTGGTTCAGCCGCTGGATGCCGTTGGCGTCGTCGCTGTGGACGATGGCGCAGGCACCGGCATTGTCCACCAGCGCGATATTCTCACGGATGCCGTCAAAGCTTTCCATCTTGAAGCCGTACCAATCCGCCCACATCGCCGAGCAAATGCCTTCGGCCTTGAGCATGTCGGCGATCTTGTAGCTTTCGACCGCGTGATGGAACGCGGTCACCTTATAACCGAATTCATGGCTCATCGCGATGACATTGGCCATTTCATCGGCGCGGTAGCAGTGGTTCTGCACGAGAATGTCGCCGCTGAGCACGCCCATCAGCGTGTCGCCGGCCAATTCGCGACGCGGCGCATCGGTCGGCTTGGCGGTGCCGGCCTTGGCGCGGCGGGTATAATCGTCCCAGCGGCGCTTGTAGCCGGCGGCATCGGCCCAGGCCTGGCGGGCATAGGCGATATTGCCCATGCGGGTCTGCGGCATCTGGTTCTTGGCGCCATAGACGCGCTTGGGATTTTCGCCGCAGGCCATCTTGAGGCTGTAGGGCGCGCCGGGAAACTTCATTTCCTGCACGGAGCGGGCATAGACGGGCTTGAGCGTCGTGCCGCGCCCGCCGAACAGATTGGCGGAGCCGGGCAGCACATGCAGCGCGGTGATGCCGCCGGCAATGGCGCGCGAAAAGCCGGGGTCCTGCGGCCAGACCGAATGTTCGGCCCACACCTCGGGCCGGGCCGGCGATGTCGCCTCGTTGCCGTCGCTGTGCGCCTCGACGCCCGGCGTCGCATAGGCGCCAAGGTGGGAATGGATGTCGATGATACCGGCAGTGACATACTGGCCGGGGGCATCGATGACCGTGGCACCGGTGGGAATGGCGACGCTGCCACCAATTTCGGCAACCTTGCCATTTTCGATTCGGACCATGCCGGGGGCATATTTGCGCCCCGCTCCGTCATAGATGGTGGCGCCGCGAATCACGGTGGTGACACCGGGGTATGGCTTGTATTGGCTCGGCCAGGGGTCAGACGGCGCCGCGACGATCTCTGTCGGGGCGCCGCCGGCAGTTGCTGCCGGCGGCGGTGCCTTGCCGGCGCAAGCCGACAGCGCCAATGTTGCCAATATACTTTGCCAGCCCAGCCGCATGATTTTCCCCTGCCCGGAAATCGCCAGGCTGCTCAGGGCAAGGTGGCGGTTAGCGGGGCCGAGGGCAAGACACTTTGAATCGATAGCCCTTTCGGACAAGCGGCTCGGCCTATTTTACCCCGTGCATGATGCGCTTGAGCAGCGGCGAGACCAGCAGCAACAGCAGCCCGATGCCGGCCGACACCAGCCCGATCGTCTGGAATACGCCGGCATAGGTGTCGAGGCTGACCTTGAGGTTGGTGACCTGGCCGCCCACCGTTTCGACGCTGGCAACCTGCGCCACCACGCCGGCGACATATTGCGCGCAGCTGATCGACAGGAACCACACGCCCATCATCATGCCGACAATGCGCGCGATCGACAGTTTGGTGATCATGCTGAGGCCGACCGGCGAAATGCACAGTTCAGCAGCGGAATGGATGAAATACAGGCCAGCGAGCCACCAGATGGCGACCTTGAAGTCAGGCCCCGCAAAATCCGCGCCCCAGACGAGGAACAGGAAGCCCAGCCCGACCATGACCAGCGCCAGGCCGAACTTGATCGGAATCCCCGGCTCGATGCCGCGATCGCCCAGCCATTTCCACAGGATGCTGAACAGCGGCGCCAGCGCGACGATGAAGAACGCGTTGAAGAACTGGGTCTGGCCGGCGCTGATGCGGAACCAGCCGAACACCGACAGATCGGTGTTGCGATCGGCAAACAGTGTCAGCGATGACCCCGCCTGTTCGAACAGCGTCCAGAACACCACGTTGAAGACGATGAGCACGATGGCGGCGAGCATCATCTGCGCCTCTTGCCGCGTGCCGGCAAAATACGACCAGATCGGAATGCCGATGACCGACACCAGGAACGTCGCGAACAGCACCTTGCCCAGAATCGGCAGCGCCAGGACATAGCCGAGCAGGCCTTCACCAGCGACGGGTGGCGGCGCATTCATCAGATTGTTGAACAGGAACCACACCAGCGGCACAGTCAAAATGGCGCCTGCATATATAAGGAGTGAGCGGTCCTTGTCCTGACCCGCCGGCGGGTCGCCATAACCCGTCAGCCGGTCACCGGAAAACTGGATGAGAAACCAGCTGAGCGTCATGCCCAGCGCGGCCAGAAGAAAGCCGGCCCACCAGCCATAAGCGTCGGCGAGGAATGGACACAGGATCTGCGAGCCCAACGAGCCCAGGTTGATGCCCATGTAGAAGATGGTGAAGCCGGCATCGCGGCGGCGGTCGCCCGAGGCATACAGCGAGCCGACCATGGTCGAGATGTTGGGCTTGAAGAAACCGTTGCCGACCGTGACCGCCGACAGGCCGAGCAACATGACGATGACGAACATCGCATCGCGGTCGCCGCCGGCATCGAACCCGCCCTTGGGCACGGTGCGCACGACGGCGCCATCGGTGCCGACAAGCGCGACTGTGCCGTCTTCGTTGCCCTTGATGGTCAGCTTCTGGCCGGCAATCTCGACGGACTGGGCCTTGGCGTCGCTGCTTTTGTCGACGGTCACATCATAGCGCGTGCCTTCGATGACGGCATAGGGCTTGGCCGCTTCACCGCCGAAGCACAGGGTGAAATAGCCCAGCGCCATCAGGATAGCGCCGAATTTGACGGCCTTTTTCGATCCCAGATAACGATCGGCAAGCAAGCCGCCGACCAGCGGCGTCAGATAGACCAGCGCCGTGAAGCCGCCATACAGCCCGGTCGTCGCCCGGTCTGAAAACAGGAAATGTTCGGCCAGATACAGCGTCAGCAGCGCCCGCATGCCGTAATAGCCGAAACGTTCCATGGCTTCGGTGGTGAACAATCGGGCGAGCTGCGCCGGATGGCCGAACCATTGCGGACGGGTATCGACGATATCTGCCGCGGCGGCGCTGGATTCGGTCAAGCTGAAGCTCCCTGCCCTGTGGCCGGTCTGTTGCCGGCTCGGCCCCCTGATAGCGGCGCGATGCGCGTAACGCAAAGGTCATCCACCGCAGCGAGCGGCACGTCCTGCCGGCAGGAAACTATGTCTCCACGCGGTGGATGAACCCGCGCCGGGAATAGTCAGATGGCAGGAACCCGGTGCCTTCGAGGCTCAGGCTGTGTTGCCGGACATCGCCGCTACCCATGCCGGGAATGAACAATTGCCGCGCCGGCGACACGCCCAGTTCCCAGCCGCTCAGAACGGTCGAAACGCCGGCGAGAGGTGTCCCCTGCCTGGCGGGCGCTCCCTGGCCGACATATGCCAGAAGCGGTGCCTTCGACCGGACCTGCACAATCACATCCATGCTGCTCCATTCGGGAGGGACCGCGCACAAGATGCGCACCGCCGTGCCGGCGGGTAGCCCTTTGCTGTCCGCAAGCTGTTCTATGCGGGCATATTCGGCGAAGGTCAGCCACCAGCAGCCCGCCATGGCCGATGCGGGGTGGCCTGTGCCGGCAAATCGCACCAGCCTTGTGCCAGAGGCCAGTTCAATACGTTCGGGCCGGGCGATCCCACCGTTGGTAATCCAGACCAGTACATCGCCGTCCGGCCCGCTGATGCTCTGCCGGCTGTCGGCGCCTCTGGCCGCGAGCAAGGCGTCGGGTCGGTCAAAGAAGCGCTGATTGACGAATTCAGACATGCATTCCCCCGCACCCCGGCCCGCGCCGGCATTTCGCCCCGTTGCCTTGTGCCGATGATTGGCGAATGTTGCGTGCTTGTTGCACCGGCGCAAGAGGGCCAAAATGATGAAGTCACTTTTCCGGGCAAGCGCGCTTGCTCTCGTACTTGCCCTGCCAGCCGGCGCCGAGGTCCTGTTTCTCAAGCCAGCGCGCGTCTTTGACGGCGACGTGATGCGGCCGGGCTGGCAGGTGCTGGTCGATGGTGACCGAATCGTTGCCGCCGGCCCGGATGTCGCGGTGCCGGCGGGTGCGCGGGTGATGGCGTTGCCTGGTGCCACGCTGATGCCCGGCATGATCGA
>NZ_JANPCD010000084.1:0-1930 GCF_031430775.1 Sandarakinorhabdus sp. | reverse complement strand
CCCGGCGCTGGCCAGGCGGCTACCGGGGCGCCCGGCCAATGCGCGGCGGAAATCAGCCGCAGCGCCGCCATTGTCACCCTGTTTCAGCCGCAACTGGCCCGACAACACAGCCACCGGGATCGGCCAGAGCGGCGGCTCGCTATAGGGAAGCCCGGCTTCGACCTGCTCGGCGCGGCGATACTGGCGCAAGGCCTCTTTTGGCTTTCCTTCGGCCGCAGCAATACGTCCGCGGGCCACGCGTTCGACAAGTGCCGCCAGCGTCCGGTCGTCTTGCGACGGGTATCCGATCTGGCTCAGCGCGGCCTGCAATGCCCGCACTTCGGTCTTTGCCGACACTGTATCGCCCAGCATGGCATGGGCCTCGGCACGGACGCCGTGCCAGGTCAGCCGCATTCGCAGCAGGCGTTTATCGGGCGCGGGCAGGGCCAGCAGTTCGGCAGCGGGCAGAAAATGGCTTCGGGCCAGCAGCGCCGTGATCAGCCGCATTTCAAGCCAGGGCGATGTCGTGACCTTGTCCGGATCGACGGCCCCCTCAAGCGCCGTCGCCGCTGCCAATGCCGCCGTGCGGTCGCCGGTCTGGGTGGCCGACGACAGGATGAAATGGGTGTGATGGTTGAAATAGCCATAGTTTTTCGGGTCATCGCCGACCTTGCGGGCATAGGATTCATCTGCTGCAACGGCGCGCTGGTTGGCAGCGATCGCCTCGTCGAACCGGCCGATATTGTACCAGGTGTGGCTCGGCATGTGCACCATGTGCGGTGCAGCCGGCGCCAGTCCTTCGAGACGGGCAGCGGGGCCAGCGGCGCGTGCCGGATTGGCCGATGCCTCGGTCAGATGAATGAGCAGATGGATCGCCTGCGGGTCATTCGGCGAACGCGCCAAGACGCGGTCAACCAGCTCCAGTGCCGTGCCGGCACGCTTTTTGGGCACGGTGCCGCCGGGTTTCCAGTAATCCCATGGCTGGCTGGTCATGATGGCCTCGGTGGCCAGGATTGCCACCAGATCGTCGCCGGGCCAACGCGCCACCAGCCCGGTCATGGTGTCGGCATACAGGTCGCCGTGCACACCGTCCTGCCGGCCGCCGGGTGCGTGCCGGGCATGCACGGCCTCGGCCAGCGCACGGTCCCGTTCCGACAGGCGGTTGCTCGCCAGCGTGCGGGTGGTAGCTGCCCGCGCCTCGGCAATCACGGCTGCACCGACAGGCCCGCTGTTGACATAGGGGCCAAGCGCCAGCGCCTCGCCCCAACCGCACATTGCGCAATCCGGATCGATTGCGGCAGCCCGCCGAAAGCTTTTGAGCGCCTCGTCATAATCAAAGCCGAACAACTGCCCAAGGCCCTGATCGAAGAACGCCTGTGCCTCGGCAACGCTGCTGGCAGGCATATGCGCCGGTGTCAGGCCGGCAACCAGCACGGCCTTGCTGGCCGAAGCCGCCGCGCCGGCGCCCTCGCCGGTCATGCAATTGTTGGCGGCAACGGCCTTGGCCAGCGCCGCATCAGCAGGCGAAACCGGCGGGCTGGCGGGCGCAGCCAGCGCGGTAGCTGCGGACAGGGCGAGTATGAAGCGAATGGCCATGCCGCCATCGTGAAACAGGCGGCTGCCATTGGCAACCGCCTGTCATGTGTTCACTGCAATCGGCAGCGGATCAAACGTCGAGGAACGAGCGCATCTTGCGCGACCGCGACGGGTGCTTGAGCTTGCGCAGCGCCTTGGCTTCGATCTGGCGGATGCGCTCGCGGGTAACGCTGAATTGCTGGCCGACTTCTTCCAGCGTGTGGTCGGTGTTCATGCCGATGCCGAAACGCATGCGCAGCACGCGCTCCTCGCGCGGCGTAAGCGAGGCCAGCACACGGGTGGCGATTTCATTGAGGACAAGAACGCCGTCATCCCAGTCGATGCCGCCATTCATGCCAACCTCAAGGAAACCGTC
>NZ_JANPCD010000083.1:0-8817 GCF_031430775.1 Sandarakinorhabdus sp. | reverse complement strand
CCCGGCGCCGCCCGGCGTGTAGACGATGGCGTTCATCGCGCCGTCGCCGCTGCGGATTTGCAGCGCGTCCATCGCCGCCGGCACCGCTGCATCCGGACGCTGGTCGGCAACAAGCGCCTGCGGCACAGATTGTGCTGCCGCGCCCGGCACGGGACCGGCCAGCAGCGAGGCGGCAAGAACAAACCCGCAAATTCGTGCCATGGTCATCGACCGCCCCTTCTGGATCACAGAACCCGGTCGCGGCTTTCCACCTCGAACGTTTCGACGATGTCGCCGGCACGCACGTCCGACGAATCGGCCAGCGTGATGCCGCATTCCTGGCCGGACTTGACCTCGGAGACATCCTCCTTGAAGCGGCGCAGCGTCGCGATCGAGCCGTTGTAGATGATGACATCGTCGCACATGACACGGGCACGAAGGGCCTTTTTGATATAGCCTTCCTGCACGCGCAGACCCGCCGCCTTGCCAGTCTTGCCGGCCTGGAACACGTCCAGCACCAGCGCGCGGCCGACGACATTTTCGAGGAATTCAGGACCGAGCTGGCCCGCCATGCCGGCCTTCACATCCTCGATCAGGTCATAGATGACGTCGTAATATTTCAGCGCCACCTGGTCGCGCTGGGCGATCTCGCGCGCCTTGGCATTGGCGCGCACGCCAAAGCCGATAATCGGCGCACCCGATGCCTTGGCCAGCGTCACGTCGCTTTCGGTGATGCCGCCGACACCGGCAAGCAGCACCTTGGCACGGATCTGCTCGTTGCCGACCTTCTGGACGGCACCGGCAATCGCTTCGGCAGAGCCTTGCGTGTCGGCCTTGATGACCAGCGGGAATTCCTGGACCTTGGCGGCGCGCAGCACCGAGAACATGGTTTCCAGATTGGCCGGGCCATTGCCCGCCGTCCGCTTGGCATTGGCGAGACCAGCGCGATATTCCGCCACTTCACGGGCGCGCGCTTCGCTTTCGACGACCGTCACCGGGTCTCCGGCACCAGGCACGCCGGTCAGGCCGAGCACTTCGACAGGCGTCGAAGGCAGGGCTTCCTTGATCTGGGCACCCTGGTCATCGACCAGCGCGCGGACCTTGCCCCATTCCTGACCCATGACGAAAATGTCGCCGCGCTTGAGCGTGCCGCGACGCACCAGCACGGTGGCCAGCGCGCCCTTGCCCTTGTCGAGGCGCGCTTCGATAACGGTGCCTTCGGCCGGACGATCCGGGTTGGCGGTCAATTCCATGACTTCGGCCAGCAGCAGGATTTTCTCGATGAGGTCATCAAGGCCCTGCTTGGTCACTGCCGAGATTTCGACGTCCATGACATCGCCGCCCATGGATTCGACCTGCACGTCATACTGCAGCAGCGCCGTGCGAATTTTTTCGGCATTGGCGCCGGCCTTGTCCATCTTGTTGATGGCCACGATCATCGGCACGTTTGCCGCCTTGGTGTGCTGGATGGCTTCGATGGTCTGCGGCATGATGCCGTCGTCCCATGCCACGACCAGGATGACGATGTCGGTGACACTGGCACCGCGCGCGCGCATCTGGCTGAAGGCCTCGTGACCGGGCGTGTCGAGGAACGTGATCTGGTCCTTGGACTTGGTGGTGATCTGATAGGCGCCGATGTGCTGGGTGATGCCGCCGGCCTCGCCCTTGACGACATTGGTGCCGCGCAGCGCATCGAGCAGACTGGTCTTGCCGTGATCGACATGGCCCATGATGGTCACGACCGGAGGACGCGTGATCAGGTCGTTGTCGACATCGGCTGCACCGACCATGCCCTTTTCGACATCGCTGGCCGAAACACGCACGATATTATGGCCGAATTCGGTCAGCACCAGTTCGGCGGTGTCCTGATCGATTTCCTCATGTGCCGCCGTCGGCACGCCCATTCGGGCGAGCAGGCGCACGACATTGTTGGTACGCTCGGCCATGCGGCCAGCCAGTTCCTGGACGGTGATGTGATCGGGCACGGTGACATCGCGGACCTGCTTGGCCTGGCTGCCCAAGCGGCCGCGTTCCTTTTCGCGGGCACGGCGCAGCGCGGCCAGCGAGCGCACGCGGCCGGAATCGTCCGAATCGAGCGCGCGGGTGACGGTGAGCTTGCCGGACTGGCGGCGGTCGTCGCCGCCGCGTGGGCGGGACGTCTTGGCCACTTCGGGCTTGCGGCCGGGAAGCGCGCGAACCCGCAGCCGCTCCTCTTCCTCGTCCACGATGATCGGCATGTCTTCGCCGGCCACCGGCACGGGGTCGGGACGCGTTGCGAGTTCCTCCTCGCGCATGCGCTTTTCTTCGATACGGGTGCGTTCGGCTTCGGCGGCTTCGGCGCGGGCCTGCTCCTCACGGATACGGGCTTCCTCCATGCGCGTCAGCCGCTCTTCCTCGGCCTGGCGCTGGTAAAGGGCTGCCATTTCCTGCGGGCTGAGGCGCGGGCCACTGGGGCGCTGCGGCGAAGGGCGCGCCGGTTCGGGCGCGCGTCCGCGCGCGGGCTGCTGCACCGGACGGGCGGGGGCGGCTGGCACCGAGGCGACCGCGGGAGCAGCAACGGGCGGCGCGGCCACGGGCTGGGCAACGACCTCCGGAGTTGCTGCTTGCGGTGCAGGAGCGGCGGGTGCCGGCTTGGTCGGCAACGGCTCGCGCTCGACTGGGCGGAACATCACTGGCGGCGGCACGGGCCGTGCTGGTGCCGGCGCCGGCAGATCAGCCTGCGGCGGGGTCGGCGCCGGAACGGCGACGGGCTGGGGAGCGCGGGCAACGGGGGCCGGCGCAGGTGCTGCGACCGGCACTGGCGCAGGCGCCGCCACGGGCGGCGGTGCCGGCTCGGCAGCAGGAGCGTCACCTGGACGATGCAGGACGCGCGCACGCTTCACCTCGACCACCACCTGCTTGGTGCGGCCATGGCTGAAGCTCTGCTTCACCTTGCCAACTTCGACCGCCTTGTTGAGGCCGAGGGGAGCTCGCATGCCGAGCTTGGGTTTGTTTTCATCACTCATTGCGCGCGCCTAATGCCTTTCGGCGGCGGTAACGGCAACACCCGTCACGGCCACACTGTCATCTAATTCTGTTTCGTCTGCGTCGTCCGGCACCGATTCGGGCGCCAAAGGCGGTTCATGGCCGGAAAAGGCAGCCCATCTGGCCAGATCGGCCAGCACCCGTGATGCACTGCCGCCGTTGACCAGCGCCGCGTGCACGACATTGTCACGCCCAAGCGCCATCGACAACCGGTCACGCCCGATAGGCAAATGGCACGATGCCGTATCCGGCGAAGCGGCGCGGCGCCGGCTTTCGAGCTTGTTGACCCCATCGGGGCGGGCGTCAGCCGCGTGAATCAACAACGCGACCTTGCCTTTGACAATGGCGTCGCTGATCCGTTCATGCCCCCAGATCAGGTTGCCGGCACGGTTTTCAAGGCCGAGCCGGTCCATGGCCCGGCGCTCCAGCCCCGCAGCGATACGGTCCGCAAGGTCATCGGGGATCGTCAGCGTATTGGATTTGAAGGCACGCGCCAATGCGCCGCGCAAACGGCCCTTGGCTTCGGCTGTTTCGAACAGGACGCGGTCAGCGGCGATCCATGCGCCGCGACCGGGCAGTTTTTCGCCCAGATCGGCCGCAACCTGGCCTTCGGGGCCCACGGCAAGCCGAATCAGCGACGCACGGGGTCCGTGCGCCTGCGTCAGGATGCAGCGCCGTTCAGGACCTTCATCCGTCAGTCCGGCAGTGTCCGGTATCAGATGATCATTGGGTTCCATCCGCGGGTGCGTCCTCCCCGACGGTATCATCTTCGAACCAATGCGCCCGGGCCGCCATGATGATGCGGTTGCCATCGTCTTCGGACAGGCCGAATTCCTTGAGAACGCCGCTCTTGCCGACCAGTTCGTCGGTGGCAAGATCGCCCAGATCGTCGAGCGTCTTCACGCCCTTCTTGCCCAGCACGACCAGCATGGCTTCGGTCAGCCCGGCAATGGCCGCGACATCATCGGCAACACCAAGGCCGCGACGCTCTTCGCGGGCAACCGATTCCCGGCGCTCCAGCGCTTCGACGGCGCGGTTCTGCAATTCGGTCGCGAGATCGTCGTCAAAGCCTTCGATGCTGGCGACCTCGGACACATCGACATAGGCGACCTCTTCCAGCTCGGAAAAGCCTTCGGCGACCAGCAACTGGGCCAGCGTCTCATCGACGTCCAGCTCGGTCTGGAACAGTTCGGACTTCTCGACGAATTCCTTCTGCCGGCGCTCGCTTTCGTCGGCTTCGGTCATGATGTCGATCTGCTTGCCGGTCAGCGCGCTGGCCAGTCGCACATTCTGCCCGCGCCGGCCGATGGCCAGGCTGAGCTGGTCGTCGGGAACGACCACATCGATGCGGCCCTCTTCCTCGTCCAGAACCACCTTGGTGACTTCGGCGGGCTGCAGCGCATTGACGACGAACGTCGCGGTATCGGGCGACCAGGGAATGATGTCGATCTTCTCGCCCTGCAATTCCTGTACGACGGCCTGCACACGGCTGCCCTTCATGCCGACGCAGGCACCAACCGGATCGATGCTGGAATCGCGGCTGATGACACCGATCTTGGCGCGGCTGCCCGGATCGCGGGCGACGGCCTTGATCTCGATGATGCCGTCATAGATTTCCGGCACTTCCTGGGCGAACAGCTTCTTCATGAAGTCGCCATGCGCGCGGGACAGGAAAATCTGCGGGCCACGCGGCTCGCGGCGAACGCTGGCGATCAGGCTGCGCACCCGGTCGCCGGGCTTGAGCACTTCACGCGGAATTTGCTGGTCGCGGCGGATGACGCCCTCGGCCTTGCCCAGATCGACGACGACATGGCCGAATTCGGCGCGCTTGACGACGCCGGTGATGTTCTCGCCGGCGCGGTCCTGGAATTCGTCATACTGGCGATCGCGCTCGGCATCGCGGACCTTCTGCACGATGACTTGCTTGGCAGCCTGAGCTGCAATGCGGCCGAACTCCACCGGCGGCAGCGGATCGACGACAAAGCTGCCCATTTCGGCGGACTTGTCCTTCTTCAGAGCATCCTTGAGGTTGATCTGCTTGAAGAAATCCTCGGGCTCCTCGACCACTTCGAGCACACGCCACAGGCGCGTCTCGCCCGATTTGGAATCGATCTTGGCACGAATGTCGTTTTCGGCACCATAGCGTGCCCGGGCGGCGCGCTGAATGGCGTCTTCCATGGCCTCGATGACGATGGCGCGGTCGATCGATTTCTCGCGCGCGACAGCATCGGCGATGGCGAGCAATTCAGCCCGGTTGGCAGTAACGGCAGTGGCCATGGTCAATCCTCAGGCGTATCGTTGTCGTTGACAGGTTCGTCGTTCATGGAATCGCTGGCTTGCGCCGGCGTTTCGATGATTTCTTCGGCACCGCTGGCATCGAGCGGCTTGGTCGAAGCAATCAGCCGGTCGGTCAGTACCAGCTTGGCGCCGTGGATGTTGGCCAGCGGCAGCCGCACTTCTCCGACGCTCTTGAGATCGAGCACGACCTCGTCACCGTCGAGCGCCACAATGATGCCCTGTGCCCGCGCCCGATGCTCGACCTTGGGCTCCAGCCGCATCTTTGCCTCGTGGCCGGCCCAGTTTGCCCAATCCGATCGCCGCGTCAGCGGACGGTCGATACCGGGGGAGGATACTTCCAGTGCGTATTCGCCGTCAATCGGATCAGCCTCGTCGAGCGGCAGATCGAGCGCGCGGCTGAGCCGTGTGCATTGAGAGATCGTCATCTGGCCAGTCGCCGGGTCCTCGGCCATCACCTGAAGCGTCAAACTGCCGGCCTGGCCCGTAAGCTGCACGCGCACCAGCACCAGCCCCATGTCGGTGACGATGGGTGCGATGATGGCGTCGAGCCGGGCCTGAAGTTCAGCTGGTTGCAATGTGTATCCACGCTATGTTGCCACAAGCGACTTTGGCGCCGCAGGGCAGCGGCCCGGCGACTTCCGAAGGTTACCCATGTGGAAGATGACGGTCATATAGCCCCAAGGCACCGCGGCGGCAAGTGGCTGCGCGCGCGCCACACTTAACAAGGCAGGGAAGCTGGCCTATAGGTTCGGTCACACAGAGCTTAGGGGTTCATCATGATGGCAAACACACTCGGCAATCTCTCAAAAGCCTTGCTGCTCGGACTGGCAGCGCTGCTGCTGGTCATCGTCGGGTTCCATGGCGGCGTTATCGGCACCGATCTGTACGCGTTCGGCAATGCCCTTCTGCGCGTGGTCCACACCTGGGCCGGCGTGCTGTGGATCGGCCTGCTGTACTATTTCAACTTCGTCCAGATCCCGACCATGCCGCAGGTGCCCGCCGAACTGAAGCCCGGCGTCACCAAGTACATTGCCCCCAAGGCGTTGCTGTACTTCCGCCATTCGGCGCTGCTGACGGTCGTCATCGGCCTCGCGATTGCCGGCCATAACGGCTATCTGGCGCAGGCGCTGGTGTTCGGCGAAGGCTTCCGGGTCATCGGCCTGGGCATGTGGCTTGGCCTCATCATGGCCTTCAATGTCTGGTTCCTGATCTGGCCGAACCAGAAAATCGCGCTGGGCATTGTCGATGGCGACGCCGATGCCAAGGCGAAGGCCGGCAAGACTGCGATGATCTTCAGCCGCACCAATTTCATTCTCTCCTTCCCGATGCTGTATTGCATGATCGTGCAGGGCAACGGCCTGGCGGCCTGAGCGTTCCGGTTTCAAGGTCTTGAAAAGGCCGGTCGCTCGCAAGCGACCGGCCTTTTTGCCATGAGAAGCTATCAAGTTTGGGGCAGGGCATGACCGAAGCATTGTTCCGAATCGCGCTGGCCGCCTGCCCGCTGGTGGCCATCTTGCGCGGCGTCGAGCCGGACGAGATCGAAGCCGTTGGCGCCGCATTGATCGCTGCCGGCTTGCGCATCATCGAAGTGCCGCTAAATTCGCCGCGGCCGCTCGAATCGATCGCGCGACTGGCGGCTATGGCTGGACCGGACGTGCTGATCGGCGCCGGGACGGTGACGACAACAGCCCAGGTGGCCGATGTTGCGGCCGCTGGGGGCAGGCTGATCGTGTCTCCGAACAGCAATGCCGAAGTGATAAGGGCCACAGCCAATGCCGGGCTGGTATCGCTGCCGGGCTTTTTCACGCCGAGCGAGGCCTTTGGCGCCATTTCGGCGGGCGCACACGCCCTGAAACTGTTTCCTGCCGAAGCGACAACCCCGGCCGCGCTGCGCGCCATGAAGGCGGTGTTGCCGCCTCATGTCCCGGTGCTGGCCGTGGGCGGCATTGCGCCCGGAACCATGGCGGGCTGGGCCGCGGCGGGCGCGGCAGGCTTTGGCCTTGGCTCCGCTCTCTACCGCCCCGGCGACAGCGCCGAAGTCGTCACGCGGGCAGCAGCCACATTCATGGCCGCTATACCTTCAGCGGCGCCGCACTGATCCCGCCGCGCGGCGCGCAATCCGGAAACTCGGCATAGTTTGCCCGGCGTCCGTTGCGGCTGATCCAGACACGCAACGACGCCATTTCGGGGCATGCACGATAGCGCCAGCGAAATTCCCAGCCATCGGCCCACTGCCGGGTTTCGCGGGCAGTGAACGCCCTTGGCGATTCGCCGGACCGCACCAGATATTGCCCGGCCAGCCGGTCTGCAATGGCCGTCGCCGTCGGCGCATCGATATCACGCTCGAACGCGCCAAGGCCCCAGGCCAGCACAAGCGCACCCGAAAGGGCCAGTATGGTAACAAGTACAAGGCGCCTTCGCTGCATCGCATGTTGGTAGCGATGATAGGCGTGGCTGGCGAGAGGCCGAAGCGCGCAGGTCTTTTTTCTTGCACGCAAAACCGCCTGATTTGCGCAGGCGCGTTGACAGGGGGCAGTGCTTGGCTTATCGGCCCGCCTTCGCTTGGCGAGGGTCTGACGATTCTTGCTGCCCAGTTATTTGAGACCAAGGCAATAAACATGTTCGCAGTGGTGCGCACCGGCGGCAAACAGTACCGGGTCGCCGATGGTGACAAGATCATCGTCGAAAAGATCGAAGGCGAAGCCGGCGTTGCCGTCAGCCTGGAAACCCTGATGGTCGGCGAAGGCGCAAGCCTGACGACCGGCGGCAATGTGACCGCCGAGATCGTCGCACAGACCAAGGGTGACAAGGTCATCATCTTCAAGAAGCGTCGCCGGCACAACTACCGCCGCCGCAATGGTCATCGTCAGAACCTGACGGTGCTCAAGATCACTTCTGTCGCGTAAGGGGCAACCAGAATGGCTCATAAAAAAGCAGGCGGCTCTTCGCGCAACGGTCGCGATTCGGCTGGCCGTCGCCTTGGCGTGAAGCGTTTCGGCGGGCAGGAAGTGCTGGCCGGCACCATCATCATTCGTCAGCGCGGCACCCGCGTCCACCCAGGTCGCAATGTCGGCCTGGGCAAGGATCACACTCTGTATGCCACCAGCCATGGCGCCGTGGTTTTCCACGACGGCAAGCTTGGCCGCAAATATGTGTCGATCGATCCGATTGCGGCTCCGATCGCGGCTGAATAAGCCCGGCGCGCCCAAATCTTGAAAAAGGGGAGCTGGGCGACCGGCTCCCCTTTTTGTTTTCAGGCCATTTTTTCCGATGCAGTTTCTAGACCAGGCCAAGATCTTCATCGCGTCGGGTTCCGGCGGGAACGGTGCCGTATCGTTTCGCCGGGAAAAATATGTCGAATATGGCGGCCCTGATGGCGGCGATGGCGGCAAGGGCGGCGATGTCGTGTTCGAATGTGTCGATGGCCTCAACACGCTGATCGATTTTCGCTATTCCCAGCATTTCAAGGCGCCGCGCGGCACCCATGGCATGGGCCGCAACCGTACGGGCGGCGGC
>NZ_JANPCD010000082.1:0-16387 GCF_031430775.1 Sandarakinorhabdus sp. | reverse complement strand
GTCGCCTGGCTCTCTCTCCCCCCCCGAGCAGCCACCCACCCACGGATCAAATTTCTGGGCCGGGCCTTCGGGTCCGGCCCTTTTTTTGTTGTCCAGAACAGCAGCACGATTGTCGCGGGTGTCTGGACGTGCGCCAAGAGGGTTCCTATCTTTGCAAAGTTGGGCTAACGCGCCTCATGTCGGTTGGGGCCTGTAGCTCAGCGGTTAGAGCTGGCCGCTCATAACGGCTAGGTCGGGGGTTCGAATCCCTCCGGGCCCACCGGCATCGTGTTCGTAAAGGCTAGTTTCTGAACAGTCTTCCTCCCGCCCGAGCGACCGAAGCGGACCCGGACCGGGCCGGAGAGCCCATGCGGCCGCGCGCCAACTGGAAAAGCTGGGCGGGCGCTGCGCTTGGTCTTATTGTGCTGGCGCTAGCGCTATGGGGCCTGAAAAAGATTTCCGGGCAGGTCACGATGGCCGATGTCATCGCCGAGGTGCAGGCCACACCGGCGCACATCATCGTTTTTGGCGCGCTTTCCGTTGCGGCATCCTATGTGGTGCTGGTCGGCTATGACTGGCTGGCCACCCGCCATCTCGGTTATCGCATCGCCTGGCCGACCTTGTTCGGCGCCAGCTTTGCCAGCTTCACCATGAGCCATACGCTGGGCGTCACCATCCTGACCGGCGGCACCGTCCGTTATCGCATCTACACGCGCGAAGGGGTGAAGCCCGCCGATATCGCCATGATCATCCTGCTGTGTGGCTGGACTTTCTGGCTCGGCATTGTCTTTGTCGCCGGCATCGGCCTGCTGGCGGCGCCCGACCTTTCGGCACCGCTGCGCCAGTTCGTGCCGGCGGGGTTCGAACATCTCACCGGTGCGCTGATGCTGCTCGGTGTCTTTGCCTATTTCGTGCTGGCCAGCCTGTGGCGGCGGGAATTCCGGCTTTTGCGCTACCGCTTCACTATCCCAGATGGCCGCGAAACCCTGATGCAGATCCTGATCGGCACTGTCGATCTCGCCTTTGCCGGCGGTGCGCTTTATCTGCTCATGCCCGATTTGCCGGGTGTTCCCAATTACTTCACATTCCTCGCGATTTATGCCGTCGCGATGGTCAGCGGCGCCATGAGCCATGCGCCGGGCGGTCTGGGCGTGTTCGAACTGGTCATCGTCGCGCTGATGCCTGGCGTCGACAAGGCGGCGGTGCTGGCCGCCGTCGCGCTGTTCCGGCTGCTTTATACCTTCATTCCGTTCGTGCTGGGCATCATGGTCATTGCGTTGATGGAATGGCTGGCGTTCAGGCGCGCTGCGTTGCCAGGGCCTGCGCCATCCTGACCTGCCAGGCCAGCGTCAGGCCGGGCAGGGTGCTGAGTGCTTCCAGTTCGTCGGTGCGGCCGGCACGGCCCGCAGCAATCGGTGTGAAACGGCAGATCGGCCAATCGGGGTTGGGCCGTTCAATCACGTCATGGCTGTCGCCCGGCGCCAGCATCCCGGCTTCGAGCACGCGGTAATACCAGCCGCAGCGACCCGAACGGGTCATGGCCTTGACCACCCGGCTGGTGCCGATGATAGCGGCAAAGGTGCTGCAAGGCTCCCGGATCTGGGCGATCTGCAACGTGACACTGCCGCTGCGGATGATATCGCCGATGCACAGGCTCGCTTCGTCCTGGCCGGCGATAACGAGGTTTTCGCCCATGGCGCCGGGCACGAAACGATCCGCAATGTCCGCAAATTCGGCGCGCCAGCCGGCATAGCCCGATATCGGATAGCCATAGACCGCCTTTTCCGGTCCGCCGTGCACCTTGCGATTGGCTTGCACATCGGTTGTGATGCCAAGCGGGCCGACCTGTACCGGGCCATTTTCGGGCGTCTTGCGATAGGCGGTGGACAGCCCTTCGCCGCCGCGCCCGGCGTTCGCCAGCCGTTCGATGCGGCCGGTGTGGACGGCGAGAATACGGCCATCTGCGATCATTTTGACGCTTGCCTCAACACGATTTCCGTCGGACATTACATGTCTTGTACAACAACTTGAAAGGAGGTGATCGGATGTCTCATTGTCTTAACCTACGGTCCGGTGCGTTGGTGGTCGCGGTGGGAATCGCGGCGCTCTGATTGGAACGCCACCTCCGGTCGTATAACCGGCAATGTGAAAGGCCGTCGGAACGCTCCGGCGGCCTTTCTTGCGCCCTGCCCATGTGCACGGCGGTGATTAACGCCCCTTCCACTCCGGCTTGCGCTTTTGCGCAAACGCCAGCGGCCCTTCGCGCAGGTCCTCGCTGCGGAACAGCGCGCCGACGGCGGGGTATTTGCCCTGATTCTCATACGCCGCTTGCACTGACGCCTCGGACAATCCCGCCAGCAGCGCCTGTTTGGACGCTCGCAGCGACAGCGGCGACAAGGCGCACATCTGTGCCGCCAGCGCCTGTGCTGCCGCCATCAGATCGGCCGCCGGCACGACATCATGGACAAAGCCAAGCGCCTTGCCCTCGGCCGCCGACACGGTGCGCGCGGTCAGGATCATCGCCATGGCGCGCGACACGCCGATGGCACGCGGCAGCCGGTGCAGGCCGCCGGCCAGCGCCGCCAGCCCGACTTTCGGTTCGGGCAGGGCGAATGTCGCGGTGTCCGCTGCCAGGATGATATCCGCGGCCAGCGCCACCTCGAAGCCGCCGCCCATGGCCACGCCGTTCACGGCCGCGATCACCGGCTTGTCACAGTCCCAGCGGCTGGTCAGCCCGGCAAATCCCGTTGCCGGCACCGTGATGGCGTTGCCCTCGGCCTGCCAGCGCAAGTCATTGCCGGCTGAAAATGCGCGCTCGCCGGCACCGGTAATGATTGCCACCCACAAATCGGGATCGGCGGCAAAACCGTCGAATATCTCCGCCAGCTCGGCGTTGGCCGGTGGGTGCAGTGCGTTCATTCGCTCCGGCCGGTTGATGGTGACAGTCAGGACATGGTCGTCCCGGACGACGGTGGCGAATTCATGGGCCATGACGGCGCCTTTCCCTTGCGTTGACGCCCCATCATGGCACAGCGACCGGCCTGGCCGCGACACGCGAAATGAAGGGGTCAAAACGCGAAAACGCCCGGCCGCCAAAGACAGCCGGGCGTTCCCGTGACGAGACTGAAAACTTTGATCCCCCTCCCGATCAGCCGAATGCCCCCAAGCGGCTGACCGGGGCGCGCCTGCAAAGGCGCTGGACCAGAAATTCGTCGTCCCTCCCTGAACCCTGGCGCGATCTGTGCCGTTCCAGAAATTCCAGCGTTGAATACGCCAATTTTCCGCCGCTGTCAGTCGGGCGATGGACTGCGCCATAACATCGCGCGCGGATGTGACAGGTTTGCAACACTGAGACGCCCGGCACTCCCTGCAACGAGCCGGCGCTCCCTGTAACCACCATGACAAGTGCGGCGCCTTCGCCTATGAGCCGCTATCCGTATTTTCCAATTCGAAAGCCGTCATGCGCCTCTCCCGCTATTTTCTGCCCGTTCTCAAGGAAACGCCGGGCGATGCCCAGGTCGTGTCGCACCAGTTGATGCTGCGTGCCGGCATGATCCGCCAGACCGCTGCCGGCATCTATGCCTGGCTGCCGCTCGGCAAGCGCGTGCTGGCCAAGATCGAAAACATCGTCCGCGAGGAACAGGACCGCGCCGGCGCCATCGAAGTGCTGATGCCGACCATCCAGTCCGCCGATCTGTGGCGCCAGTCCGGCCGCTATGATGCCTATGGCCCCAAAATGCTGCGCATCACCGACCGTCACGACCGCGAGATGCTGTTCAGCCCGACCGCCGAAGAACTGTTCACCCAGATTTTCCAGAACGGCGCCAAAAGCTACCGCGACCTGCCGCGCAACATCTACCAGATCCAGTGGAAGTTCCGCGACGAAGTGCGCCCGCGTTTCGGCGTGCTGCGCGGCCGCGAGTTCCTGATGAAGGACGCCTACAGCTTCGATGTCGATTATGCCGGCGCCTGCCACAGCTATAATCGCATGTTCATCGCCTATCTGCGCACCTTTGCGCGCATGGGCATTCATGCCATTCCGATGCGCGCCGACACCGGGCCGATTGGCGGCGATTTGTCCCATGAATTCATCGTCCTGGCACCCACGGGCGAGAGCGATGTGTTCTACCATGAAAATTGGGAAAAGGGCCGCGATACCGCCCATGTCGATGCTGATGATGCCGGCGCGCTCGAAGCCTTCATCGATGGCCTCAACGCCGATTACGCCGCCACCGACGAAAAGCGTGACATGGCAGCCGAAGCCGCCTGCGCGCCCTCGCTCAAACAGTCCAAGGGCATCGAAGTTGGCCAGGTGTTCTACTTCGGCGAGAAATACACCAAGGCAATGGGCGTGACTGTTCAAGGGCCGGACGGTGCGGCCATCACCCCGCACATGGGCAGCTATGGCATCGGCGTGTCCCGCCTTGTCGGCGCCATCATCGAGGCGTGCCACGACAAGGACGGCATTGTCTGGCCCGAAGCCGTGGCGCCGTTCAAGGTCGCGCTGATCAACCTGCGCGTCGATGACGCGGCCTGCAAGGCAGCGGCCGAAACGCTCTATGCCGAACTGACCGCCAAGGGCGTCGAAGTGCTTTATGACGACCGTGACGAACGCGGCGGCGCCAAATTCGCCACCGCCGACCTGATCGGCCTGCCATGGCAACTGGTCATCGGCCCCAAGGGCGTGGCCGACGGCGTCGCGGAACTGAAACGCCGAGGCGGTGACCGCATCGAAGTGCCGCTTGCCGAAGCGGCGGCGCGGCTGGTGTGATCACCTCCTACGAGCGCATGATCGCCCGGCGCTATCTGCTGCCGGGCCGGGGCGAGGGGTTCATCTTCCTCGTCGCGTCGATCAGCCTTGTTGCTGTGGCGCTTGGCGTGGCCGCGCTGATCGCGGTCATGAGCGTGATGAACGGCTTTCGCGCCGAACTGTTCGACCGCATTTTGGGCCTCAATGGCCATGCCGTCATTCAGGGCTATGGCGGACGCATCGACAATTGGCAGGACATCGTCACCCAGGTCCGCAAATTGCCGGGTGTCACCGAAGCCATACCGCTCATCGAACAGCCGCTGATGGGCAGCTTTGGCGGCCGCGTCGAAGGCGTCATCGTGCGCGGCATGACCGTTCCCGATATCCGCGCCACCGGCGTTATCGCGAACAATGTCGTTGCCGGCAGCCTTGATGGGCTGGTGCCGGGCGGCAATACTGTGGCCATCGGCGCGCGGCTGGCCGAACAGCTTGGCGCGCGGGTGGGCGAGCAGATTTCGCTGATCAACCCCGCCGGGCAATCATCGCCGTTCGGCACCGTGCCCCGCATCGTCGCCTATCGCATCGTCGCCGTGTTCGAGGTTGGCGTCTATGAATATGACAAGGCGTTCGTGGTCATGCCGATGGCGGACGCGCAGACCTTGCTGCGGCTGGACGATGCCGTCGGCATGGTAGAGGTCACCACCAACGATCCCGACCGCGTCTCCGACATTCTCGCGCCTATAGTGCCCAAGGTCGCCGGCAAGGCCGTGGTCAACGGCTGGCAGACCACTAATGCCGCGCTGTTTTCGGCGCTGGTCATCGAGCGCACGGTGATGTTCTGGGTGCTGTCTATCATCATCCTGGTGGCCGTGTTCAACATCCTGTCGTCGCTGATCATGCTGGTGCGCGCCAAGACCCGCGATATCGCGATTCTGCGGACCATGGGCGCCAGCCGCGCCGCATTGATGCGGGTGTTCGTCATGGTCGGCGTCACCATCGGCGGGCTGGGCGCGCTGCTTGGCTGCGGGCTGGGCCTGATGTTGCTCAATTTTCGCGAAAGCATCGTCGCCGGCGTCAGCCGCATGACCGGCGCCAATCTCTGGGACCCGTCGGTGCGCTATCTGACCGAATTGCCGTCGCGCACCGATCCGCTCGAAGTCGCCGGCATCATGGCGCTGTCGCTGTTGCTCAGCTTTCTGGCCACGCTGTATCCGGCGTGGAAGGCGGCGAGCACCGACCCTGTGCAGGTGCTGCGCTATGAATGAGCCGGTTCTGAAAATCGCCGGCCTGCGCCGCAGCTTCGAACAGGGCGGCGCCCGCATCGACGTGCTGCGCGGTATCGACCTGGATGTCGCGCCCGGTGAAATCGTTGCGCTGCTCGGGCCATCGGGGTCGGGCAAATCGACCCTGCTGCAAGCCGCCGGATTGCTTGAAGGCGGCTTTGACGGCCAGATCAGCATCGCCGGCGAACGGGTCGAGGCGCTGGACAATGCCGGCCGCACGCGCGTGCGCCGCGACCGGCTGGGCTTTGTCTATCAGTTCCACCACCTGATGCCGGACTTCTCGGCGCTGGAAAATGTCCAGTTGCCCGGCATGGTCGCTGGGCGATCCACCGCCGATGCCCGTGCTCGTGCCGCCGAATTGCTCAACTCGCTGGGGCTTGGCGAACGCCTGACGCATCGCCCGTCGCAACTGTCGGGCGGCGAACAGCAGCGGGTTGCGGTGGCGCGGGCGCTGGCGAATCGCCCGGTGCTTGTGTTGGCGGACGAACCCACCGGTAATCTCGACGAAGCCACGGCAGCCAAGGTGTTGGCGCAGTTCCTGGCGCTGGTGCGCGGGCAGGGGTCGGCGGCGCTCGTCGCAACCCATAATGTCGCGCTGGCAGCGGCGATGGACCGGGTGGTGACCCTGCACGAGGGGCGAATCGCAGGCTGACCTGCAATTGCCCTCTTGACGGGAATGAATTGACATTCAATCTGCTGATTGCGGGGTGTGCGGCGGTTTTGCGCCCATGCCGCCCTTGCGCCGGCACGGCCTTTCGGGGGGAAGGTCCGTGCAACGGCTGGCGCGGGCGTCCCGAAACGGGCGTCCGCGCCATTTCATTGCCTGCCCGGCGGCAATTTGCCCGTCTGCTATTTCTAAGTGGATAACTGCAACTGCGGGGGTTCCGTTTGGCGTCGCCCGGCCCCAATATCGTGGTCATGCCTCACGCCGGCTTTGTTCCCTTGCGCCTCCACTCGGCCTATTCGATGCTGGAGGGCGCCATCCAGCCCGAAACGCTGGCCAGCGCCTGCCGCAAGGCGGGCTTTCCGGCCGCTGGCCTTGCGGACCGGGGCAACATGTTTGCCGCCATGGATTTCTCCGCCGCCGCCAAGGATTCCGGCGTGCAGCCGATCATCGGCGCCATGGTCGCCATCGAACGGCCTGGCTCGCGGAGCATCACCACGCGCCCCGTGCAGGACTGGCTGGTGCTGTTTGCGCAGAACACCGCTGGATATACCAACCTCATCCATCTGGTCAGCGAGGCGCATCTGGGCGTCGATGCCAATCATGAACCGCACCTCAAGCTGGAAAGCCTTGATGGGCGCACCGATGGCCTGATCTGCCTGACCGGCGGCGCAGATGGCGCGCTGGCGCGGTTGCTCGCCGAGGGCCAGGACATCGAAGCCTATGCCGATGCGCTGGGGCGGCTGTTCGAAGGCCGTCTCTATGTCGAAATCGCGCGCTCCGCCGACTCCATCGAGCAGCGCAGCGAAGCCGGCCTGCTGCGGCTGGCGGAAACGCGCCACTGGCCGATCGTCGCCACTGCGCCGGTGAAATTTCTCGAGCCGCGCATGCACGCCGCCCATGACGCGCTGCTGTGCATCGCCGATTCGACCTATGTCGATGCCGATGATCGCCGGCGCTCCAACCCCGAACATTGGCTGAAAACCGCCAAGATGATGCGCGAGATGTTTGCCGACCTGCCCGAAGCGCTGGCCAATACCGTCGTCATTGCCCAGCGGTGTGCCACCATGGCGCCGTCACGCAAGCCTATCCTGCCGCGCCTGTCGCAAGGCGGAGAGGACGAGGCGATGACAGCGGCGGCTGGCGCGGGGCTGGAAAAGCGGCTGGCCGTGCTGGGCAAATCGGGTGACGCCGCAAAGCCCTATCAAGACCGGCTGGCGTTCGAATTGTCGGTCATCCAGTCGATGGGCTTTTCCGCCTATTTCCTGATCGTTGCCGACTTCATCGTGTGGGCCAAGGCGCAGGGCATCCCGGTCGGGCCGGGCCGCGGCTCCGGCGCTGGCTCGGTGGTGGCCTGGTCGCTGACCATCACCGATCTCGATCCGCTCGAACATGGGCTGCTGTTCGAACGCTTCTTGAACCCCGACCGCGTGTCGATGCCCGATTTCGATATCGATTTCTGCGAAACCCGCCGCGTTGAAGTCATCCGCTATGTGCAGGAGCGTTACGGCGCCGGCCAGGTCGCGCAGATCATCACCTTCGGCAAGATGAAGGCTCGCGCCGTGCTCAAGGACGTCGGCCGCGTGCTGCAGATGCCCTATGGCCAGACCGATCGCCTGTCGAAACTGGTGCCCAGCCATCCCACCGACCCATGGACGCTGGCGCGCACGCTTGGCATCGGCAAGGACAAGGACGGCAAGCGCTACCACGGAGAAGCGGCGTTCATCGCGGAAAAGGAACGCGACCCCAAGGTTGCGCGCCTCATTGAAATTGCGCTGTTGCTTGAGGGGCTTCCAAGGCATTCCTCAACTCATGCCGCAGGTGTCGTGATCGGTGATCGGCCGCTACGCGAGCTGGTGCCGCTGTATCGCGACCCGCGTTCGGACATGCAGGTCACACAGTTCGAAATGAAGGCGGTGGAAAAGGCCGGGCTGGTCAAATTCGACTTTCTTGGCCTGAAGACCCTGTCGGTGCTCGACCGCGCCACCAAGCTGCTGGCAGCGCGCGAGGTCATCATCGATTGGCCGACGTTGCCGATGGACGACCCGGCGGTATACAAGCTGCTGGCCGGCGGCGACACAGTGGGTGTATTCCAGTTCGAATCCGAAGGCATGCGCCGGGCGCTGTCGCAGGTCCGCCCCGATTGTTTCGGCGATATCGTCGCGCTGGGCGCCCTGTATCGCCCCGGCCCGATGGACAATATTCCCAGCTTTGCCGCCCGCAAGCAGGGCCGCGAGAAGGTCGAGCTGCTGCATCCCGCCATGGAGCCGATCCTGCGCGAGACATACGGGATCATCGTCTATCAGGAACAGGTCATGAGCCTGGCGCGTGAGCTGGCCGGCTACAGCCTTGGCGAGGCCGATTTGCTGCGCCGCGCCATGGGCAAGAAAATCCATGCCGAAATGGTGGCGCAAAAGGCGCGCTTTGCCGAAGGTGCTGCCAAGAATCAAATCGATCCAAAAACGTCTGATGCAATCTTCGAATTGATTCTCAAGTTTGCCAACTATGGCTTTAACAAGAGCCATGCCGCCGCTTATGCCGTGCTCAGCTATCACACCGCCTGGCTCAAGACCCATCACCGCGCCGAATTCTATGCCGCGTCGATGGCCTATGACATCGACAACACCGACCGGTTGGCGGCCTTTGTCGACGATGCCCGCCGCGCCGGCCAGCCGCTGCTGCCCCCGTGCATCAACCGCTCCAGTGCCGATTTCACCGTCGAAGGCGACGCCGTGCGCTATGCGCTGGCCGGGCTCAAGGGCGTTGGCGGCAAGGCGATGGAAAGCCTCGTGGCGGCGCGCGGCGAGGGTTACACTAGCTTGCAGGATTTTGCCCGGCGCTGCGACCCGCGCCAGTTGAACAAGCGTCAGCTCGAAAGCCTGATTGCCGCCGGCGCCTTCGCCGGGATCGAGCCGAACCGCGCCGGCGTCCACATGCTGGCCGAAGCGATATTGGGCAGCGCCCAGTCCGCCGCTGCGGCACGCGAATCGGCGCAGGTGGCATTGTTCGGCGATGCCAATGGCGATGATGCGCTGGGCGGGCTGGCGCTGCTGGTGCCGAACACCAGCTGGACAGTCGATGAAACCATGGCGCAGGAAAAAGAGGCGTTCGGTTTCTATTTCTCCGGCCATCCCGCCGATGCTTGGCGTGCGGTGCTCGATTCCAACGGTGCGCGGACATTTGCGGAAATCGCCGATATTCCGGCACCGGCCGGCGGTGGCCGCATGGGCGTCGTCATGGCCGGGCTGATCGAGGAACTGCGCTGGCGCACGCCGCAAAATGGTTCGGGCCGCCGGTATCAGTTGCTCAGCATGTCGGACCGTTCCGGGCAATATGTCGCCAGCTGTTTCGACGAGGAGACCCAGACCCGGCTGGAATCGCTGGTCCGCGATGCGCCTGCCGTGCTGCTCCAGGCCGAACTGATGTGGCGCGAGGGCGAGGATGCGCCGCGCATCACTATTCGCGGCGCAACGCCGCTCGCCGATCTGGCAAGGCGGGCGCGCGCCCGCCTCGTGGTGCGTGTCGCCAGCGTTGCCGAGGCGTTGCTGCTGGCCGGCTCGGTCGGCGAAGCCAACGGAAAGGGCAGGGGCGAGCTGGTGGCCGATATCGAAACAGCGGCTGGCCCGGCGCGGCTGACACTGGGGCGGCGATGGCTGCTCGATGCCGATCTTCACGCACGGCTGGTGCAACTGTTCGGCGCGCAGCGGGTGACAAGCGAAGTGCTTGATCCGCCACGGCTGGCGCTGGTCGGCTGATCGGCCGCGATTTCAACAAAATATGAGTAGTGCTCGGTTTGTGCGTAGTGTATCTACGCATTCAGGGGAGACACATGGCCGGTCATGGGCCATGTCCATTCGGGAGACGTGCATTGGCCACCCAGTTGAAAAACACCCTGCCCAGCAGCGTGTATCCGTTCCCGCCGCGCCGCGAGCCGCCGGTCGCCAACCATGACCGCGAAACGCTGATCCGCTATCTCGAAACCGCCCCGCTGGACGAGGTGGATATCGCGCACCCGCTGTGGTGGGAAAATGATGTCGAGGGTGTTTTCCTCAAGCGCCTGCGCGACGAAGCGCCCGTGCATTTCAACGCCGTCAACGCCGAGCGTCATCGCGGCTTCTGGAGCGTGACGCGCTGGGCCGACATCATGGCGGTGGACACCAACCACCATGTCTATTCGTCCGATGCGCATCTTGGCGGCATCACGCTGTTCGACATGGACCCCGATTTCATCATGCCGATGTTCATCGCGATGGACCCGCCAAAGCATGATGTGCAGCGCAAGGCCGTGAACCCCATCGTCTCCGGCCAGAATCTCGCCGGCTTCGAAGCCTTGATCCGTGAACGCACCCAAGAAGTGCTCGATGGCCTGCCGCGCGGCGAAGTATTCGACTGGGTGGACCGTGTCTCCATCGAACTCACCAGCCGCATGCTAGCGACATTGTTCGATTTCCCGCAGGAACATCGCCGCAAGCTGACCTATTGGTCCGATGTCTCCACGTCGGATCCGGAATTGCCCGGCAGCCCTTCCAAGGAAGAGCGGCAGGGCATCCTGCTTGGCATGCTCCAGGAATTCAGCCTGCTCTGGAACGAGCGCGTCAATTCAGAACCGGGCAACGACCTCGTGTCGATGCTGGCGCACAACCCCGCGACCCGCGACATGCCGCCGATGGAATTCATGGGCAATCTCGTGCTGCTGATCGTCGGCGGCAACGACACCACGCGCAATTCCATCACCGGCGGCGTGCATTTCCTCAACAAGAACCCCGGCGAATACGCCAAGCTGCGCGCCAACCATGGTTTGGTTGAAAACATGGTCAGCGAGATCATCCGCTTTCAGACGCCGCTGGCGCACATGCGCCGCACTGCGCTGGAGGACACGATCCTGGGCGGGCAACATATTCACAAGGGCGACAAGGTCGTGATGTGGTATATTTCGGCCAACCGCGACGAACGGGCCATCGAAAACCCCGATGCGTTCCTGATCGACCGCGCCCGCGCCCGCCAGCACATGTCGTTCGGCTTTGGCATCCACCGCTGCGTTGGCAACCGCTTGGCCGAACTGCAACTCAAGATCCTCTGGGAAGAAATCCTGCTGCGATTCGACAATATCGAAGTCGTCGAGGAGCCGGAGCGCGTGCCCAGCGCCTTTGTGCGCGGCTATAAAAAGCTGATGGTTCGCATTCCTGCCTGAACGGGCAAGATCCGGGGCGGCCGGCATGTGCTGGCCGCCCCGCGCCCGCCGTGTGGCCCCTGTTCCCCTCAAGTCCGGACGAAAAAATGGTCAAGATCACCTATGTCGAATTCGGCGGCACCGCCCATGTCGTGGACGTGCCCGTTGGTGAAAACCTAATGGAAGGCGCGGTGCAGAACAATGTGCCGGGTATCGACGGAGATTGCGGCGGCAATGCTGCCTGCGCCACCTGCCATTGCTATGTCCCGGCCGAATGGGAAGGCAAGACCGGCACCCGCACGGACACCGAGGACGCCATGCTCGAACTGGCCGATTCCATGATGCCTAACAGCCGGTTGGCCTGCCAGATCATTGCCTCGGCAGATCTGGACGGGCTGGTCATCAACATGCCGGAAACGCAGCACTAGTCGCAGCCGGGCAGCGCGGGCGCTGGTCCCCTCTGGCCCGCCGCGCCGGCATGCGCTATTGCCTGCGCTATGCGCATTTTCCTTCTCAGCCTGCTCCTCTCCGCTCCGGCCTTTGCCGCGCCCGTCACCCAGGGTCCGCCCAACGTGCCGGAAAAGTCGCCGGCGTTTGCGGGCCAGACCCGCATTGACGCGGTGGTGTCGAAAACACCGCTCGTCGTCACCGAAATTGCGTCCGGCCTGAACAAGCCCTGGGGCGTTGCCGTCATGGCCGATGGCCGCTTCCTGGTCAGTGAAAAGGCCGCCGGCCGGCTGACCATCGTTGCCGCCGACGGCACGAAAACCCCCGTCACCGGTACGCCGGCCACCGATGCGCGCGGACAGGGCGGCATGCTTGGCGTTGGTGTGCCCGGTGATGGCTGGGTGTATTGGAGCTATGCTGAACCGCGGGAAGGCGGCAACGGCACCGCCGTGGCACGCGGGCACCTGACCGGCAGCGAAATGCGCGATGTGCAGGTGATTTTCCGCATGTTGCCCACACTGGATTCCGTTCAGCATTATGGTGGCCGGCTGGTGTTTGCACGTGACGGCACCTTGTTCATCACGCTGGGTGAGCGCTCGATCATGGCGGGGCGCATGCAGGCGCAGGATCTTGGCAGCCATTTCGGAAAAATTGTCCGGATAGGCCGCGACGGCAGCGTGCCAAAGGACAATCCGTTCACTGCAAAGGCCGGCGCGCGTCCCGAAATCTGGACCTATGGCAACCGCAACGTGCAAGGCGCCGCGCTCGATTCCCGTGGCCGGCTGTGGGAGGTCGAACACGGCCCGCAGGGCGGCGACGAGCTCAACCTGATTGCGCGCGGCAAGGATTATGGCTGGCCGACAATCACCTATGGCGAGGAATACAGCGGCAAGGTCATCGGCGGCGGCATGACGCAGGCGCCGGGCATGGAACAGCCGGCCTATTATTGGGACCCGGTCATCGCACCGTCCGGCATGGTGTTCCACAGCGGCAAGGGCGCGCCTGAATTCAAAGGCAACATCTTCATCGGCGGCATGCGATCGATGGGATTGGTGCGGCTGGTGCTCAAGGGCGACAAGGTCGTTGGCGAGGAACGCCTGTTGGCGGACCGCAAGGAACGCATCCGCGATGTGATACAGGGGCCGGACGGCGCGCTCTACCTGCTGACCGATGCCGAGAATGGCAAATTGCTTCGGGTTGTGCCGCGTTAGCTTTGGGTCAGGCTGAGCACATTGCCATCGGGGTCGTTGAACCAGGCGACTTTTGCCCTGCCATCGGGCGCCGTCCAGATGCCGAGTTCGTCCTGGTTATAGCCGGGGTAAATGGTGAAGTTGACGCCCTTGCTCCCAAGGCTGGTGACTGTGGCGTTGATATCATCGACATGCCAACCGAGCGCCGGGTGGGCGCCCGTCTTGAAATCCGGGATTTCAGTCACGCGCAGCGTCGTGTTGCCGAGATCATATACGGTTGCGAATGCATCTTGTGGGCCGAGCGGGAGCCCCAGCACGCCTTGGTAAAAGCTGCGTGAAGCGGCGGCATCGCCGGTCATGATAAAGGTGACGGGCCGGGCGGCGGCGAGTGATGACATTGACCGTACTCCTGAGCGGTCCAGGAATTTAGCATTGGCGCCCTCTCGGGACAATCGCACTGCTTGACCGGCGCCGCCCCCGCCGCTATGGCCCCGCTTCCGGCAATGACGCCGGAAACCCCATGCAGGGGCAACCCATCCGGTGTCGGCGTAAAATCCGAACATCCCCTGCAGCGGTCAAACCGGATAGAGGAGAGAAAATTATGGCGACTCCCGTCGTTTCCATGGCGCCGCTGCTTGAAGCAGGCGCCCATTTCGGCCACCAGACCCACCGCGGGAACCCGAAGATGAAGCCTTACATCTTTGGTGATCGCAACGGCGTCCACATCATCGATCTTTCGCAGACCGTGCCGCTGTTCGCGCGCGCCCTCGATTTCGTGCGCGCCTCGGTGCAGCATGGCGGCAAGGTGCTGTTCGTCGGCACCAAGCGCCAGGCGCAGGACCCGATCGCCGAAGCCGCGCGCCGCTGCGGCCAGCATTATGTCAACCATCGCTGGCTGGGCGGCATGCTCACCAACTGGAAGACGATCTCGGGCTCCATCAAGAAGTTCAAGATGCTCGAAGAGCAGCTTTCGGGCGACACCGCCGGCCTGACCAAGAAGGAAGTGCTCAAGCTGACGCGCCAGCGCGACAAGTTCGAAGCGTCGCTGGGCGGCATCCGTGACATGGGCGGCCTGCCCGAAGTCATCTTCATCATCGACGTCAACAAGGAAGAACTGGCCGTCAAGGAAGCCAATGTGCTGGGTATCCCGGTCGTGGCCGTTCTCGACACCAACACCGACCCGAGCGGAATCGCCTTCCCGGTTCCGGGCAATGATGACGCGAGCCGCGCCATCCTTCTGTACGTCAACGCCATTGCCGACACCGTCATCGATGCCCGCCAGGGCCGCGCTGCCGATCGCGGTGTCGATCTGGGCGCCATGGAAGAAGCGCCGGTGGAATTCATTGCTGAACCAGTGGCCGAAGCCGTGGTCGAAGCGGCACCGGACGCTGTGGTCGAAGCCGCGCCCGAAGCCTAAATCCGGCCAAGCCAGTGGAGCAGGGCCGGGTGTCGCAAGGCATCCGGCCCTTCCCGCAAGGGCGAGACGCCGGCTGCTGATGAAATTGTCACAGGATTTTCACGGGGACGCGTCACTGCGGTCCCTGTCACAACGAGGGAGCCACAATCATGGCCGACATTACCGCTGCAATGGTGAAGGATCTGCGCGACCGTACCGGCGCAGGCATGATGGACTGCAAGAAGGCACTGAACGAAACCGCCGGTGACACCGAAGCCGCCGTTGACTGGCTGCGTACCAAGGGCCTCGCCGCTGCCGCCAAAAAGGCCGGCCGCACTGCTGCCGAGGGCCTGATCGGCGTGACCGTCGCCGGCACGCGCGGCGCTGTCGTCGAAGTCAATTCGGAAACCGATTTCGTTGCGAAGAACGAAACCTTTCAGGGTTTTGTCCGCACGGTCACGCAGATGGCTGCCGAACTGGGCAGCGATGTTGCCACATTGCTGGCTGCTTCCTATCCCGAAAGCGATGGCAGCGTGCACGACAAGCTGACCCACAACATCGCCACCATCGGTGAACATCAGAACCTGCGCCGCGCCGCCATCGTCGAAGTGACACAGGGCGTCGTGACTTCCTATGTCCACAACGCTGCGGCGTCGGGCCTTGGCAAGATCGGCGTGCTTGTCGGCCTGGAATCCTCGGCACCTGCCGAAATCCTCGAATCGCTGGGCAAGCAGCTGGCGATGCACGTCGCCGCCGCCAACCCGCTGGCGCTGGACGAAACCGGTCTTGACCCGGTGCTGGTCGAACGCGAGCGCGCCATCGCCCGTGAAAAGGCTGCCGTGTCGGGCAAGCCAGCCGAAATCATCGAAAAGATGATCGAAGGCGGCGTGCGCAAATTCGCCCAGGAAAACGCCCTGATGACTCAGGTGCTGGTCACCGATGGCAAGTCCAAGGTCGCCGATGTCGTCGCCGCTGCCGCCAAGGCCGCTGGCGTTCCGATCGCCGTCAAGGCCTTTGTGCGCATCCAGCTGGGTGAAGGCATCGAAAAGGAAGAAAAGGATTTCGCAGCCGAAGTCGCAGCAGCCGCCGGTCTCTGACCTGCGCTGCAGGGCGGGCGGGGCGCAGGCCCTGTCCGCCTTTTTCTTGGGCTATGGACATGCACGCCGCTTGGCACATGCGCTGCGTCTGGTTAGGACGGCTTCGCAATCTTCGCAGGAGACACTCGCCATGGCCGGCTTCAAGCGCATTCTCCTGAAGCTGTCCGGCGAAGTGCTGATGGGCGCGGGCCAATATGGCATCGACCCTGAAGAAGCATCGCGCATCGCCGCCGAGATTAAGACCGTGCACGATACCGGCGTCGAGGTCTGCGTCGTTGTCGGCGGCGGCAATATCTTTCGCGGGCTGGCGGCGGCGGCCAAGGGCTTTGATCGCGGCTCTGCCGACTACATGGGCATGCTCGCTACGGTCATGAACGCGCTGGCCATGCAGAACGCGCTGGAAAATGTCGG
>NZ_JANPCD010000081.1:0-7255 GCF_031430775.1 Sandarakinorhabdus sp. | reverse complement strand
ACGGAGCCATCGACCTCCTGTCCGCCTTTGGCATCACTAGCCTGGCGCTACCGGGCATCATCCTGGCCTGGCGCGAACAGCCTGCCGACGACACATTCTGAGCTTCCGGCCGGAAGGGCCCAGACCCGCGCGGCAGCCCCGCCGCCTGGGTCCGGCCACCCGTTTCAGGCAGTGATTTCCACCAGCAACATGCCATCGGCGATCTGGTCGCCCACGCCGACATGCACCGCCGTCACGGTGCCTGGCGCACGGGCCGTCAGCCGGTGCTCCATCTTCATGGCTTCCAGCACCAGCAGCCGGTCGCCCGCTTCGACGACCGCACCCGGCGCCACATCGACGGCGAGCACGCGGCCCGGCATCGGCGCCATCACCCGGCCATCTCCTGCGCCGCCGGCCACCGCCTTGCGCGGCGCGGTGCGGCTGATTTGCCAGCTCTGGCCGCCGCTGCGCACGTCGATGCGGTCATCGCCGACCACAACGACGCCTTGGCTGATCTGCCCGCCGATATCGACAACCAGCCCGTCACCGCCGCTGCGCCGTGCGCCCACTTCGCCGATGCCCGGCAGGCCGGCGACCCGCCAGCGCGCACCCATGGCCCGCAGCCCGATGACATGCGCCGCCTCGCCGTGCCACAGCCGCAACGTGCGTTTCTCGGGCAGGTTGATGCGAAAGGCGCGGCGCTGGAATATCGGCAAGTCTGCGGCACAAGGCGCACCGGGCATGGCCAGCGACAGCGCCGCCAGCAGCAACACATGCGCCGGCACATAGGCGGGCGGCGCCAGCTCATCGGCATGGCGGCCAATGAACCCGGTATCGACCTCGCCGGCCCGGAACGCGCCATGGTTTGCCAGCCGTGCCAGAAACGCCCGGTTGCACTTCAACCCTTCGACGATGGTGGCATCCAGTGCGCCGACCAGCCGGTCGATGGCTTCCTCGCGCGTCGCCCCCCAGGCGATGACCTTGGCGATCATCGGGTCATAGTCCAGCCCGATGCGACTGCCGGTTTCGACGCCGGTGTCGATGCGCACGCCATCACCGGTGCCAAACACCAGCCGCGACAGCGTGCCGGTGGCGGGCAGGAAACCCGAATCCGGGTCCTCGGCATACAGCCGCGCTTCCATGGCGTGGCCGCTGACCCGCAGCGCGTCTTGTGCCAGCGGCAGCGGCTCGCCGCGCGCGACACGCAGTTGCCACTCCACCAGATCTTGGCCCGTGATCAACTCGGTCACCGGATGCTCAACCTGCAGGCGCGTGTTCATCTCCATGAAGTAGAATGCCGGGTCGCCGTGCGCATCCACCGTATCCATGTCGAGGATGAACTCGACCGTGCCGGCGCCCTCATAGCCGATGGCCAGCGCGGCGGTGACGGCAGCCACGCCCAAAGTGTGGCGCAGCCGGTCGGACAGGCCGGGGGCAGGGGCTTCCTCGATGACCTTCTGGTGACGGCGTTGCAGCGAACAGTCGCGCTCGAACAGATGCACGGCATGGCCATGGGCATCGCCGAACACCTGCACCTCGACATGGCGCGGGCGAAGGATGAGCTTTTCCAGCAGCACATGGGCGTTGCCGAAACTGGTCTCGCCCTCGCGTTGCGCCGCGAGCAGCGCATCCTGAAATTCGGCCTCGCTGTGCACCGACCGCATGCCCTTGCCGCCGCCGCCGGCCACAGCCTTGATCAGCAGCGGAAACCCGACGGCCTGCGCGGCCTTTTGCAACCGCACCAGGCTCTGGTCATCGCCCTGATAGCCCGGCGTGATCGGCACGCCGGCCTTTTTCATCTCGGCCTTGGCGCTGTCCTTCAGGGCCATGACCCGCATGGCAGCCTCGGGCGGGCCAACGAAAGTCAGCCCGGCGGCGCGCACATCGCGGGCAAAATCGGCGTTTTCCGACAAGAAGCCATAGCCGGGGTGAATGGCATCGGCGCCTGTGCGCAAGGCTGCCGCGATGATGGCGGCGCCGTCCAGATAGGGACGGTTGCCGCCCAGCGCGACGGCCTGCCCGGCCTCACGCACGAAGGGCGATGCGGCGTCGGCGCCGCTGTGCACGGCAACGGTCGCAATGCCCATGGCGTGCGCCGAATGGATGACCCGCCGGGCAATTTCGCCGCGATTGGCGATCAGCAGCTTTTTCAGGGGTGTGCTCACAGGGTGCAACCTTGCGGGTCGGCGGTCCACGCCAGGCTGGTCAGCCTCCATGTGCCGGCAACCTTCATGAAACCAAAACTGTCGACGCCGCAGTGGATGCGCTTGCCGCCGATGTCGAGCGTGTAAGGCGCCCACACATGCGCAAAATCCCGCGTGATCGAGATGTTGCGCCCGAGCAGGCGTTCGTCGAAGGGCGCTGGGGTCTTGGCAAAGCTTTCGAGTATCTGCGCGCGGCTGACGGACCGCATCTGCGAGCTGCCATCGGCGGCAAATCTGATGGTCTGGATGACCAGGTCCGGCCCGGCAATCCGGTCAAAGGCGGCGGCATCGCGGGTGTTGATGGCTGCCATCACCGCATCGGTGGCGGCCAGCACTTCGGTTTCCGGGCTGGCCAGCGCCGGCGCGGCACACATCACGGCCAGCGCAGTCAAAACGAAGAGGTTCATTGTCATTCCTTCACCCAATTCGGTTTGCGCTTGCCCAGAAAGGCGCCAATGCCCTCGCGGCCTTCATCGCTGGCGCGGCGCGCGGCGATGCGTGCGGCGGTTTCGGCCCGGAGGATCAGCGAAATGTCGCGCCCCGCAAAATCCTGCACCAGCGCCTTGGCATCGGCGACCGCGCCCGGTGCAGCAGCGCCCAGATGCGCCAGCCAGCCGGCCACCACCGCGTCCGCCGCGTCCCTGTCGGCCGCAACTTCATGCACGAGGCCCATGTCCCGCGCCGCGTCCGCACCAAACGCCTCGGCGGTCAGGAACCAGCGCCGCGCCGCGCTGGCGCCGATCTTGGCCATGACAAAGGGCGAAATCGTTGCCGGTGTCAGGCCCAGCCGCACTTCGGAAAGCCTGAACTGCACGCCGCTGATCGCCACGACCATATCGGCGCACGCCGCCAGGCCCACGCCGCCGCCCGCGACATTGCCGTGCACAATGGCAATCACGGGCTTGGGACAATCATTGATCGCCGCCAGCATGTCCGACAGACGCTGCGCATCCTCGCGGTTCTGCGCCTGCGTATAACCGGCGGCGCGGCTCATCCAGTCCAGATCGGCGCCTGCACAGAACGACTTGCCCTTGCCCGACAGCACCACGGCGCGGACACCCGGCTCCACGCCCAGCGCGCCAAACGTCTCGGCCAATGCGGCAATCAACGCCTCGTCAAAGGCATTGTGACGCTGGGCCCGGTCCAGCGTGACATGGGCGACGCCATCGGCATCGATATGGGTTTCGAGTGCCATCGTCACATCCGGAACAAGCCGAAGCGCGTCTCGCCCACCGGCTTTTGCAGCGATGCCGCCAGGCTCAATGCCACGACGCTGCGGGTGTCTGCGGGGTCGATGATGCCATCGTCCCACAGGCGCGCGCTGGCGTAATAGGGGTTGCCCTGCGCCTCATATTGCGCACGGATTGGCGCCTTGAAGGCTTCCTCCTCCGCCGCCGACTTGAACCCGCCAGACTTGACCGTGGCCAGCACGCTGGCGGCCTGTTCGCCGCCCATCACCGATATGCGCGCGTTGGGCCACATCCACAGGAAATTGGGGCTGTAGGCCCGCCCGCACATGCCATAATTGCCGGCGCCGAAACTGCCGCCTGTCACCACGGTGATCTTGGGCACGGCAGCACATGCCACCGCCGTCACCAGCTTGGCGCCGTGCTTGGCGATGCCTTCATTCTCCACCCGGCGCCCGACCATGAAGCCGCTGATATTCTGCAGGAACAACAGCGGGATGCGGCGCTGGCAGGCCAATTCGATGAAATGCGCGCCTTTCTGGGCGCTTTCGCTGAACAAGATGCCGTTGTTGGCCAGAATCGCCACCGGATAGCCTTCGATATGGGCAAAGCCGGTGACCAGCGTCTCGCCATAACGCTGCTTGAATTCCTGCAATTCCGACCCATCGACGATGCGCGAAATCACCTCATGCACATCGACCGGGTGGCGCGTATCGAGCGGCGCCAATGCGCCCAGTTCCGACGGATCAAAGCGCGGTGGCCGGGGCGCTGCAGGCACAAAGGCCGCCGCCGCCGGGATTGTCGCCACGATGCGCCGCGCGATGGCCAGCGCATCGGCGTCATCCTCCGCCAGATGATCGGCGACGCCCGACAGGCGCGTATGCACATCGCCGCCGCCCAGATCCTCGGCGCTGACTTCCTCGCCGGTCGCGGCCTTCACCAGAGGCGGCCCACCCAGAAAAATCGTGCCCTGGCCGCGCACGATGATGGATTCGTCCGCCATCGCCGGCACATAGGCGCCGCCGGCGGTGCAACTGCCCATCACCACGGCAATCTGCGGGATGCCGGCGGCGCTCATGGTGGCCTGGTTGAAGAAAATCCGCCCGAAATGGTCGCGGTCGGGAAATACCTCGTCCTGCCGGGGCAAATTGGCACCGCCGCTATCGACCAGATAGATGCAGGGCAGGGCGTTTTGCGCTGCCACTTCCTGTGCGCGCAGATGTTTCTTCACCGTCAGGGGGTAATAGCTGCCGCCTTTCACCGTCGCGTCGTTGGCAACGATGACGCACAGCCGCCCCGACACCTGACCGACGCCGGCGATCATGCCGGCGGCCGGCACATCCTCGCCATAGACGTCATCGGCAGCAAATTGCCCGATTTCGAGAAACGCCGTGCCGGGATCGAGCAAGCCTTCGACCCGGTCCCTCGGCAGCAGCTTGCCGCGCGCGACATGCCGCTCCCGGCTCGATTGCGGCCCGCCCAGCGCGATGCGCGCGGCGCGTTCCCGCAATTCGGCGACCAGTTCGGCCATGGCGGCGGCATTGACGCGCGCCGAAGGGGGGAGGGGCTGGCCGATATGTGACATGTGCCAGCTATAGGCGCATCACGGCGCTTTCCTCAACCGTTCCCAGCCGTTTTGCCCGCGCACGACGCCAAACACATCGCCCAGCGCCGCATCGGCCAGCACCACCGCCGCCGGACCGTCCGCCACCACCGCGCCATCGGCCATCATCACCAGCCGGTCACAGCGCGCGGCCAGATCAAGATCGTGCATTGCAGCGATTACCCCAACCCCGCCGGCGGCCTGCCCGCGCAGCATCGCCATGACATCCAGCCGGTGCCCCGGATCAAGATTGGCCACCGGTTCATCAAGCAGCAGCCACGCCGGCCGCGCCGCCAGCGCCCGCGCCAGCAGCACGCGGGCACGTTCCCCGGTGGAGAGCGTATCGACGGCGCGATCGGCAAAACCCCCGGCATCGGTCAACGCCAGCGCGGCCATGCACGCCGTATCATCGCGCGCCGCGCCCGGCCCCAGCCCCAGTTGCACCAGATCGCGTGCCTTCAGCGGCCAGGCAACATCGCGGTCCGCCGGCAGCCAGCCGAGCCGGTGCGGATCAGCCCGCAGCGGCGCGCCGTCCAGCGTTACCACGCCCGGCCCGGCAGACAGGCCCGCAAGCGCACGCAGCAGCGTGGTCTTGCCGGCGCCATTGGGGCCAATGAGACCCGTCAGAGTGCCGGGCGAAAACGCGATATCGGTCGGGACCAGCATCGGACGACGGCAAAGAGCAATGGCGGCAAGGCTCATCGGCTGCGCACCACCAGCCACAAAAAGAACGGCGCGCCGGCCAGCGCCGTAAACACACCCAGCTTGATCTCCTGATCCGCCAGCGGCAGCCGCACCATTATGTCCGCCGCGCTCAACAGCGCTGCACCGGCCAGCGCCGAGGGCAGCAGCGCAGCGCCCGGCCGGCCGGCCACAAAAGGCCGCACCAGATGCGGCACGATCAGCCCGACAAAGCCGATGCTGCCCGCTGCCGCCACCGCCGCGCCGGTCATGACGCCGACCGCGATGATGACTGTCCAGCGCAGCCGCGCCACATCGACACCGAGGCTGGCCGCCACATCCTCGCCCAGCGCCAGCGTATCGAGCCGGCCGCGCTGCGCCGCCAGCACGGCGCCCGCCGCCAGCATCACCGGCGCGGTCATCAGCAATTGCGGCAGCGATCGGTCGGCCAGACTACCCATCAGCCAGAACATCACATCATAAAGCGCATAGGGCGACGGCGCGAGGCTGAGCGCCAGGTTGACCGATGCGCCGGCCAGCGCGCTGATGGCAACGCCCGCCAGAATCAAGGTCGCGGTGCCGGCGCCGCGCCCGGCCAGCGCCACCAGCAGCGCCAGCGCCAGCATCGCCCCGCCGATGCCGCCGATTTCCATGGCCACCACGCCGCCGCCCAGGAAATAACCGGCAATGACCGCGCCCAGCGCCGCGCCCGTCGATGGCCCCAGCACATCGGGCGACGCCAACGGGTTGCGCAGCAGCGCCTGCATGGCCGCGCCGCCGATGCCCAGCCCGCCGCCGATGAGCAGGCCGAGCAACGTGCGCGGCAACCGCAGTTCGAACATGATGGTGCGCGCCAGGTCGGGCGCGCGCGCCGACAGCGCCAGCAATTCGCCCGGCGCCCACAACAGCGACACCGCCGCCAGCAGCGCCGTCACGACAGCCAAGAATACCATCAGCCGTGTCATTGCCGCAGGCCAGTGATTTCATCGGCCACCGAAGGCCCGCCGCAAATCCATACCCGGCCATCGGTTTGCCGCCGCGCCGTGCTGGCCGGCAGGCGCCGCAACGCCGGGTGCGCCAGCCATGCCGCCTGCGAGGAATAACTGCCGGGGTGATAGCGTGTCGTCAGAAGCACTTGCGGCGGATTGCTCAGAAGTCGTTCCAGGCTGATGCGGCCCTGCGGCACGTCCTGCAACGCCAGCCCGGCGCCGCGCAGCCATGCCGCCGTCAGGCCGGTGCTTGACGGCGTGTTGCCGCCGCCGCCGACCATCAGCGCGCTGACGGTTTTTGGCGGCCCAACCAGCGCTGCGTCCATACGGGCCACCAGCGCGGCACCGGCCGGCACACGGCCCAGCGCGCTGGCCACCGCGCGGATATTGCGGCGCACCCCGGCCAAATCACGCGGTTCGGGCAGTTCCAGCACCGTCATCCCCAGCCGCCGCGCCGTCAGCGCCGCTGCCGGATCGCCGCGCGACGTGACGACCAGATCAGGCGCCATCGCCGCCACATCGGTGACACGGCCGCTGTTGCGGTGCAGGCCGCGTGCGCGGGCCGCAACGGCGCTTTCGCGCGGGTCGGCGCCCCGCCGGCTGACCGCCACG